>NZ_QPES01000001.1:2306597-2636111 GCF_009455685.1 Paraburkholderia hayleyella | reverse complement strand
CTCGTGCGCTGTCTGGCGCTCGATTACGCGCGTGAAGGGATTCGCAGCAACGCGGTGTGTCCTGGCTTCGTCGAGACGCCGATGGCGGATGAACTGTTCGCCGACAACCCGCGCTACGACCGGGCGTTCTATGAAAGCCGCATGCCGTTGGGGCGGCTGGCGCGTGCCGAGGAGGTGGCGAACGTGATCGCGCATCTGTCGTCGCCGGAGGCGAGCTATACCAACGGCATGTTCTACACGGTCGACGGTGGCACGACGGCGGGCACTTTCGGTTGAGGCGAGGGTGCGTGCCGCGCCAGTCGCCGCGCACCCGTGCTCCGAGATAAGGTGGGGCGTGCTGAAAGGCGATGTGTTGCGGGGATATGCCGGCTGATACGCCTCAGAAGACCGGTTTTTCGAGGAAGTCGTCTGCAGAGGCGGGGTGTGCCTGTGCGCTATGATCGCCACGCTGGCGTTTCCGGTTGCGCACGGCGTACCGGAAAATAGGCCTCTATACGCCCCACTATTGAGGATTCCCTGATGAGCCGTAGAACTCGCAGAACCTTTTGCACCCAGACTTTGAGCCTGGCGCTGGCCTCGCTTGTCACGCGCACGGGCTGGGCCCAGCATGCGGGACATGATTTGTCCGCGATGCCGGGCATGAAGCCTGAAGCCGCGCTTGTGCCCGACGGCACGGCGCTGGCCGCATCCGATGCCCTGCCAGTCGGCAAGCCGCTGGCAGCATTACGGACGCTGGCCAATGAAAGCCGGGAAGCGGGCGTGTTTCGTGCAACGCTGGTGGCGCATCCGGTGTCGCATCAGTTGCTCCCGAACGCCGCGACGATGTTCTGGCAATACGATGCGTCAGCGACATCCGGCGCACCGGGGGCACAGGGCGCAGCGGGACACCATGCGGCGATGGGCCCGGCGATCGGTCCACTGATTGACGTCTGGGAAGGCGATACCGTCGAAATTCGCTTCGTCAATCATTTGCCCCAACCGTCGACGATTCACTGGCACGGTTTGCCGGTGCCGCCGGACCAGGATGGCAATCCGGCAGATCCGGTCGCTCCGGGCGCATCGCGCGTCTACCGCTTCACGCTGCCCAAGGGCTGCGCGGGCACGTACTGGTATCACCCGCATCCGCACATGATGACGGCGGAGCAGGTGTTTCGCGGCCTGGCTGGCCCGTTCGTGGTGCGGGCGGCGGACGATCCACTGAAGAGCTGGCCGGAGCGGCATCTGTTTTTCACCGATCTGAAACTCGCCGAAGACGGCACGATCGCGCCCAACGACAGGCTGGACTGGATGAATGGCCGCGAAGGGCAATTTGTCTTGTTGAACGGCGCGCATCAGCCGCTCATCGAGGTGGGCGAGGACGAGCGCTGGCGCGTGTGGAATGCCTGTAACGCGCGTTATTTGCAACTGACGCTGGGCGCGGGTCGGCGTTTTAGCCAGGTGGGCACCGATGGAGGTTTGCTGGAGCACGCGCGCACAGGATTGACGACGTTGCTGCTGGCGCCGGGCGAGCGCGCTGAACTGATTGTGGCCGCGGGCTCGGAACCGGCTCAGGCCAGTTTGAGCGCCGCGCGCTACGACCGCCGCAAGATGGCGCTGTCGCATGGCAGCCTTGAGCCAGAGCCGGAGCGTGTGCTGGCGCACGTGTCGTTCGCACCGCGAGCGGGCGCGGGCAGGGCGCTACCTGCGCTGCGGCCGCTGCCTGCGCTGGGTAAGCCGGTGGCGCGCAAATCGGTGATCTTCACCGAGGCCATGGAGATGGAGGGCAGCCACGCCGGACACGCGATGCCGCCGCGCGCGGCCAATACGAATACGCCGCCGGCCGGGATGAAATTCATGATTAATGGCGCGGTGTTCGATCCGGCGCATATCGCGCTGACCAGCCGGCGTGACGAGGTCGAACTATGGTCGATCGAGAACCAGACCGACATGGACCATCCGTTTCATTTGCACGGCACGCAGTTTCAGGTCGTGGCTCGGGATCAAAACGGTGTCAGCACACCCGAAACCTGGCGCGCCTGGCGCGATACGGTGAATGTGCAGCCAGGTGAAACCGTGCGCATTGCCACTATCCAGCCTATGGCGGGGCTCCGCATGTTTCATTGCCATATTCTTGAGCACGAAGATCTCGGGATGATGGCGATGCTGAAAGTCGTTTAATCAATTCGCATAACCAGAATCAGTCTGCATATAAAAAAACCCGGCATTAAGCCGGGTTCCAGACTACGGGAATCGAGAAGATTCAGACTGCTTCCTGAATATTCGATGCCTGTTTGCCTTTGGGTCCTTGTACAACTTCGAAGCTCACTTTCTGGCCTTCCTTGAGGGTTTTAAAACCGTTCATCTGGATTGCCGAGAAATGCGCAAAAAGATCTTCGCCGCCCTCATCAGGCGTAATGAAACCGAAACCTTTTGCGTCATTGAACCATTTGACTGTACCAGTTGCCATTCCTGCTTCCCCTGTCTCATGTGACTACCACGAGCCCTCGAAAAACTTAACGGCCATATTTAAATACGGCCGCTTCTTCTTTCACAAGCTCACCAACGGCATTACTTCGATTTAATCTGCATTGAAATAAGTGCCAGCTTTTTATTGTTGAGGCTCTTTATTCGAGTGTCAAGAAAATTTTGAGATATGACGGATAACGTTGTAAAGAATCCATTTGCAGATTTCCATGTTGTTTCTGGTATTGCAAAACGACATACGTTCTATCTTGAAAAGTCGCATAATCGACGCACATGAGTCGGGTGGTTGCGGTGCCGGAGGTGGCGCGCTTCATCGGTAACGTGTGTATGGGTTTAGGCCAGGGCGGTGCCAGGTGTGTGCGATACTTCCCGCAATGGGTGCTGTGCCCGGGAACATCGGGTTGCCAGCGGCAAGCCAGCGTTGCTGGCAGCCAGAACCAGGCTGGGCTGGTACCGCGACCGGCCTGGCGCACGACGTAGGGATACATCCCCGTTCGCGGTTCTGGAGGACGAGCCTTAAAGGGCGCTTCAGGTTGTGCGGGCGGGTTTTGGCAGGGGTGCGGGCCTGACCGAATGTTTAAAATGTATGTATGGCGATTATTCCGGACAAGCAGGGCAACACTGTGCTCGAGCGGCAGACGCGCAAGCTGAAGCCGCCGTCTATGTACAGGGTGGTGTTGCTGAACGACGACTTTACGCCGATGGAGTTTGTGGTGATGATCGTGCAGGAGTATTTCAGCAAGGATCGTGAAACGGCCACGCAGATCATGTTGAAGGTGCATCGGGAAGGTAGAGGTGTTTGTGGGGTCTACACGCGGGACATCGCGTCGACCAAAGTCGAACAAGTCGTTACCCACGCACGGCAGGCCGGGCATCCGCTGCAGTGTCTGATGGAGGAAGCATGATTGCCCAGGAGCTGGAAGTCAGCCTGCACATGGCGTTTATGGAAGCACGCCAGGCACGGCACGAGTTCATCACGGTTGAACATCTTTTACTCGCGCTGCTGGACAACCCGGCAGCCGCTGAAGTGCTGCGCGCCTGCGCGGCCAATATCGAGGAGTTGCGCCAGAACCTGCGCAACTTTATTCACGACAACACGCCCACGGTGCCCGGCGCGGAAGACGTGGATACCCAGCCCACACTGGGGTTTCAGCGTGTGATCCAACGCGCGATCATGCATGTGCAATCCACCTCGAACGGCAAGAAGGAAGTCACCGGCGCGAATGTGCTGGTGGCGATCTTCGGCGAGAAAGATTCGCATGCGGTCTATTACCTGCAACAGCAGGGCGTGACGCGTCTCGACGTTGTCAATTTCATTTCCCACGGTATCGCCAAGACCAGCAGCACCGATGCCGCAAGGACAGGCGAAGCCAGCACTGAATCTGATGAGGCCGCCGCACAAAAAGAAACCCCGCTGGCGCAGTTCACGCAGAACCTGAACCAGATGGCCAAAGAGGGGCGTATCGACCCGCTGATTGGCCGCGAGGCTGAGGTTGAGCGTGTCGTGCAGGTGCTGTGCCGCCGGCGCAAGAACAACCCGCTGCTGGTCGGCGAGGCCGGAGTGGGCAAGACAGCCATTGCCGAAGGGCTCGCCTGGCGCATCACGCGCGGCGAAGTGCCCGATATCCTGGCGGACGCCCAGGTGTACTCGCTCGATATGGGCGCGTTGCTCGCGGGCACCAAATATCGTGGCGATTTCGAACAGCGGCTCAAAACGGTGCTCAAGGAGCTCAAGGAGCGCCCGCACGCCATTCTCTTTATCGACGAAATTCATACGCTGATCGGAGCGGGCGCCGCATCGGGCGGCACGCTGGATGCCTCGAACCTGCTCAAGCCGGCGTTGTCCTCGGGCACGCTCAAATGCCTTGGCGCGACAACGTTCACCGAATATCGCGGCATCTTCGAGAAAGACGCTGCGCTGTCGCGCCGCTTCCAGAAAGTCGATGTGTCCGAGCCCACCGTCGAGCAAACCGTGGCGATCCTGCGCGGGCTGAAATCGCGTTTCGAAGAGCACCATGGCGTGAAGTATTCGGCAGGCGCCCTGTCGGCCGCGGCTGAGCTGTCCGCGCGTTTCATTACCGACCGTCATTTGCCGGACAAGGCGATTGACGTGATTGACGAGGCGGGCGCGGCCCAGCGTATCTTGCCGAAGTCAAAGCAGCGCAAGACGATCGGCAAGGGTGAAATCGAAGAAATCATCTCGAAGATTGCCCGCGTGCCGCCGCAAAGCGTGTCGCAAGACGATCGCAGCAAGCTGCAAACGCTCGACCGCGACCTGAAAAGCGTGGTGTTCGGCCAGGATCCGGCGATCGACGCGCTGGCGGCGGCGATCAAGATGGCGCGGGCGGGTTTGGGCAAGACCGACAAGCCGATCGGCTCATTTCTCTTTTCGGGCCCGACAGGCGTCGGCAAAACCGAAGTGGCGCGGCAGCTCGCGTTCACGCTGGGTATCGAGCTGATTCGCTTCGATATGTCCGAATATATGGAGCGGCATGCGGTCAGCCGTCTGATTGGCGCGCCGCCAGGCTATGTCGGTTTCGACCAGGGTGGCCTGCTGACTGAAGCCGTGACGAAAAAACCGCATTGCGTGCTACTGCTCGATGAAATCGAAAAAGCGCATCCGGATATTTTCAATGTGCTGCTGCAGGTGATGGATCACGGCACGCTGACCGATAACAACGGACGCAAAGCTGATTTCCGCAACGTCATCATCGTCATGACGACCAATGCCGGTGCCGAGTCGATGAGCAAGACCTCCATCGGCTTTACGACGCAGCGCCAGGCCGGTGACGAAATGATTGATATCAAGCGGATGTTCACGCCAGAGTTCCGTAACCGTCTGGATGCGACGATCAGCTTCCGTGCACTCGATCAGGAAATCATCGTGCGCGTGGTGGACAAGTTCCTGATCCAGCTCGAAGACCAGCTGCACGAGAAAAAGGTCGATGCGCTATTCACCGATGCCTTGCGCAAATATCTGGCTAAACACGGTTTCGATCCGCTGGCGGGCGCGCGGCCGATGCAGCGCCTGATTCAGGATACGATCCGCCGGGCCCTGGCTGACGAATTGCTGTTTGGCAAGCTGGTGAATGGCGGCCGTGTGAGCGTCGATGTCGATGAAAACGACAAGGTCGTCCTGACCTTCGATGATTCTTCGGCAGCGCCGCGCAAGCCGAATCCGGAGGCGGTTGAAGTCGAATAGTTTGAGTGGTTTGAATGGTTTGAACTGGCTGACTGAAAGCCAGGCCAGTGCTGGATGCTGGATGGCACGACGGCGCAAGGGATGAAGTTTCCCCCTCGCGCCGTTTTTTTTGTGCCCGGCGCGCTAGCGCGTTTGCGGTATCCGGCTTATTGCTTGCCGGTGCTGCCAAAACCGCCCGCGCCGCGCTCGCTCTCAGCGAAATCCTCGACGATATTGAATTGCGCCTGCACCACTGGCACGATCACGAGTTGCGCGAGGCGCTCCATTGGGTTGAGCGTGAACGGCTCAGCGCTGCGGTTCCAGGTGGAGACCATCAACTGGCCCTGGTAATCTGAATCGATTAGACCGACCAGATTGCCAAGCACGATTCCGTATTTATGTCCGAGCCCTGAGCGCGGCAGGATCAGCGCGGCATAGCCGGGATCGGCGAGATGAATCGCCAATCCCGTGGGCACGAGCGTCGTGCCGCCCGGTGGCAGCATCAACGGCTCATCGAGACAGGCCCGCAGATCAAGCCCAGCGCTGCCGGCCGTGGCGTAGGCGGGCAGCAGATCGCGCATGCGCGCGTCGAGAATTTTCAGATCGAGTTTCATGCAGGTCCAAAAAGTTCGCAAAACGTCAAAAATAGAAAAAAGCGATCAGGACGCGCGTTCCAGCTGGAACGCTTCGGCCAGCAGTTCATAAGAGCGCAGGCGGGCACGGTAGCTGCCCGCCACGGTCAGCACGATGAGCTCGTCGGCCTGGAACTGTGTCTGCAGCATATGCAGACGCTCAGTGACGGCCTCCGGCGTGCCGATGATGCTGCGCGGCCTTTCGCGCGCGATGAGAAGTTGCTCGCGCTCGCCGTACTCTTGCGCCTCGCCCTGCTCGAGCGACGGGATCGGCTCATTGAGCCCATACGCCATCTGCACGCGGCGCAGATCAACCGCTTTTTCAAGCGCTGCCGCTTCTTGCATGGTGTCCGCACAAATGACGAAGACGGCTGCCGCAAGATAAGGCCGTGGCTCATGTGTCGCGCGGAATTGCTCCCGGTACATCTGCGCCACGCGCTCGCCAAAATGCGCGTTGATGAAATGCGCAAAGGCGAAACGCATTCCAAGCTGCGCCGCCAGCGCGCCGCCGAAGTCACTGGAACCCAGCATCCACAACTGTGGCCGGGTGCCGGTTTGCGGCTGAAGCAAGACACCATGCGCCAGATGATCGGTGGGCAGGGTCTGATGAATGATGTCCGTGAGATCGGTGACTTGCTGCGTGAAAATATCGCCCCGGTTATAGGCCCCGGCGGCCACCGCCTGAGCCGTGCGCAGGTCGCCACCGGGTGCGCGTCCGACCCCCAGATCGATCCGGTTGGGAAAGAGCGCTTCGAGCATCATGAATTGCTCGGCAATCTTGAATGGGCTGTAGTAAGGCAGCATGATGCCGCCGGAGCCAAGGCGAATGCGCTGCGTGATGCTGCCGATTCTGGCGAGCAGCACTTCGGGGCAGGGGTTGCAGACCGCGCGCAGGCCGTGATGCTCCGCGCACCAGTAGCGCGTATAGCCGAGCTCATCGGCGAGCTGGGCGAGTTCAAGGGTCGCGGCAAGCGCATTGGCGGCGGTGTGGCCGTCAATGACGGGGGTCTGGTCGAGGACAGAAAGCAAAGTCATGGAGGTGCCTCTCTTCCGGGGTGGAAAGGGGGTGGGCTCAGGCGCGCGGCAGCCGTTGGGCAATTTCGGCGATCAGCGCGCGCGCCAGTTCCTGTTTTTCCGCGCGTGGCAGCCGCGTGATGCCGTTGGCGTCAAATAACACGACTTCGTTGTCGTCCTGGCCGAAGGTCTGCGGGCCTAGGTTGCCAACCAGCAGCGGCACGTTTTTGCGCTGCCGTTTTTGCTCGCCGTGACGTTCCAGATCTTCGCTTTCCGCGGCAAAGCCCACGCAATAAGGCGCATCGGGCTGCCGCGCGACTTCCGCGAGGATGTCGGGGTTCTCGACGAAGGTGAAGCTGGGCAGCGCTTGGGCCGCAGTCTTCTTGATCTTGTGGGCGCTGACGTGAGCGACGCGCCAGTCGGCGACCGCTGCGACGCTAATGAAAATATCGGCGCGCGGTACAGCGCACATGACTGCCGCGTGCATCTGCTGCGCAGTTTGTACGTCTTCGCGCAGCACGCCCCACGGCGTCGCCAGCGCGACCGGGCCCGCGATCAAATGAACGTCCGCCCCCGCGTGCTGCGCAGCCCGCGCGAGCGCGAAGCCCATCTTGCCGCTGGAACGGTTGGTGAGGCCGCGCACCGGATCAAGCGGCTCGAAGGTCGGCCCCGCGGTAATCAGCACACGCCGCCTGGCGAGAGGCTTCGCGCTGAAAAAAGATGCGATGGCTTCGTAGGTTGCGCCGGGCTCGAGCATCCGGCCATCGCCGGTTTCGCCGCAGGCCTGGGCGCCCGAGTCGGGCCCCAGCACCGTCACGCCATCGGCGCGCAGCTGCGCAACATTGCGTTGGGTCGCGGGGTTTTGCCACATCTGGCGGTTCATCGCGGGCACGACCAGCAAGGGACAAGCGCGGGCCACGCACAGCGTCGCAAGCAGATCATCGGCCATGCCGTGCGCGAGCCTGGCCAGAAAATCGGTGGAGGCGGGGGCGATCACGATCGCATCGGCTTCGCGCGACAAATCGATATGCGCCATGTTGTTGGCCACGCGCGCGTCCCACTGGCTGGTATAGACGGGGCGGCCAGAGAGCGCTTGCATCGTGACGGGCGTGATGAATTGCGTCGCCGCCTCGGTCATCACGATTTGCACGCTCGCGCCAGCCTTGACCAGCAGGCGCGTGAGTTCAGCGATCTTGTAACAGGCGACGCCACCGGTCAGGCCGAGGACGAGATGTTTTCCAGCGAGTTCTGCGATAGCCATCGGGTGCCTCCGGCACAGCGTAAAGGCAGGGCTCGCCTCTCGCATCGGGCAGGCGAGCCCTGAAATACCATGGCGCGGTCAGCTAGCGTGAGCCGTGCCGCACGCGGCGCAATTCGTCGAGTATCAGCAAAATCGCGCCAACCGTGATGGCGCTATCGGCCAGATTAAAGGCCGGAAAGTGCCACGTGTTCAGATGAAAGTCGAGAAAGTCGATCACATGGCCATACGCCAGCCGGTCGATCACATTGCCCAAAGCGCCGCCCAGAATAAACGTCAGCGCCGTGCAAAAGAGCCGCTGGGCGCTGTGACGCTTGAGCATGTAGCCGATCACCAGCGCCGCAACGAGGCCGAGCGCGGTGAGCGCCCAGCGCTGCCAGCCGCCGGCCGAGGCGAGAAAGTTGAACGCCGCGCCCTGGTTGTACACCAGCACCAGATTGAAAAAACCGGTAAGCGGAACGGCTTCGCCATAAGAGAAGACCCTGAGGATGGCGATTTTGCTCAGCTGGTCACACAGGATGATGACGAAGGCGAGGCCGAGCCAGGGCGCAAGCGACGTGCCGGTAGGTTTGGACAGGGTACGGGCCATTATGCGGCGCTCCGGGTTTCACCCTTGCCGAACAGGTTGTCGATGCAACGGCCGCAGAGCGTGGGATGTTCAGCATGCTCGCCGACATCGGCGCGGTAGTGCCAGCAACGCTCGCATTTCAGATAGCTCGAGGCCGTCACTTCGATGGCTTCCTCGGCTTCGCTTTCGACCTTGACCACGGTGGCCGCCGAGGTAATCAGCACGAACTTCAGATCCGCGCCGAGGCTGGCCAGCGCCGCATGGCGCGCTCCGCTCGCGCGGATTTCGACTTCCGCCTGGAGCGATGAGCCGATCAGGTTCGACACCCGCGCTTCTTCCAGCGCCTTGGTGACGTCGCTGCGCACGGCGCGCAGCAGGGCCCATTTATCGAGCAGCAAGTCCGCATCCGCGATAGCCGGGAACACGTGATAGGTCTCGGTGAAAATGGTTTCGTGGCCAGGCTGGAAGATCTTCCAGGCTTCTTCGGCGGTAAATGACAGGAACGGTGCGATGAGGCGTAGCAGCGCCTGTGCGATATGGTGCAGCACGGTTTGCGCCGAGCGGCGCGCGGTCGAATCAGCCGCGCTCGTGTAAAGCCGGTCTTTCAGCACATCGAGGTAAAAGCCGCCGAGGTCTTCCGAACAGAACGTCTGGAGCCGCGCCACCACCGGATGGAATTCGTACTTGTCGTAATGCGCGAGGATGTCGCCTTGCAGCGCGTTCGCCAGGGCCACGGCATAGCGGTCGATCTCGAGCCAGTCTTCGACCGGGCGCGCGTGCTGGGCAAAATCGAAATCCGACAGATTGGCGAGCAGGAAGCGCAGCGTGTTGCGGATACGGCGATAGCCTTCGGTGACGCGCTTGAGGATTTCTTCGGAGATCGCCAGCTCACCGGAGTAATCGGTGGAGGCAATCCACAGGCGGATGATTTCCGCGCCGAGCCGGTTGGCGACCTCATGCGGGTCGATGCCATTGCCGAGCGATTTGCTCATCTTGCGGCCTTCGCCATCCACCGTGAAGCCGTGCGTCAGCAGCGCCTTGTAGGGCGGGCGGCCGTCGAGCATCGAGGCCGTCAGCAGGGACGAATGGAACCAGCCGCGATGCTGGTCCGAGCCTTCCAGATAGAGATCGGCCGGAAATTGCAGCGAATCTTTGTGCGAGCCGCGCAGCACGTGCCAGTGGGTGGTGCCGGAATCGAACCAGACATCGAGCGTGTCGCGGTTTTTTTCGTACAGGTTGGCGTCGTCGCCGATCAGCTCGCGGGCGTCGAGCGTCTGCCAGGCTTCGATGCCGCCTTGCTCGACGCGCTGGGCGACGGCTTCGAGCAGTTCGGGCGTGCGCGGGTGCAGCGCGCCTGTTTCCTTGTGAATGAAGAACGCCATCGGCACGCCCCATTGCCGCTGCCGCGAGAGCGTCCAGTCGGGCCGGTTGGCGATCATGTTGAAGAGGCGCTGTTTGCCCCATGCCGGATAAAACGCCGTGGCTTCGATTCCGGCGAGCGCCGTTTCGCGCAGCGTCGGGCCGCAGCCGTTGGGGTGGAGATCCATGCCCGCGAACCATTGCGAGGTGGCGCGATAGATGATGGGCGTCTTGTGCCGCCAGCAATGCATGTAGCTGTGGGTGTAATTCTCGGTGCGCAGCAGGGTGCCCGCGGCATCGAGCGCGGCGACGATCTGCGGGTTGGCCGCCCAGATCGACAGGCCGCCAAAGAGCGCGAGTGATTCGATATAACGGCCGTCGCCCATGACCGGGTTGAGGATGTCGGAGTCGTGCATGCCGTGCGCCTTGCACGAGAGAAAATCCTCGACGCCATAGGCGGGCGATGAATGCACGATACCGGTGCCGGTTTCGGTGGTGACGTAGTCGCCGAGATGAACCGGCGCGGTGCGCCGGTACGCCGGATGCGCCGTGGCCAGCGGATGATGAAAGCGGAGTGCCGCGAGTTTGGCGCCCGGCGCCGTAGCCAGCACTTCGCCCGCGAGGCCATATTGCGCGAGGCAGGCCGCGACGCGCTCTTGCGCGAGGATCAGGAGCCCACGCGGCGTATCCACCAGCGCGTAGACGATGTCCGGATGAACGTTGAGCGCCTGGTTGGCCGGAATCGTCCAGGGCGTGGTGGTCCAGATCACGATGCCGCCTTCGTCACGGGGCAGTTGCGCGAGGCCAAACGCCGCCGCCGTGGCGGCGGGGTCGGCGAAGCTGAACAGCACGTCGATGGTGGGATCGGTTTTGTCCTTGTATTCGACCTCGGCTTCGGCCAGCGCCGAGCCGCAATCGAAACACCAGTTGACCGGTTTCAGGCCGCGAAACACAAAGCCTTTTTCCATGATTTTGGCGAGCGCGCGGATCTCGCCGGCTTCATTGGCGAAGTTCATCGTGCGATAGGGGTGGTCCCAGTCGCCCAGCACGCCGAGGCGGCGAAACCCGGCCTTTTGCTTTTCGATCTGTTCGCTCGCGTAGGCGCGGGCTTTTTGCATGACTTCGATGGCGGGCAGCGTCTTGCCGAACTGTTTTTCGATCTGGATCTCGATCGGCATGCCGTGGCAATCCCAGCCCGGCACGTAGACCGCGTCGAAGCCCGCCAGATTGCGCGCCTTGACGATCATGTCCTTCAGAATCTTGTTGACCGCGTGGCCAAGGTGAATGTCGCCGTTGGCATAGGGCGGGCCATCGTGCAGGATGAATTTTTCGCGGCCTTTGCTGGCGGCGCGGATCGTTTCATAAACCTTGCGTTCTTGCCACTCCTTCACCCATTGCGGTTCGCGTTTGGGCAGGTCGCCGCGCATCGGAAATGGTGTGTCGAGCAGGTTGACGGGGTAACGGGCCTCTGCTTTCGAATCAGCTTTCTTGTTGCTCATGATGAGTTCGTCGTGAATCCGGTCGGGGCGCGCGGGGCGCGGAGAAAAATAAAAGCGAATAAAAGCGAATAAAAGCGGGGCAAGAGCAGGGCAAGAACCGTGGGATCAGCGGCGACAATGCCAGGTCGTTACCGTTGCATGACGGGTTCTGGCGGGCGCCGCGTGCGGCCCGCCAGACTAGCTAATTCGATCGGTCGCGGAGGTGGCAAAACCGCCCGCATCGCCACCATGGCGGGCAAACCAGGCCCGGGTCTGGGCGACATCGTGGGCGATGGCGACGGTCAGCGTTTCGAGGTCGATGAATTTTTCCTCGTCGCGCAGCTTGTGCAGAAATTCGACCCGCACGAGTTTGCCATAGGCATTGCCGTGCCAGTCAAGCAGGTGCACTTCGAGCAGCACCCGCCCGGAGTCATCGACGGTAGGGCGCACGCCAAGGCTGGCAACGCCTGGCAGTGGCCGTGCCTCGAGGCCGTGGACGAGCACCACGAAGATGCCGGAGAGCGCCGGACGCTTGTGCTGGATCGGCAGGTTCAGGGTTGGAAAGCCGAGGTCGCGGCCCAGCTTCATGCCGTGCGCGACGTGAGCGCTGATCTGGTAGTGGCGCCCGAGCGCGGCACGCACCACATCGAGCTGGCCGGCACTGAGCGCGGCACGCACGGCCGAGCTGGAAATACGCGCGCCGGAAGCGTCAGCCACGGTCGCCATCTGTTCGACTTCGAAGCCGTGGCGCTCGCCCGCTGCCTTGAGCGAGGCGAAATTGCCCGCACGCCTCGCGCCATAGCAAAAATCATCGCCCACCATGACCCAGCGTGCATGCAGGCCATTGACGATGATGCGTTCGACGAAGGTATCGGGCGACTGGCTGGCGAAGGTCTGGTTGAAATGCTCGACGACGATGCGCTCCACGCCGTTGGCCGCGAGCGCTTCGAGCTTGTCGCGCAGCATGGCGATGCGCGGCGGGGCGCTGGCGGGGTTGAAGAACTCGCGTGGATGCGGCTCGAAGGTCATCACGCAAAGCGGCAGGCCACGGGCGTCGGCCGCTTTGCGCGCGCGCGCCAGCAGCGCCTGATGGCCGCGATGGACACCGTCGAAATTGCCGATGGTCAGCGCGCAGGGCGCACGGCTTTCGGCATTGGGAAGACCGCGGAAGACTCTCACGATAACAGGCTGGGCAGACGGGGCAAACGGGGATAGGGCGGGTGAGTTGCCGCAAAACGGTCGATTATAAACGCTCAAACGCGGGCACGCCGAGATGGCGCGCTTAACCCGTCCTCGCTGGCCCCCTGAATGATAAAATCCGCCGATGAAAAAACTCGTAATCTTGATTTCAGGGCGAGGCAGCAACATGGAGGCCATCGTTCGCGCCTGCGCGAACGAGCGCTGGCCCGCCCGGATTGCCGCGGTGATTGCCAATCGTCCCGATGCCAGCGGCCTCACGTTTGCCGCGGCGCATGGCATTGCCACGGCGGTGGTGGACCACCGCCAGTTCGCCCAGCGCGAGGCTTTCGATGCCGCGCTCGCCGAGGTCATCGATGGCTTCGCCCCCGATCTGGTGGTGCTCGCCGGCTTTATGCGGGTGCTCACGCCCGCGTTTGTCGAGCACTATGCCGCCCGCCTGCTCAATATCCATCCTTCACTGCTGCCCAGTTTCACGGGCCTGAAAACCCATCAGCAAGCGCTCGATGCCGGGGTGCGCCTGCATGGCGCCTCGGTGCACTTCGTCACGGCGCAGCTCGATCACGGGCCGCTCGTGATCCAAGCCGCGGTGCCGGTGCTGGCGGGCGACGACGCCGCGAGGCTAGGCGCGCGGGTGCTGGCCGCCGAACACATCATTTACCCACGCGCAGTGCGCTGGTTCGTTGAAGGACGCCTCGCGTCCGACGGGCTGGCCGTTGTGCTGACGCCACCAGAGCCGCAATGGCTCTTTGCCGACTACACCGCCGGGGAGGGCGTATGAGACTGCATGGTTTTCTGATTGGACAAACTGAAACACTGCTGGCCGAAGTGCTGAAATTCAACGGCCCCGCTGATGCGACCACCAGCCGTTTTTTCCGCGCGCATCCGAAGCTCGGGCACGGCGAGCGTGGCGTGATCGCGGAAGCCGTGTTCGCGGTCTTGCGCCGCCGCATGGAATTCGCCCATTTGTCGGAAAGCGGCAGCGGCAGCCCGGCGCGGCGCCTGACGTTGCTGGGGTTGATGCAAACCGCGGGGCGCTCGGCGCTTAAACCGTTTGTCTCGGAAGCGGAAGCCCACTGGCTCGACCATGTCTCGAAGATCGACCCGGAAAGCCTGCCGCTGCGCATTCGCCTGAATTTGCCTGACTGGATCTATCAGGCGCTGGCGGCGCGCTTCGAAGCCGATGAACTGGCCAGGCTGGCCGCCGCGCTGAATTACCCGGCGCCGCTGGATTTACGCGCCAATCCGGTCAAGGCGAGCCGCGCCGAGGTGCTGGAGGCGCTGTCGCGCGCGGGGATCGAGGCGGGCGAGACGCCCTTTGCTCCATTGGGCGTGCGCGTGGTGGGCAAGCCGCCGCTGACTAAACTGGACGCGTTCCAGCAGGGCTGGCTCGAGGTGCAGGACGAAGGCAGCCAGTTGCTGTGCTCGATGGTGGCGCCCCGGCGGGGTGAGATGGTGGTCGATTTTTGCGCGGGCGCGGGCGGCAAAACGCTGGCGCTGGGCGCGATGATGCGCTCGAGCGGGCGGCTGTATGCGTTCGATGTGGCGGAGCGCCGTCTGGCGAAGCTCAAGCCGCGCCTTGCGCGCAGTGGTTTGTCGAATGTGAACCCGGTGCTGATCGACAGCGAGCACGATGCGAAGATCAAGCGCCTCGCCGGCAAGATCGACCGCGTGCTGGTGGATGCGCCCTGCAGCGGGCTGGGCACGCTGCGCCGCAATCCCGATCTGAAATGGCGTCAGTCGCCGGAATCCGTCGCGGAACTGACGCCGAAGCAGTTGTCCATTCTGACGAGCGCGGCGCGGCTGGTGAAGCGCGGCGGCCGCCTGGTCTACGCCACGTGCAGCATTCTTGAAGCGGAAAACGAAAAGGTGGTGCAGCAGTTCCTGGCGACGCATCCCGATTTCACCCTGGTTCCGGCGCGCGACGTGTTTGCCGAGCAGCGTATCGAGCTGGATACGGGCGATTACCTCTCACTCTGGCCACACCGCCACGCGACCGATGGTTTTTTTGCAGCGGTGCTGGAGCGCCGTGCGCAGCCTGCCGCTGAGCGTGTTGCGGCTTCGGTTCCGGTTCCGGTTGCAGAGGCGGCAGCATTGCCGACGCCGACGCCATCCGGCGAGAGCGAGAGCGAGATCTAGGCCGTTCTCTGTTTTGCTTTTTTCGTTTTTTCCTCGACGTCGGCCGACGCCGGGGCAGGCCGATGCCGGGTGTGGACCCGCACCACGCCCGGCAGCCGGTTGCGCACGGCTGGCACGCCCATCGCCGCGCGCAGCAGAGACCAGCCGAAGCCGCTGAAGCCGTTCCAGCGGATGTCCTCGACGCTCCCGATCGACGCACTCCAGTCGCGCAGGCGGCCAATCTCTTTCCAGTCGAGGCTCCATGGCATCGGCGGGACCTGGTAGTGGGGCGTCTTGCGCAGGCCGCGAAGCGTCTTGCGCGAATACCAGCGGGGAATCACGTCGAACAGCAAGCACGCCGCGCCGAAGTGCCCGGCGATCGTGCGAATCAGCATCCTGACCTCGGCCTTTGCCAAATACATCAGCAATCCCTGGGCCGTGATGAATACCTCTTGAGCTTCCTGAGCCTCGTGGGCCTCAAGCGCGTGATGCGCTGCGGAACGGGCGATGAGGGCATCGACCTCCCGCAGCCATGAGGTGTCGAGCACGCTCTTGCGGACGTAACGGCAGCGCTCGCGCTCGGGCAGAAAACGCTCGCGCAACGCAATCGCCTCCGGGAGATCGACCCCGATCCAGTGCACCTGGCCGTCGTCGCAGCGCTGGAACTGGGTCTCCAGCCCGCAGCCGAGCTCGATCACCGTCCCGCCAGGATGCGCGGCGAGCCAGGGTTTCACGACGTCATCAAAGACCCGTGAGCGCACCGCGTGCGATAAGTCCGCCGCCCCGAAGCTGCGTGCGTAGTCGTAATCGATCGATTCGAGGAGACGTATCGCATCCGGGTCGTGCAGCAGCGCACCGGAGCGCCGCGCGTGGGTTGCCCGGTTGTACAGCGTCCATAGCATCGTCTCGGGCACCCCGGACAGCGTAGCGGCGTAGCGTTCGTCGGTCATGGGCTCATCCTCGCAGGAAGGGGGCGTGTCAGCGGGCGTCCGGGCTCGCCTGTCCGGCTGCGGCGCGCAGGTGCCGTGCGACGGACGCGAGTTTTTCGCAGGTCTCGGTCCATTCGCGCGCCGGTTCCGACAGCGGGACGAGCCCGGCGCCAGCCTGTAGCCAGCAGCGCGTGCCATCCCTGAACACCGAGCGCAGCACGAGCGCGGCGTCGAGCGCCCCATCGCTGTCGATGATCATCACGGCCCCGCTGTACAAACCACGCGGCGTGCGTTCGTGGCGGCGGATGCTTTCAAGCGCCGCGCGCTTCGGAATGCCCGACGCCGTCACCGCCGGAAACAGGCCGATGAAGGCGTCCCATGCGCAGCGCCCGGCGGCAAGCTGGCCTTTGACGCGTGACGCGAGGTGCTGCACGGTGCCGCGACGATGCACCGACATGAATTCGCTGATACCGATCGTGCCGGGTTCGCAGATCTGGGACATCTCGGCCAGCGCGAGCTGCACCGATACCGCGTGTTCGGCGATTTCCTTTGCATCGCGTAGCAACTCGCGCCGCAGGCGCTCGTCCTCGGTGGCGTCGCCGGTCAGCGCACGCGTTCCGGCGAGGGGCTGCGTGCTGACGAAGCCGTTGGCGTCGACTTCGACGACGGTCTCAGGGCTGAAGCCGTAGGCTTCGAATTCGCCATCGCGTAGCAGGAACGAACGCGCGGGCGTGTTGGCGCGGCGGCCTTCCAGGTAGCTCTGCGTCATGTCGAGCGAGAGCGGCGCGTCGAGCGTGCGCGACAAGATCACCTTCTCGTAAGCGCCTGCCCGCATTTCGCGTAGCGCAGCGGCAACCTGCGCCTGGTAAGTCGCCTCGGCGCCGGCCTGCTCGATCGACGTCAGCGCCTGGCCTGGCGGTAGCGCTGGCGCGGCGTCTTGCGCCGCGACCTGCTGCGCAAGCGTGGCCAGCGCCCCCGGATCGAGACTGCGGATCAGCGCTTCGCCGCTGCGCAGACGAATCTCGTGTCGCGGCACGAACAACTGCAATAGCGCTTGATCGCTGGCTGGCGTGCCGAGCCCGTGGAGCCGATGCGCGAACTCGAACGAGACCCGGCCATACGCGCGCCAGTCGTCGAATGGCAGAGCATCCAATGCCTCGGCCACGCGGGTGGGGCTCTGCTTGTTGTCGCTGCGGCACAGATGGCCGTCGGGCGTGAGCGTGAGGCTTAACGCCGCATCGAGCCCGATGCTCCACTCTTCTCCGCGTTCGTACACCGCGTAGCGCCTGGCCGAGGTGGTCCGCGCGAGTCGCGCGGCCAGATCGAGTGGGTGGCTCGTCAGTGGAACGCGGAGTTCGGCATAGCGGCCGCGCGCTGGCGTTCGGGCTGCGGCGGGAACGGCCTGGCATGGCGTGCGTTCGAGCGCCAGCGCGACAAGCCGCGTCTTGTCGATCTTGCCGACTGCGGTGAGTGGCCAGCGCTCGAGCGTTTCGATCTGGTCGGGCCGCTTGAAATCGCTGAGGCCGAGTTCGGTCAGCGCCTGGTTGAGCGTCTCGCGCTCGGGCGCCTCGCCTTCGGCCAGCAAGAAGGCGCAGATCCGTTCGCCGAGCGCGGGGTCCGGCACCGCGACGACGACGGCCTCCCGCACACCGGGCACCTGGACGAGCAGTGTTTCGATTTCGCTGGCCGGGATTTTTTCGCCGCCGCGATGGATCTGCTCCTTGATCCGGCCTTCGACGACCAGGTTGCCCTCTGGGGTCAGCCGGACGAGATCGCCGGTCCGATAGAAGCCGTCGGCGGTGAAGCTGCGCGCGTCGGCTTGCGGCGCGCGGTAGTACGCGCGAATCGTGTACGGGCCACGGGTCAGCAGTTCGCCGACTGCGCCAGCGGGCACGTCGCGCAATGCGGCATCGACCACGCGCAGCTCATCGTCTGGCGAGAGTGGCCGGCCCTGCGTGTTGCTGACGACATGCGGCGGGTCGTCGAGCGCGGTACAGCAGAGCAGCCCCTCGGCCATCCCGAAGACCTGCTGCAACTGGCCGCCGAGCCGCTGCGGCAATTGCGCGGCGAGCTCGGGATCGAGCCGCGCGCCGCCGACCTGGACGACGCGCAGGCTCGACAGGTCACTCTTCTCCCACGCGCGAGCCTGAACCCAGATCCGCGCGAGCGGCGGCACGAGCGCGACATGGGTGACGCGCTCGCGCTCGATCAGCGGCATCACTTCGTCGCAGCTTGCGCTGTCGGACAGCACGACGGTACCGCCACAGGCCAGCGTGCCCAGCACGCCAGGACAGGCGAGCGTGAAGTTGTGGGCGGCGGGCAGTACCGCGAGATAGACGCTATCAGCGCCGAGTCCACAGCGCCTGGCCGCGGCGTTGAAGTTGTACTGATAGTCGGCGTGCGTGCGTGGTATCAGCTTCGGCGTGCCGGTTGTGCCGCCGGAGAGCAAAAGAAGCGCGGTCTCGCCTGGCGCGGGTGAGACGTCCGGCGCGCCCTCGTCCTCGCCCTCGTCATCGTTCTCGCCCAGCGCGGCGACGGACGATAGCGTGACGAACGGGGCGCTCCGTTTATCGACGCTCTCGAGGCTGCCATCGACGACGATCTGCCGCAACGAGGGATGCGCGGCGGCGAGCTCGCCCGCGAGCTGCCGATAGTCGAAGCCGCCGAAGTCGCGGCGGCGCTCGGGGATGAAGTAGGCGACCGGCTCGGCGAGGCGGGCGAGCGCGTCGATATCGCGGGCGCGCTGGGCGGGCAGCGTGAGCACCGGGATCGCGCCGAGACGCATCAGCGCGAAGCAGACTGTGACGAAGCCGATGCTGTTCGGCAACTGGACGAGCGCACGCTCGCCGCGACGGATACCGCTGCGGTGCAAGCCTGCGGCGAGCTGCTCGACGCATTGCGCGAGCTTGAGGTAGGACAGGCGTTCGGCGCCCGCCACGAGCGCTGTTCGCTCGCCGAACGTGGCGGCCCAGCGGGACGGGCACTCGCCGAGAGCGACAGCAGGCAGGGTGCGGATGTCGTGGTCTTGCTGCAGATACGTTTCCATCGAGTTCTCCGAAAGACGGGTTAGCGTGATGCGAGAATCGGCTCGAAATGCCGCAGCACGACCTCCGCGAACGCGTGCGGCTGCGTGGTCAGGTAAAAATGGTCGCCTGCCAGCGTCACCGGCGGCCCGGTGTCGTGCAGCCAGACATCCCATGCCTCGACTTCGTCGCGCGAGGCCTCGCGGTCGTCGCTGCCGTGGAGCAGCAAGGTGGGTGTGCGCACGCGCGGATGCCCCACGTGCTGTTCGCGGCGGTAGCCTTCGGTCGCACGAAAGTCGGCGCGCAGCAGCGGCATGAAGAGCGCGAGCAGCGACGGTTCGGCCAGCAGTTCGGGGCTCATGCCGCCGATTTCGCTCAACGACGCGACAAACGCTTCGTCGCCGAGGGCGCTGAGGCGCCGCCGCGAGCGGAGATGGGGGGCGTGGCAGCCCGAGAGGACGAGGCCGGCAGGTGGGCAGTGGGCGCGCTCAAGCAGCAGGCAGGTTTCGAACGCGACCTGTGCGCCCATGCTGTGTCCGGCGAGCAGCAGCGTGCGGCGCTGGGCCTCGGCCAGTGTGGCGATTTCAGCGGCGAGCGGCGCGGCGAGCTCGCCGGTCTGCTCGGCGCAGGGCTCGCGCATCCGGTGTTCGCGGCCAGGATAGACCACCAGCGACAGGCCGAACCGGTTTCCGGCGAGCGAGCGCCAGCTACGGAACGCGCTGCTGCTCGCGCCAGCGAACGGGCAGAGCAGCAGGTGCGGCGCGTTTTGCGGCGCGGACAGAACGGGCCGCAGCAGCCGTGAGCCTGGCATCATGAGAGTGTCTGAACCGGTGGCGCGTCGAGCAGCTCGCGGGCGGCGATCGTGCGCGGTGGCGGAACGTGGGTTTCACGGGCAGCGCCCGCACAGCGCAGCGTGCGTTGCCACAGTCTGGCGAGCGCCCGTTGATAGCCCGCGCCGAAGCCGGGCGGCACGGCGGCGCCGTCCAGATGCGCACGCAACGCCTGCAGTACGTGGCTGATGCCAGCCGGGCCATCGATTTCGAAGGCGCTTTGCCAATCGGGCGGGGCCGCATGGAGGCCGAGCACCGGCGTTGCGCCGAGCCACGCGCGCTCTTTGGCCTCCGCCGCGCGCCGGTACAGGCTCGCCTGAGCGGTACGGTGTCGCGGGTCGTACAGCGCGGAGGCCCAAAGCACCGGCCCATAGCTCGCCTCCAACGACAGATAACCGGACGGCCAGCCGAGCGTCAGCTGATGCATGGCGAGGCTGTGCATGTCGATGTCGAGCGGATCGACATAGGTTTGCAGGCGCAGCGCCGCATTGAACCCCGGCAACTTCAGCCGCAACGCATGCCAGACAGGATCGTCGTCGGCGAGCGCGGTCACGGCAACGTCGGCAATGTCGGCCTCTTCGGTTTCTTCGGTTGCGCCGCACGCTTGCAGCAGCAGATCGAGCGACGAGTAGAGCAACTGACGGCTCGTGGTGAGGTGAGCGAAAGACGGCGTGGCGCCGTCGAGCAGGCGGCGCACGCGCTGCGCCTGTTCGATCCAGCAGCGTCCGGCTGGCGTATGCGGATAGAAGCTGTTGACCCAGTAGACGCCCCCATGCTGCCCGGCTGTCTGCTGCAGGCGAGCGAGGTCGTCGGGATGCAAGGGATGCTCGTGCACGACGTGCATCCCGCGCCGCAGGAAGGTTTCGGCGAGCGCGCTGCCCGCACCGCCGACGACGGTTGAGCGCACGACCACGCAGACGATGTCGATCTCGTCGGGCACCTGCTCAGGTGCCGTGTAGAGCGGGATGCCGAACGCATGGGCCAGCTGTCGCGCGCGTGCGCTGCCGTGCGCCAGCAGGCCGGCCAGCTCAAGGCCCGGTTGCGCCTGGAGGAACGCGTTTAGATAGATCTCGCCGAATTTTGCGCCAGCGATCAGGACGCGGCGCTTGTCTGGAGGCATCGTTGTCATCTCGTTTCCCTGACGTCGAGGTTGTGCCGCCAGCGCTTGAGCAGCGTCGTTGCGCGTTTGGCCGTGGTTTCGTCCATCACCAGTTGCCAGTGGTCGGCGTCGAGCGCGTGACGCTCGGCATGCCCGGCCCAGCCAGCCCAATCGTGTTCCGCGGGGCGCCAGTGCGCCGGACGGCGGGTCGCGTCGAGCCACAGGCAAGGCAGTGGCAGCCTCTCCGGCGGCGAGGCCTGCGTCAGCAGCGACAGCAGGTGTTCAAGACGCGCGAGCCAGGCGCGGGCTTGCGGCAGGTCGGGGGGGACAGCCTGCCCTGAGCGGGCGGCGGCGTGCATGAAGCACTCGATTTGCTCATCGGCGCCCAGCTGCTCCAGATTCGCCGGTAGCGGTACTTCGACCCGTCCCCGCGCGAGCATGCGCAGCAATCCGGCGCGGCTGTCAGCGCGAAAGTCTTCGCGGCAGACCGGGTCGAGGAGCGCGAGCCCAACCGTTTGCTGCTGCTCATGCAACAGGCGCGCGGCGGCGGCGGCGACGAACGCCCCATACGACCAGCCGACGAGCGCATAGGGGCCGTCCGGCTGCACGGCGCGCAGCGCGGCCACATAGGCGTGCGCCAGCGCATCGAGGCTCGTGGCGGTCGCGGCAGCGGGCGCTTGCAGACCGTAGACCTCGGCATCCAGTTGCCGCGCGAGCGGCAGATACGCGCTGAGTCCGCCATCTGACGCATGGAACAGGAAGAAGCGTCCGGTGCCGCTGCCCTTTGCCAGCAGCACCGGGTTGCCGCCGTCGGCTGACGGCGGCGTATCCAGCGTTGCGCAGAACGCGGCCAGCGTCGGGTGGGCGAACAGGTTTTGCAGGCTCGCGCCGTGCAGGCCTTCGCGGTTGAGCTGAGCGATCATCCTCGTGGCGATCAGACTGTCGCCACCGGCTTCGAAGAAATCGCTGTCGTGCCGGACCGGCTGCGACAGCAGTGAGCGCCAGACTGCGGCGACACGCTCCTCGAATGCGGCAGGCTCGCGTTCGCGGGCCCGCCGCGCCCGTCCGGGCGTTGTTGAGCCCTGCCTGGCTGCGGTTGTGGCGGTACCGGTACCGGTGCCCGCTGCGGCTTGCGGCGCTTGTGGTGCTTGTGATGCGGCATCTTCGCCGTCCGTGGGCAGATGCTCGCGCTGATGCAGTTGCAGCGGCGGCAACGCGATATTGCGCGGCGCGAGCCGGGCGCGCAGGAAGCGTTCGATCTCGTGGGTATCGAGCCGCGCGATGCGCTCGGCTCGCGCGACGATCAAGTGTTGCCGCCACGGCGTGCGGGCCTGTTGAGGCCAAACCAGTTCCTCCGCGAAACCTGCTTCGGCGAGCGCGGCGCGCCACAGCGGCAGGTCCAGCATTGGCTTGTCGTCTGCGGTGCGGATGTCCTTGTAGCCGCCCAGGCCCTCGATGAAACCGACGCTCGCCATTTGCATCGCGCTGTCGCGCTCGGTGGCCTCGATCAGCAGCAACCGGCCACCGGGTTTGAGCAGCCGGCCGAGCCGCCGCAGCGAGTGGACCACATGGCTGGCGTCGTGCAGCGTCTGCGCGGCGACGATCAGGTCGTAGCCGGGGGCCGGGTGCGCGTCGAAAGCGGCGGGCCGGTTGAGGTCGAAGTGCGCGCATTCGAATTGCGGGCAGTCGCTAAAGCGCGCTCGCGCGTCGTCGAGGAACAGCGTTGAGACGTCGGTGAAGCAGTAGCTGGCGAGACGCCCGGCGAGCGCGGGCAGGACGTATTGCGTGGTCGCCGCGGTGCCTGCGCCGACCTCGAGCACGCGATAGCCGGTCGCGCCACGGCTCAGCGCGTCGGCAATCGGGGCGGTACAGGCGTTCAGGCAGCGCATCACCGGGTTCTCGGCGTACAGGCTCCGGGGCACGCTGTCGTCGTCGCCAAAAAAGAGCGCGAGCGGCGCTTGCGTGCCATCGAGCAGCGCATCGTGGCGCGCGGCGCAGGCCTCCAGATAGTGGCCGAGCGTGCGGCTCCAGGCGGTGTCCGGCAGCGCGGCGAGCGGTGGCAGCGGAACCTCCGCCAGCGCTCGCTGGCTAACGAAGCCGTCGCCGTCGCGTTCGAGCCAGCCGAGCTCACTCAGGTGCGCGAGCCATTGGCGGATCAGCCTGCGGTACTGCGGCAGCGCGCGTGTGCGCGCGTGCACCGCGTCGACGGTGTGACGCTCTCCCGTGTGGACGAAGAGCCCGTGACGCAGCAACGTGTCGGCGAGTGCGCGTAGCGCACGGGCTTCCAGCCAGGACCAGGTGGCTTCGATCTCCTGAACTTCCGCATCGCTCAGTGATGGCAGCGTCGCGCTATCGAGGTCGAGCGCCGGGCCGGGCGAGGTGTCCGCGTTCGCGTCCGTGCCCGTATCCGTATCCGTATCCGTGTCCGTGTCCGTGTCCGTGTCCGTGTCCGTGTCCGTGTGCGGTACGTTGTCTTCGGCGACGAGCGTCACGTAAAGCGAGCGGCCGTCCGGGGCGGCTTGCGCCTGCGCGGCGCGCACGGCCGGGTGGGCGCGTAGCGCGGCCTCGATCTCGCGCAGGTCGAAGTCGAGATCGAGGCCGAGGCCCGCGCCGTTGCTCGCTGGCCATGGCATGGAGGGGTACGGCCCATGTCCGCTGGATGCTGGCGCAAGCGGCGCGCCGGGCTGCGACATGCGCTCGGGATCGGCCGCGGCCCAGGCGAGAAGCGCCTGATAGTGAGCGAACATCGCATCGGCGAGGCCCTCGGCCAGCACGTCATCCATGCAGTACCAGTTGAACACGAGCTCGCCGTCGATCTCCATCACCTGATGATCGAGCCAGACCTGCGGCGTCTGCGTGAATACATGCACCGGATCGCCGAGGAGGCGTGTCATGGCCTGATCGATGCTTTGGCCGTCCAGCGACATCCCGAGCACGCTTGTGAACACGATCGGCATCAGCGGTTGCCGCTGGCGCGTGTGGCCGCGGCCCAGCTCGCGGATCACCTCGACGCCGTTGACGCGACTGTGTGCAACGCGTTGCCACAGCCGGGCCTGGGTGGCCTCGATCGTTGCGCGCAAGGTAGCTTCGTTGCCGAGCGCGAAGTCGATCAGGAGCACGGAGGTGAAATCGCCGATCAGTTGGGGCACCTGCGGATGATCGGGACGCCGGTTGAAGAACGTGAGGCTGAGCGTGAAGTCCGGGTGTCGGCTCCAGGGAGCGAGCGTTTGAGCGAACAGCGCGAGGAGCGCGGCGGACGGCGTCACGCCCCAGTCCCGCCAGACGCGTTTGAGCGTGTCCCATGCGGCGCGGGGAAGCCGCGCCTGACGGGTCGTCACACGCGGCCGCGCGCCGGACGGCGAGGCGGCGAGCGGCAGACGCGGTGCGCCTGGCAACGACGGCAGCACGTCATGCCAGTAGCGCCACGCGTTTCGCGTTGCCGGTTCGTCGCGCCGCGCCTCGTCGGCGAGCACATAGTCACGAAAGGTGAGCGACAGCGGCTCGAGCGTTTCGCTGCGATACGCGCGGGCGAGGTCGTCCATCATCACCTTGAAGCTCTGCACGTCGAACAGCAGCAAATCGAGGTGCATGTGCAGGCGGTAGCGGTGTTCGTCGAGCTCGCTTGCCACCAGTTCGAACAATGGCCAGCGGTCGGCGGGCAGGACGCGGCGAGATAACGCGTCACGAGTTTGTTCAAGGGCACGTTCCTGCTGCTCCGGAGACAGTGCGCGCAAATCGTGGCGTGCGAGGCGGTACTCACCGGCCTCCGGCAGCACGCGCTGACGGCCGTCTGGGCCGATCACCAGCCGCAACATGTCGTGCCGGCGCACGAGCGCATTCCACGCGCGCTCGAAGCGTTCGAGGTCCAGTTCGTCGTGCCGCTTGTCCCATTCGAACAGCACATGGCAGGCGAGCCCGCCATACTCGATGAGCTCGGTGCGGCCCAGCCAGTAGGCATGCTGGATGGGTGTGAGCGGAAACGGTTCGTAGCGGTTCGCGGCATCGTGAGTGAGCGCGGGCGGCGCTGCCTGGGGGCTTGCGCCGGTCGGCGGCGCGAGCTCGACGATCAGCCGCGCGAGGCCCGCGAGCGTCAGGTCACGGTACGCCCGCTCGGCATCGAGGTGCACGCCGAACGTGCGCTCGATCTCGGCGCTCAGTTCGAGAAAGAGCAGTGAATCGAGCCCGAGTTGCAGCAAATCGCGCTGCGGTGTCAGCCGGTCCGGATCGTCGAGCCGTAGCTGTTCGGCGATGCGTGTGCTCAGCCAGCGCGCGACAGCGGCACGGTTGGCTTCGGCGTTGCCGTCCAGCAGGGGCGCGGCGGCTGCGGTTGCGGGCGCCGCGGCACGCGGTGGCGCTTGTGCCGGGATGGGCTGCCGTGCGGTTTCCAGCAGCGCGCGGCGGCTCGTGTCGAGGCGCTCTGGTATGACGCGCATCGCCAGACGATACGGCGCACCGCGCATCACGGCTTGCTCCAGGTGCCAGAGCCCCTCCGCCGTGGTGAGCGCGCCCATCCCGGCTGCGGCCAGCCTGGCGAGCGTTGTGGAGTCTGCCGCGCGTCCGGTCTCGGACCATGCGCCCCACGCGATCGAGATCGTCGTTGTTGCCGTTGTTGTTGCTGTTGCCGTGCCCCGATCCTGCGCGAGGCCGTCCAGGTAGGCGCTCGCTAGCGCGTGAGCGCCCTGGCCCGGCGAGCCCAGCGTCGCGGCGGATGAATACAGCAGCAGATAGCTGCCGTGGTGCGCGTGCAGCCAGTCGCGCAGCACGCGCGCGGCATCGGCCTTGACGGCCAGCACCGGCGCGAGCCGGGCTGTGTCGAGCGCGGCGAGCGGCGCATCGTCGAGCACGCCCGCCGCGTGGATCGCGCCCGCGATCCCGCCATCCGCGCTCAACTGCTCCAGTGCCGAGCGCAGTTGCGCCTGATCGGCGACGTCGCAGCGCAGCCAGCGCAGCGTACAGCCATGGCGTTCGTGCCATGCGCGCTGGCACTCGGGCCAAGCCGCAGATGGGCGCGGCGCAAGCAGCGCGATTCGCCGCGCGCCTTGACGCGCGAGCCATTGCATGCTGACGCGGCCGAGGCCGCCGAACGCGCCGGTCACCAGATGCCAGCCGTCGCCGCGCAGGCTCAGCGGGGGCAGCGCAGGTGCCACGTAAGGCTGCGCGGACAGATAGGGCACATAGGCTTGAGCATCGCGCACCGCGACCCAGCGCTCGCCCGCGCCGAGCGCCGCGAGGCCGGACAGCAGGCCGCAGCAGTCGGCTGGCGCGGCAAGGTCGAGCGCCGCGATCGCGCGCTCCGGTTGTTCAGCGGCGGCGACGCGCAGCAGGCCCCACACCGCGTGCTGGGCGGGCTTGACGCATTCGCTGCCGGACACGGCCCAGGCCCCGCAGGTCACGACCACGAGCGGGCGGCGCGCGTCATCGGCGAGCGCGTCGAGCACGCGCTCGGCCAATGACAGCGGAGCGTCGTCGTCTGGATTGAGCAGAAGCAGGAGGCGGCCTGCGTTTGGGGACAGCGCGATTCCGGCCTGCGTGAGCAGGCTGGCCGCCGCTTCGCTGGCGTCGGAGAGCGCGAAACCTGCGCCTGCGAGCTCCGCGCTCTCCGCACTCTCCGCACTCTCCGCACTCTCCGCACTCTCCGCACTCTCCGTTCGTGTGGCGCTGCTGTCGGCGAGGGGCCGCCAGCGCCATGTGAAATGCGTACCGGGCGCGGCGCGCGGCGCGGGCAGGCCGTCATCCGGTGCGTGAACCCCGGCGCTGGCGAGCCGTTGCCATTCGCCTTCGCCCTCGCCTTCGCCTTCGATACCTTCGATCGTCACGCGGGCGGAACCGAACGGCGGACGTTCCCAGCGCAGCCGGACCCGTGAGAGCCAGCCGGGCGCGGCCAGCGGCGCACCGTGCAGCGGTAGCGCGCGGCCGTCACCGTGGCGGCGCGACAGCTCGGCGCACGCGTCTTCGAGCCGGGCGCGCCAGCGCGCGTCGTCGCCGATGCAATCGGACCAGTTGGCGAGGTAGCAGCCATCGCCGCTCAGCGACTGGCCGAGCAGCGGGTCGCCGTTCGGCGCGTTTGACGTGTTCGGCGTGTTCGGCGTGTGCGGCGCATTCGGTGCCAAGGCCTCGGTGGCCACGTGCGACGGCACGCGCGCGATCAGGATGTGCTCGCCGATCCGAGCGGCGGCTGTGCCGTCGTCGGGCAGCCAGTCGAGCTGGGCAAAGCCAGCCGCGCGGCACTGTTCGTCCCAGCGCTCGGGCGTCAGGAACAACTCGCCGCCACGTGCGGCTTCGTCGTGAACCGGCGCGACCAGCGGGCCGAAGGTGAAATCGAAGAGCCGCATCGGCTGGGTGATCTCGCGCAGCAGCAGGCGGCCGCCCGGTTTCAGCAGCCAGCGCAGGTTCGAGAGCGTGCGCCCCACGTGCTGCGTGGCGTGGATCACGTTGGCCGCAATGATCAGGTCGTAGGATTGCGCATCGAAGCCTTGCGCGTGCGCGCTCTTGTGCAGATCGAACAACCGGTAGTCGATGAAGCCGTAGCGGGCAAATTTTGCTTCGGCGCGGCGGATGAAGAGGGCGGAAATATCGCTGAAGTCGTAGCGCAACGCCGGTGCGTCAGCGAGCGCTGGCAGGATCCATGCGCTCGTGCCGCCGGTGCCGCCGCCGACTTCGAGGATGCGCAGCGGCTGATGCATCCGCCCCGCGGCCTCGCGCTCGCGCACGATGCCGTCCACGACCGCAGCGGCAATCTGGTTGAAATAGCGGCCAAAGCTGAATTCCTGGTACAGCGTTTCGACGTCGCCGGAGGCGCCTTCCGGGAAGATCACCGCGACCGGCTCGAGCGCGCCGCTCATCATCGCGTAGAGGCTTGCGCCTGCGCGCTCGACCGTGTCCGCGATCGTATCGAACCCCTCGCAATAGCTGCGCAGCTCGTCGATCAGTGCGCTGCGGCGTTCGTGCGGGATGGGCTGCGCGGGCGCATAGCGGTCGGCGTTGGGGGTGACGTCGGGGGTGACGTCGCGGCGGTAATAACCGTCCTCGGCACACGCGTTTAGCAGGCGCGTGAGCAGTTGCCGGTAGCGGGGCAGCAGGCGGCCGCCACGCAGGATCTCGAGCACGCTCGCACCTTGCTCGATACGCTCGCCGACGCACTGCCGCACCAGCGTGTCGACATCGATCGCATGGAGTTGCGTGACGCAGTCGTACAGCGCTTGAAGGCGCGCCAGGTCCAGTGTCGCTGCGGCGCTCGCCGCGACACGCCGCCCGGCCGCGAGCGGGCCATCGGCGGCGGGGGCGGCGGGCTTTGCGGGCTCGGCTTCGCGCCAGTAGCGCTTCTTCTCGAAGGGATAGAGCGGCGCGTGGATCTTGCGTCCCGGCGCGCGTAGTCCGTCGCGCCAGCGAAGGTCGAGGCCCGCCGCGAAGAGTTGCAACGCGGCCTGCCGCAGCGTGCCGGGCTCTGCCTGGTCACGCCGCACACTGGCGATCCAGCGCGCCGCATGCGGTGAGTCGCGCTGGCCGATGCCCGTGAGCGGGGCATCGGGCCCGAGCTCGACGCACACAGTCGCGCCGAGTGTCAGCGCGCGTTGCAGCGCCTGGCGCCAGCGCACCGGCTCGCGCATGTGGCGGCGCCAGTAATCCGGCGCGTTCAACGCGTTCGCGTCGATGGGCTCGCCGCTCAGCGTCGAGATCAGCGGGATCTGCGCGGGCTCGGCGACGAGCCGTGCGGCCGCGCGCCCGAATTCATCGGCAATCGGCTCAAGCAGCGCCGAATGCGCGGCGCCACTGACCGCCAGGCGGCTGTGGCGAATCGCGTGCTGCGCGAGTTCGGCGGCAAACGCGTCGATCGCGGCTTGCGCGCCGGAAAACACGAGATGGCGTTCGCCGTTGCACACGGCGAGATCGAGGCCGTGGCCCGCGGCCAGCGGCAACAGGGTCGCTTCGTCCGCGAACGCGGCCAGCATGGCGCCGTGTCCGGCGCTCTTTTGCATCAGTTCGCCGCGCAGCCGCACGAGCGGCATCACGTCTTCGATCCGGTAATGCCCAGCCACGACGGCGGCGGCGTATTCGCCGAGCGAATGGCCGAGCACCATGTCGGGCCTGAGGCCCTGCGCCTCCCAATGCGCGGCCAGCGCCAGCTCGAAGGCGACGATCGCGGGCTGCGCATACTCCATCTGGGCGAGCAGCTCGGGCTGTGCGCCGAACAGGGCTTCGGCCAGCGGCGTTTCGAGCCCGGCGTTGCACGCGGCGCAGCACCGGTCCAGGCAGGCGGCGAACGCGGCTGAGTGGGCGTAAAGCGCACGCCCCATCCCGGGCCATTGCGATCCTTGTCCGGTGAAGAGCCAGGCCACCTTGCCGGCCGCTCCGCTACCGGTTTGCAGCGGTACGTCGTCGATGCCGCTCGCATAGGCGGCGAGCAGGGCGGCGGCCTCACCGTCGAGCGGCACGGCGAGCCGGAACCCGAGATCGAGCTGACGGCCCTGCAACGCCGTGTACGCAAGGTCGGCCGCGCTGGCGTGCGGCAACGCGCGGGCATAGACGCCCGCCAGCCTGCGCAGCGCGCTCGCGCTTTCCGCGCTGAGCAGCAACGCGGGGTTTTCCGCGAGCGTTTCAGTCTGTGCGCGGAGCGCACGCAGTTCGTCGGGCAGCGACGAGACGATCACGTGGCAGTTGGTGCCGCCGATGCCGAACGACGAGACGCCCGCGATCCTGACGGGCGCGCTCCATGCCTGCGCTGCGGTGGGCACGTGGAACGGACCGCGCTCAAGCCGGAGCGCCGGGTTCGGGCGGCGAAAATTCAGGCTCGGCGGAATCACGCCGCGCTCGACCGCGAGCACCGTCTTGATCAGGCTGGCGATGCCCGCTGCGGTGTCGAGGTGGCCGAGGTTGCTTTTCACGGAGCCGAGTGCACAAGGCGGGCCACCGTTCGCATGGAACACGCTGTGCAGCGCCTCCAGCTCGATCGGATCGCCAAGCGGCGTGCCGGTGCCGTGTGCTTCGATCAGGCCGATCCCGGTGCTCTCGACATCGGCGACGAGCATCGCCTCGCGGATCGCCTCGCTTTGGCCGAGCACCGACGGAGCGGTGTAGCCGACCTTGTGGTGGCCGTCGTTATTGATCGCGCTGCCGCGCAGCACGGCGAGCACCGGGTCGCCATCGCGCAAGGCATCGGCGAGACGGCGCAGCGTCACCACGCCGACGCCATTGCCAGCGAAGGTTCCGGCCGCGTCGGCGTCGAACGGGCGGCAGCAGCCGTCTGGCGCAAAAATCATCCCCGGCTGGTGCAGATAACCGCTCTGCTGCGGAAACGAGAGGGCGGCGCCTCCGGCCACCGCCATCTCGCATTCGCCCGCGCGCAGGCTTTCGCACGCCATGTGAACGGCGACGAGCGAACTGGAACAGGCGGTCTGCACCGTCAGCGCCGGGCCGCGCAGGTTGAGTTTGTAGGCGGCGCGCGTGGCGAGGTAGTCCTTGTCATTGCCCAGCAGCGACTGGAGGCCTTGCACCCGGGCCACGTCGGCCATCCGCACGGGCTCGCGGCCCGGGTACGTGCTGATCCGCACGGCGCCGAACACGCCGGTTCTGTGCGGCACCTCGCGCGGCGCATAGCCGCCGTGCTCCAGGGCGTGCCACACCGTTTCCAGGAACAGGCGTTGCTGCGGATCGATCAGTTCAGCTTCCTGGCGCGAGTAACCGAAGAGGTCTGCATCGAACGCGTCGGCGTCGTCGAGCACCGCGCCGACGCCGACGAAGTTCGGCGCGTCGAGCGTTGCCGCGTCGAGGCCTGCGGCGATGAGTTCGTCGCGTGTAAAACGCCGGCTGCAATCCCGTCCTGCGACGAGGTTGCGCCAGAAGGCCTCGCTATCGTCAGCCTCGGGGAAGCGGCAGGCGAGGCCGATAACCGCGATCGGCTCGCAGTGCGGGTAGTGGCTAGCGACGAGTGCCTCGAAGTCAACGGAATCATGATCCGCCGCTTCGGGGTTCGAGTGACCGGCGGCGATGCGTGCATCGAAGTCCGGTTTGGCGGAAGCGGTCGCAGCGGTGTTATCCATGGATAACCTCGGATTCGGAAGAGGCAGGGGGGCGCAGCGCTACGGCTTGCGCCGCTTGTGCCGCTTGTGCCGCTTGCGCCGCTTGCGCCGAGCGGGCGAGTCGGCGGCACAACCCGCGCGCTGGCACCAGGCTCGCCAGCGCGACGAGCGCCAGCGTCATCAGTACCGGGCGATAGCCGGTGTGATGGGCGAGCCGTAGCGCGACGACGGACACGCTCATGGCGACGATGGCATCGGCGGACTGGAACAGCGCGTAATCAGCCGCTGGCTGATGCGGCCGCACGAGGCCCATCAGCGCGTTGTAGAGGACGACGAAGCCGATCGCCGCCGCGACGTTGACGAGTCCGAACACGACGAGCCATGCCCAGAGGCCGAAGTACGGGTAACCGAGCGCGGCGAGGGCGGCGAGGGCGGCGTGCAGCAGCATCACCGGCAGCAGGCAGCGCAGGCCACCGAGGCGCCGCGCAAGCTGGCCGCCGAGCATGATTCCGGCACCGCTCCCGAGCGTGCCGTAGAGGGTCGTCGCCTCGCCTAGCGCGCTCAGGCTGAGCCCCTGATCGACGAGCATCACCGTCTGAAGCACCATCAGCCCGCGAATGGCGATGTAGAAGATTGCGGTGAGCGTGAGTGCGGGCCATAACGCGCGCACGCTGCCCAGTTCAAGCCGGGGGCGCTGGCGTGCCGGATTCGGCGGCGTGAGCGGCGCGCGCGCGAGCACCGGCAGCAACAACACAAGCGTGAGCAGCGCCATGCCGAAGAAGCCGCTGCGCCAGCTCGCATGCTGCGCCAGCGTGAGGAAGACGAAGCTGCCGAGCACAAGGCCCAGGTAGCTGCCGCCGACCTGCGCCGCGTTGGCGAACGGACGGCTGCGCGCGTCGGTCGAGCAGATGGCGAAACCGTCGGCATAGACGTCGTGGCTGGCGCTGAGCGTGGCGAGCAGGATCAGCGCCAGCATGACGCTGCCGACCGCGTGCAGCGGTGACACGAAGCCGATGCACACGAGCAGCGCGGCCATCATCAGTTGCACCAGCGCGAGGCTGCCCAGGTAGCGGTTGCCGCAGAGCGGCAGCGTGTGGCGTTCGCACCATGGCGCCCAGAGGAACTTGGCAACCCACGGCAGCATCGTGAAAGGCAGCCAGCTCAACTGGGCGAGGTCCAGCCCGGCGTGACGAAAGTAGCCCGCCACGCCCTGGAACATCAGCCCGGTCACGATGCCTTGCGGCAGGTAGGCGCACCAGTAAGGGAGATAACGCATCATCACGCGGCTCCCTGGCGGCGTGTACGACGCGTGTGGCGCTCGTTGTGCCGCGTGTGCCGTTGCGTGTGCCGTATTGCGCGCGGGTCTGCCAGCGGGGCGGCACCGGCCAGCAGGGCGGCGAGCGCCTGCGGCGAGGGATGCGCGAAGAGATCGGTGAGCGTCAGTGCTCCATAGCCTGCCTGCTGCAACTGGATGTGAAGCTGCACCAGTTTCAGCGACGTGGCCCCGGCTTCGAAGAAGTTTTGCCCAGCGGCGATCGGGCTGCCGACCACCTGATGAAAGTGCCCGCGCAGCGTGTCGATGAGCGCCTGGGTTGCCTCGTTCGCCAGGGCGGCCTGCCCTGGCGCTGGTGCTGACGCTGGCGTTGGCACAATCGGGCCAGGAGCCGGTGCGGCGGGCTTGTCCGCATACTGCGCGAGCGCCTGCGTGGCGCGCGGCACCAGCGTATCGAGCGGCAGACGCCACGCGGGCGCCTCATCGGCGAGACGGTGCAGGAGCGCGACATACTGGCCGAACATCGCGCGCAGCAGGTCCGGCTCGAACAACGCTTCGACCACGTCCCAATTGAAGCGCAGTTCTCCTTCGGACTCGTAGACCTGGTGGTCGAGCCAGACCTGCGGCGTTTGCGAGATGCCCCAGCGTGGTTTTAGCCACGACGCGTGCGCGAGGAAGCGATCGGTGTCGAAGCCGAGCGCGCTCGTGAACACGACCGGCATCTCGGTCGATGCACGGCCGCGCCGCAGCGCCAGCTCGCGCATCACCCAGAGCCCGGAGACGTCGCGCTGTTCAAGATCGCGCCAGAGCCGCTGTTGCAGACGCTGCGCGCTATCCAGCCAGTGTTCGTCAGGCTGCCAGGCGACGAGCAGCAGCGAGGTGAAATCGCCGAGTACGCGTTCGATCTGCGGATGAACCGGGCGGCGGTCGAACAGCGTCAGGTTCACGCACAGGTCGCGGCGCGCGCTCCACGCGGACAGCACCGCGGCGAAGGCGGACAGCAGCAGCGCCGACGGCGTGATCCGCACGGCGGCCGCATGCGTTTTCAGCGCCTGCCAGCGCTCCGCCGTCAGGCACCCGGATAGCCGCCCGAAGCGTGGCACGCCGATCTCGGCGGGCGCACGCGCGAGCGGCAGTTGCGGGGCCGGGGGCAGGCCATCGAGACGCCGCCGCCAGTAAGTGCGGGCCGCCTGTACCGCCTGTGCGGCTTCGCTCGCGCGCAGGCCGGCGGCCTGTTCGAGATAGTCGCGGAAGCCGATTTCGAGCGGCGGCGGTGCGCTGTCCGGAGCGAGATAACGCTGCTCCAGCTCGGCCAGCAGGATCTGCATGCTCAGGCCGTCTAGCAGCAGGTTATCGAGGCAGACGTAGACCCGGGTCAGACGGCCACCGTCACCGGCTGCCTGCACGTCGAACACCGGCCAGTGCGAGGGATCCAGCACCTGGTGCGCGAGCGCGGTGCGCAGCGCGAACGCGTCGGCTGAGTCGAGGCTCACCAGGCGGTGGTAGCGCAGCACGAAGTCCGGCACGTGCGGCAACACTTGCTGCCGGCCATCGACGATGATCGCGCGCAGCATGTCGTGACGCTCGATCAGCCAGCGCCACGCTGCCTCGAAGCGTGGCAGGTCGAGATCTTCGACTTCGAATTCGACAAAAAACTGCGAGCCGACGCCGCTCAGCGCAAAGCCTGGCTGGCGGCCGACCAGATACGCCTGCTGGACCTCGGTCAGCGCGAATGGCGTATACCGTGCCGCTGCGTCGTGCCGTAGCGAGCGTGGGGTGGGCGCGGCGCCTTGGCGTAGCGTGGCCGCGAAGGCGGCCAGCGCCGGGTAGTCGAACAGGTCGCCGAGTTGCGCGTCGTAGCCGAGCTGGCGCAACGCGCCGATCAGCCGGGTCGCCAGCAGGCTGTCGCCGCCTAGCTCGAAAAAATCGCTGCGCCGGTGCACCGTGGGAGCCTCAAGCAACGTTTGCCAGAGCCCGGCCAGCGCCTGTTCGGCAGTGCCGTTGGGCGCTTCGCCGGTGCAGTTCGGCACGGTAGGTTGCACGGCGAGGGCGGCGAGCGCGGCATGGTCGATCTTGCCGTTGGCCGTGAGCGGCAGCGCGTCGAGACAATAGAGCCGCTGCGGCAGCATGTACGACGGCAACTGTGCCGCGAGCGCCGCGCCGATCTTCTGGGGGTCCGGCTGCGCCAGATGCGCACGGGCGCGCAGCACGAAGCGCTGTTGCGCGCCGATGAGGTCGGCTCGCTCGTGATGCAGTCCGTGCGCGTCGAACAGCGCACGCCATGCAGCGCCGTCGCGCAGTGGTGTGCTCGCGCCGTCATCGTCCGTGTTTAGCAGGTCGGCGCCGACGAGGGTGAGCGCCGACGCAGCGCGCCGCTCCAGCACGTGCAGCAGCGCGGACGGTGCGGCCAGCGCCACGATCCGGCCGAGCGTTGCAGTGCCGAGGCGGTGCAGCACGTTGTTCGCCAGGACCACGTCGGCGCTGTGCCGCAACGCGGTGTCGGCTGCGGCATCCCAGCGGCGCACGTCCGCCTGCGGATAGGCGGCGAGGCGCTCGCGGGCGCGCAGCACCATTTCTTGCGATTCGTCGAGCGCGGTGTAGACGAGCACGCCCTGGCCGACGCGTTCGAGCAGCGCCGCGCCACCGAGGCCGCTGCGCGCGCCCGCCTCGACGACTCGCACCGGCCGCCCGAGTTCGCGCGACATCCGTTCGAGCGCCTCCGCCAGGGCGGTGAGTGTCTCGGCGTTGCCGTCGTCGTTTTGCAGCAGGCTTTCGGGCGAGAGCAGCGGGTGGTCGAGCAGGGTCTCGGCGGCGCGCTCGCCGCGCAGGATCGCGGCCAGCGCGGCGTGTTGCGAGGCCAGCGCGTCAGCAAGCCCGAAGAGTGGCTCGGCGGGCTCAAGCGGCAGCGCGTGCGTCTCGTAGTGCGGTCCGCGCACACGGCGGCCGTCGGCATCGCCTTGCAGGCGCTCCGCCTGGTCGAGCAGCGCGAGCCAGCGCGCGAACAGGCCGCGCCACCGGGGCGCCGCGCGGTAGCGGGCGCGCAGCGCATCGGCGTCGAGCGGCTCGGCGAAGTCGAAGCCTTGCCGTTGCAGATGCTCGTGCAGGAAATCGGCAACGAGCCGCGCGACACGCGCGTCATAGGCCTCGTGCGACTCGCTGGCGTCCGTTGCGTGGCGGAGGTTGCTTGCCAGGCTTGCACCCGTGTGGCCGGGATCGAACAGGGCGCCGTAGTCGGACGGCAGCGCCGGGTCGGGCTGCCGCTCGGTGCACAGCCGGTTCCCGGCCACGACGACGAACGCGGCCAGCGATTTCTCGCGTTCGCCAAGCGCGAGCGTGATGCCGCTCTTGATGCCGTCGATCCGGGCTAACGCGGCATCGATCTCGCCGAGCTCGATCCGGTAGCCGCCGATCTTGACCTGCTTGTCGCGCCGGCCGAGAAACTCAAGCGTGCCATCGGGCCAGTAGCAGCCGAGGTCGCCCGTCCGGTACCAGCGCTCGCCGGCTGCCTGCACGAACTGCTGCGCACTGCGTTCGGCGTCGTTGAAGTAACCGGGCGCGACGCCGACGCCGCCGATCCACAACTCGCCAGGCACCCAGTCGGGGCAGTCGCGGCCGAGCGCGTCGACGACGCGATAGCGCTGGTTCGTGAGCGGGAAGCCATACGGGATCGAGCGCCACGCGGGCGGCACGTCGCGCACGTCGAACGCGTTCGACCAGATCGACGCCTCGGTCGCGCCGCCCAACGCGACCAATGCGCCATCGGGACGGAAGGCGCGATAGCGGGCGGGCAGATCGAGCCCGATCCAGTCGCCGGAGAGGAGCGCCACGCGCAGCCGCGACGGTGCGTCGAGCGCGAAGCCTTCGCTGTAGGTGAGCAGCATGTCGAACAGCGCGGGCACGCTGTTCCAGAGCGAGACCTGATGGCGCTCGATCAGTTGGCACCAGACGGAGGGATCGCGCCGCTCGCGCTCGTCAAGCAGCACGAGTGCGCCGCCCGCGCCGAGCACACCGAAGATGTCATAGACCGAGAGGTCGAAGTGCAGTGCCGAGAGCGCGAGTACGCGCTCGCCTGGGCCGACCCGGTAGCGGCGGTTCAGGTCGTCGCAGGTGTTGAGCGCCCCCCGGTGCGAGATGACGACGCCCTTCGGCATGCCTGTCGAGCCGGATGTGTAGATCACGTAAGCAGGCCCGGCGGGGGCGCACCCGATGGGAGCGGCAAGCGGCTCGCTGCGCACGGCGTGGCGCCAGTTGAGATAGCGTGCGGCATCGGTGGCATCGGTGGCATCGCGGGTTGCGCTCGCGTCGTTGCTGGCATCGACCTCGACCTCGACCTCGGCATCGACGAGCACAAGCGCAACACCCGCGTCCTTGTAGATTTTGCGGCGCCGGGCGAGCGGCTGGTCGAGCGGCACAGGCACGTAGACCGCGCCCGCGTAGAGCGTGCCCAGCACCGCGATGATCTGGCCGATTCCCTTCGGCATGCTGATTGCAACCGTCGCCCCGGCAGGTACGCCGTGCGCGGCCAACGCGCCAGCGCAGCGCCGCGCGAGCTCGGCCAGTTCGGCAAAACTCAGTTGCACTTCGCCGTGGAGCAGTGCCACGGCATCCGGCGTGCGTTCAGCCAGGCGAAAGAACGCTTCGTGGAGCAGCCCTTCGGGCACCGGCCGCCCGGTCGCATTCACGCGCTCGCGGGTGTCGCGCTGGGCTTGCGGCATCAGGTCCGGCAGCGCTGCGCGCCACGCGTCCGGTTCGGCGGCGAGCTGGTGCACGAGCGCCGTGTAGGCGTTAAACAGGGCCTCGATCAGGCCGGGCGGGAACAGCGCATCGTTGCTGTCCCATTGCAGCCATACCGACGAGCGGTGTTCGAACGCGAGATGGTCGAGCCACACCTGGGGCGTTTGCGAGATTCCCCAGGCGGGCTCGCCCAGCACGCTTTCGCTGCCGTCGCCGTAGAGCGGGCGGCCCAGGTTGCTCGTGAACACGACCGGCGCGCCGTGTGGATGGCGATTCTCCTTTTTCAGTTCCCGCAGCGCTTCAACGCCCGACCAGTGGCGCTGTTCGTGAGCCTCGGTGAACGCGTCCTGGTTCGCACGTGCGAGCGCGTCGAAGGTCGCGCTTGCGCCTTCGCCCGCGCATGCAAGGTCGAGAAGCAGGATGCGGGTGAAATCCGCGATCATCCGCTCGACCGCCGGATCGAGCGGCTGCCGGTCGAACAGGGTCAGGTTCAATAGCAGCCGCGACTGGCCGCTCCAGCGCGCGAGCACCGCGCCGAACGCCGTGGCGAGCGCCATCGTCGGCGTCACCCCGCAGGCGCCCGCGTGCTGCTTGAACGCGCGCCATGTCGCGGCATCGAGTTCGGCGCGGCGGCGCTGGATCCGGACTGCTGTGATGCGCCCGGGCTCTTGCGCGAGCGGTAGCTCGGGCGCGGCCGGTAACGTCGGCAGCCGGTGGCGCCAGTAGCGGATCGCGTGTTCACGGGCCTCGCGCGTCTGCTCGCGCGTCTGGGCCAGATAGCTGCGGAAGTCGTAACGCGAATCGGCTGGCGGCAGCGCGCGGCCGGAGACAAGCGCGGCGAGCTCTTCGAAGATCAGCGTGAAGCTCGCGGCGTCAAGCACGAGCAGATCCAGGTTGACGTGCAGACGGTGGCGGCCTTGCGGCAGCAGCGTTAGCTGGAAGTCGAAGGTTGCGCCACGTTCGACTTCCAGCACGCGATGGCTGAGCGTGTCCCGCAACGCGAGCAGGCGGCGTTCCTGCTCCGGCGCGCTCAGCTCGCGCAGATCGTGGACCGCGACGCCTGGCCAGACGGGCCGCTCAAGCCACTGCTGTCGGCCGTCCGGAAGAAAGGCAACTTGCAGCATCGGGTGGCGGGCGAGCAAGGTATCGACCGCGCGCTCAAGCGCGTCAGCGGTGAGCCCTGTGCCGTCGAACTCCTGGTACAGGTGACAGCCGACTCCGCCGAGCGTCTGCTGCGGCGAGCGACCCACCAGGTACGCGTGCTGGACCGGCGTCAGTTCGAACGGAACGCCGTCGCGCATTGTCGGCCACGACGCGGCTGGCGTGTAGGGCAGGCAGGGCAGGCAGGAGGCACGGTCGGGTGGCGGCGTGCGCCGCGCGATGAGGCGGCTCCACCCGGCGAGCGTCGGTTCACGATACAGCTCGCGCAGCGTGAGCGGATGGCCATCGACGCGCAGCCGGTCGAGCCACGCCATCAGATGAATCGAATCCAGGCCGAGCTGCAGCAGGCTGGCGTGCGGATCGAGTTGCTCCGGCGCGAGCCGCAGTTCGGCGGCGAGGGCGTGGTGCAAGGCTGCATCGAGCCTCACGCCGTCGCCCGTCTCGACAACGTGCGCGGCTTCGAGGTGGCGGGGTGTCTCGGACATGCGCGTTCTCCTGCGAGTCAGTCAGTGAGCCGGTTGCGCTCGGGCGGGGGGACACGGGCAGGCGCCAGTTGTGCGCGTGAGCCTCGCATTGCCAGAGACGGGCATAGACGCCCCCGGCGGCAATGAGTGCGTCGTGCTGCCCGGTCTCGACGAGCCGGCCGTTGTCGAGCACGAGGATCTGGTCGGCATGCGCGATGCTGCGCAGCCGGTGCGCGATCACGACGACTGTCCGGTTGCGCACGAGCGCGCTGAGCGCCTGCTGGATTTCGGCCTCGGCGGACGGATCGACGCTCGCAGTCGCTTCGTCGAGCAGCAGGATCGGTGCGTCTTTCAGCAGCGCGCGGGCGATGGACAGGCGCTGGCGCTCGCCGCCCGACAGCGCCGCGCCGCCGGTGCCGAGCCGCGTGTCATAGCCATGCGGCAAGCGCTCGATGAAGCCGTGCGCATGCGCAAGCCGGGCGGCCGCGATCACGTCGTCGCGTGTCGCGCCAGGCCGGCCGAGCCGCAGGTTCTCGAGCACGGTGCCGGAGAACAGTACGACGTCCTGGAACACCATCGAGACCTGCGCGTGCAGCACGTCGGTGCCGATCTCGCGCACATCGACACCGCCGATCCGGATCGCGCCTTGCTCGACATTCCACAAGCGCGCGATCAGATGGACGAGCGTGCTCTTGCCCGCGCCGCTCGGGCCGACGATCGCGGTCAGCGTGCGTTCGGGCAGCGTGCAGCTGAGGGTGTCGAGTACCCGAGGCTCGCCGCTGCCGTAAGCGAAGCCGACGCCATCGAACACGATCTCGTAGCCGTCGGGTTTGCGCGGCGTGGCAGGCTCCGGCAGCGATGGCTCGTCGAGCAGCGCTTCGATCCGCTCCAGCGCACGCCGGGCGAAGCGCAGCAGCAGCGTGGTGAAGCCGATGTCGTACAACTGGCGATAGAGCGGTAGCGACAGCACGGCGAAGCTCAGCAGTGTGTCCACGCGCAGGCTGCCGCCTGCAACCTGGTAAGTCCCCGCCAGCACCATCAGCACGAAGCCCGCTTCGAGCGCAAAGCCGAATGCACCGAGCCATGGCGCGGGCTTGAGCTCGAGTCGCAACGCCGCATCGCGCTGCTGGCGCAGCGCACACTCGACACGCGACCACGCCGCGCCGAAGCGGCCAAAGCTGCGGATCACCGCGATCCCCTCGACATAGTCGTGCAACTCGGCCTGGGCATTGCCTGCCGCGCGTGCGAGCGCAGGGCTCTCGCGCGCGGCGAGGCGCTGGCCCCACCAGAGCGCGAGCGCGGCGAGTGGCAGGAGCGCGAGGACGGTCAGCGCGAGACGCGCATCGAGCCAGCAGAGAAACAGCAGCAGGAAGCCGGCCATGGCGAGGCCCGAGGCGAACACGCCGAGAAAATGCGACCACAGGTGCTCGACAAGCTCGAGATCGCCGGTGAGCCGTGCGCCAAGATCGCCGGTCCGCGCCTGCGAGAACCAGCCCATGGGCAGCCGTTGCAGATGTTCGGCGATCCGGATTCGCGCTTCGCCCATCATCGCGTAGGCGCCGCTGAAGACAAGCGGCAGCGCCCGCGCGCCGACGGCGATCCGCGCGAGCAGGCACAGCAGCATGCCTGCGGCGAGGGCGGCAATCGCAGCCGGGCTGGCGGAGCCGCCGAACACGCGCCGCAGCAGCAGGTAGAGGAGCGGATAGGGCGCGGCGCTCAGCAGCCCCTCGAGCACGGTGAGCGCCAGGCCCCGCGCGAGACGCGCGTCGTGTTCGCCCGAGAGCCGGTAGCCGGCTTGCAGCAGTTCGCGGATCATGCGTGGGCCTCCGGCTCGGCGTTCCGCTCGCCGCGGGCGAGGCCGTCTTGCCGCTCACCGAGCCGCCAGTCGCGCGCACGGTTGTGGTCGCGCCACAGTTGCCGGTAGGTCGGGCACTCGGCCAGCAATTGAGCATGACGGCCGTTGCCGACCACGCGGCCCGCGTCGAGCACGACGATGCGCTCGGCGTCGACGATGGTGTGCAGCCGGTGCGCGATCGTCAGCACGGTGCGGCCGCGGCACAGTGCCGTGAGCGCTTGCTGGATCAGCGCTTCGTTCTCGGCGTCCGCATAGGCGGTGGCCTCGTCCAGCACGAGCACCGGGGCATCCTTGAGCAGCGCGCGGGCGATCGACAAGCGCTGGCGTTCGCCGCCGGACAAACGCGCGCCTCGTTCGCCGAGCAAGGTGTCGTAGCCCTGCGGGAGCCGCTCGATGAACGCGTGCGCGCACGCCGCGCGGGCGGCGGCGATGACTTCGTCGCGGCTCGCGTTGGCGCGGCCAGCGCGCAGGTTGTCGAGCACGCTGCCAGGGAACAGGTGAACGTCCTGGAATACCGTTGCGACCTGCTCGCACAGCGCGTCGAGCGGCCAGTCGCGCACGTCGAGGCCACCGAGCGTCACGTGGCCCGCGTCGGCCTCGGCGAGGCGCGAGACGAGCCGCGCGACTGTGGTCTTGCCCGCGCCGCTCGCGCCGACGATGGCGGTCAGTTCCCCGGCGCGGGCGATGAAGCTGACGTCGGCGAGCGCGGCGCGTCCGTCGTAGGCATGGGCGACTTGCTCGAAGGCGATGTCGAGCGGCTGATCCGGCACGCGTGCGCCGGGTGTTTCGCGCAGCACGGGTGCGCCGAGCACCGCATTGACCCGCGCCAGCGCTTCGGCGCGGCGGTTCTGCTCACCGGCCGCGAAGGTCAACCGCAACAGCGGCAGCAGCACGGCTGGCGCGACGAGCAGAAATAGCAGATACGTCGCCAGATCCAGCGATCCACGCACGTAAAGCCAGGCGCCGAGCGGAGCGACGACGATCAGGTTGGCCGAGATCAGGGAGGCGAACATCACCCAGCCCAGCGATGCGGCGCGCGAGAACGCGGCGACCCACGCGGCTGCGCCGCGAATGCTTGCGGCCAACTGGCCGAAGCGTTCGGCAGAGACGCCGAAGCTCTTCACGACGTGGACGCCACGCACGTACTCGCCGAGCTCATCCGAGATCCGCCGTTGCAACGCGTCCCATTCGCGCATCCGGGACGCCGCGCCACGCATGGCGAGCCGCTGCGCGCAAAGCGCCAGCAGCAGCGGCGCGAGCGATGCGAGCGCGAGCCGCCAGTCGGCCGCGAACAGCAGCGCCAACGCGGCGAGCGGCATCGCGGCGGCGGCGGTGGCGTCGGGCAGCAGATGCGCGAGGAAGCCTTCGAGCGAGGCGACGTCATCGCCGAGCGTGCGGCGCAGCGAGCCTGATCCCTGCGCGCCGAAGAACGCCAGTGGCACTGCGCCGAGGTGCCGCGCGAGGCGCACACGCAGCCGGTGCAGCAGATTGATCGCGCCCAGATGAGCGGCAATGTGGCTCGCGCTCATCGCGGCGGCGCGCAGCGCGCTCGCCGCGAGCGCGTACAGCGCGAAGCGCAGTGCCGCAGCCGGGTCGGGCGTCGGCGCCAGCAGCACGACGGCGATCTGGTAGACACACCAGAGCGGCAGCAGATTGAGCGCCGCCGCTAAAACCGCCAGTGCGGCGGCGGCCCCGAGGGGCAGGGGAGCGAGCCGCAGCAAGCCGGGGAGCGTTAGCGCACGCGTATCGGCATCCGCCTTGCCGACGCCTCGCTCGGGTGCCCGATGCACGCCTGGGCTCATGACGCATTCCTGTGCGCGAGCCAGGCCTGCGCGTGTGCGACGGCTTGTGCATCGGTTGCGACGATCGCATACGGATGGGGCGGCTTGACCGATTTCGCCCGGGCGCGCATCCGTACTTCGAACGCCCCCCGCGTCGCGGCATCGGCTTCGATCCGCACCGCGCGGATACACCCGCGCCGTTGCAGCTCGATGGCGTTGCTCATCCGCAGCGCGAACGGTTCGCCGCGCGCATCAAGCGCCTCGATCTGGACGAGCAGCGCCTCGGCTTGTGCGTCGGGCACGGGCTCAGGCCGGTGAAGCTGGACGATCGGCCAGGCAGGGGTATCGACAGGCTTGATGGATTCGATGACTTCGATGACTTCGATGGATTCGGCCATGGCCTTGCCTCCTCAGAAAAAGTCGAGGTGGAGATTGACGCCGACGGTGCGCCCCATGTTGATCTGCGCGTAGGCGAGGCCGGGGCCGCCTGTGAATGCGTAGGTCCGGTACAGCCGGTTCGTCAGGTTGAGCGCGTACGCGGTCAGTTCGATGCGCGAGTTCGGCCGCCAGCCGAGGCGAACATCAACGGTCGTGTAAGACGGCTGGCTCAGCGAGTTGGCGACGTCGAAATCCTGCGGGCCGACACTCCTTACGTCGAGCCCCGGGCGCAGTGCGCCATAGCGCGTACCGATCCGTCCTTGCAGGTGCGCGCCGAAGCTGTAGCGCGGAACGAATGGCACGCGGTTGCCGCCATAGCTGATCCCATTGCCCGCGTCGAAGCGGCTGAACTTCGCTGCGGCGGCGGTGCCGTCCAGGCCCAGCGACCAGCCGGGCAGGAAGCGCCAGCCGGTGTTGAACTCCAGGCCGTTCGCGTAAGCGTGGCCCGCGTTCCTGATCGTCTGCGCGCCGACCGCGCCGACGTACAACTGCATGTCGCGGGTTTGCGTCCGGAAGAGCGCGGCCTGGAGGCTCACGTCGCCGTGCTCGTAGCGTGCGCCGAGCTCGTAGTTCATCGACGTTTGCGCAGCGAACGGCCGTGCATCGGCCAGCGCTGCTGGCGCGAGGTTGTAGCCGAGCGGCTTGTAACCCTGGGCGATGCGCGCGTAGACGCGCCACGCGGGGGTCAGCCAGTAACCGGCGGACAGTTGCCCAAGCACGTGATACCGGCTGTCGCTGCCGTCTCCGTCGAATTGGAGGGCACCGAGATAGCGGTTGTCGAAGCGCGTGTTCGCGGAATCGCGCGAGACGCGCACGCCGCCGCCGAGATCGAACGCTGGCGTGACGTGCCAGGTGCCGTCGCCGTAGACGGCGAGCGTCTGGCTATCGTTGTTCGAGCGCGTCACCGCCCCGGGCACGACAGTGGGGGTGAACTGATAGAACGTCGACGTGCGCTGCTGCATCACGTCTTGCCGGTACAGGCCGAACACGGCGTCCCACGGGCGGCCTTTGCCTTGCGTGGCGAGCTTGATTTCCTGCGTGTTTTGCCGCCAGCGCTCCGGCTGGTCGGCGAGGTACGGGCCGTACGGGAACGTGCGCGAAAAATGGACGTTCTGCCACGCGGCGACCCCGCTCAGCCGCCAGTCGCCGAAGCGGTAGCTGCCGGCCAGCGATTCGCTGTTGCTGCAGCGGTGCATCCTCGGGTCCGGCGTGCCTGGGCTCGCGCTCGACAGCGTCTTGGTATCGACCGCGTTGAACGGCAGATACACGTCCTGCTGAGCGCGGCTACATTCGGCGCTCACGCCGACGTTGATCTCCCACGGCTTGCCCTCCGGCGCGAGCCGCAAGCGCGCCGCCCCCGCCTGGTTGCGGACGCCGCCCAGATTGCTGCTGCCGCTCGCGGGGTTGCTCAGGTTGCCCGGCTGCGAATCGGCGACGACGCTCAGCGAGCCGTACAGCAACCCTGGCTTGAGCGCGCCGCTGATGTTGCCTTTCGTGTAGTAGCCATGGCGGCTTGAGAGCCCGCCGTCGACCGACGCGAGCGTTTCGCCATCGGGCTTGCGCGTGACGATGTCGATCACGCCACCCTCGGCGCTTTTGCCGTAGAGCGTGCCTTGCGGGCCACGCAGCAGTTCGACCTGCTCGACGTCGGTGAGCGTCTGGAGCGAGAACGTTGGCAACTGCGGGACGCCATCGATGTAGAAGGTGACGGCCGGGTTGTAGAAGTCCTGCGCGGACGCCACGCCGCGCACCGAGACGATCGGAAACAGCTCGCTGCCGGCCTCACTGATCTGCACGCCGGGCAACACGCGCGCGAGACCGGCGGTGCTGTGAACTTGCGCGTCGTCGAGCGCCTGGGCTCCCACCCTCGCCACGCTGCCGTTGATGTCCTTCACGGCCTGCTCGCGCTTGTCCGCGGACACGGTGATCGGTGCGAGCGTTGGGACGTCGCTGGCCGGTTGTGCGAGCGCGCTGGCGGACAGTGCGAAGCCTGCCGCGATGAGCGCGGGCGAAAAAGCGGAAGACCGCGAGGGGGGGCGAGCGAAAAATGGGATGGACGGCATGACGGCGTTTGCTAGCGTGGCTTGCTTCGGTAATGAACAAGTCAGCAAGGCTAGGGCGCGAAGACTCGGAAAAGTCGCACGATCGGTAGCGAAACAGCATAATCAGTAGTTAATAACGATTCTTATTTATACTGCGCGGATTGTGGGGCCCCCAGTAGGATCGCTAAGCGTTTCTCGTATCTCGTATTAAGTTTCGATGCAGGTTAGTCATGCCATCCGAAGTCACTCAATGCCGAGTCGTTTCGCCCGACGAACGGAACATCAAACCCATGCCCGGCATCCGCTGGGGACGGATCAGTGCGGACTTGCGGATTTGCCTCGTCGACGAGATGCCCCGCAGCGACATTCTGTTGCCGGCCGACGCGGGCCGGCACGTGTCGCTAGCGATGATGCTTGACGGCAGTGGGCACTTCCTGATGGATGGCGGGGCACCGTGCCTGTATCAGCCGGGCTGGTGCTATTTGAGCTGCGCGTGGGAGCGTTTTGGCGGGATCGATTATTTCCCCGCCTATCACCGTCTGAAAGTGGTGCTGCTGCAATATCGGGAAGACTGGCTCGACGCGCTGACACCGCTGCTGCTTGAGGTACAGCCGGGCGCGCAGCGTTATCTGCACCCGGCGCGGCGGGCTTGTGTGACGCGGATGCCGATGTCGCCCGAGCTGCGCGCGTTTGCCCAGACCTTGTTCGACGACGGCATTCCCGTGCGTCCACTCGATTTGTTGAAGCTTGAGAGTCACGCACTGTCCGTGTTGTGGCAGGTCGCGCACCGGTTGAGCGGCGGCGCGGGCGGGGACGAGGGCGCGCACGGCGGGCCGGCCGCGCAAGCCGACCGGCTGACGGGCCGCGAGCGGCGGCTGCTGGTCGGCGCTCGCGCGTACATCGACGCGCACTGTCTGGAGCCGCTTGAAGTGGCGACGATCGGGCGCGCGGTCGGCCTGGGGCATCATGCGCTGAAGCAGGGCTTCCAGACGCTGTTCGGCACCGGAGTCTACGGTTACGTGCTTGAACGGCGGCTTGAGCATGCGGTGAAGCTGCTTGACGAAAGCGCGCTGCCCGTCAAGGAAATCGCCTGGCGCTGCGGCTTCGCCCATGCGAGCCATCTTGCGCGGCAGTTCCGGCAACGCTATGGCGTCACCCCGCGCGCTTACCGCAGCCGTTGATTCTCCCGTACTGGCTCCATGCCTTGCCGCTGTGAGGTTTGTTAAACCCCTGTTAAAAACGGTCCGCGAGGTATCATTGCCGATTGGCGTTTTGTTTGCCTTGCGGCTGAATGTCCGGCTTGGCCTCCGGGTTCCCGGAGCGTAAAAGAAGCACGGCGGGAAGCACGGCGGAAGCACGGCGGGAACTGTGGGAGCGGCGGTAAGGAACTGCTGCAAGGAACTGCCACGAAAGGACGGGACGAGACCGCGGGCAGGCATCGTCTTCTCGCCTGAATTTAGCAGCACGATTTAGCAGCACGACGCAGCGTGCCTGTCACTGCTGCGCCCCGGCGTGTCGACCGACGCGCTTCACTGTCACTTTATCGTTCAAGCATGGCTGTCATGTCCGATCGTTTCTTCTCTCATATGTTTGGCGACGTTGTGCGCGACTACGGCCAGCCCGCGATGCTCTGGCAGGCCGGCGTGTTGCTGGTGACACTCCTGCTGGCCTGGGTGCTGGCGCGGGTGTTGCGCCGCTATCTCGATTTGCGCCGCCAGACGCGCTACGAAGCCTTGCGTTTTGGCGCGGAAAGCCTCAACCGGGCGTTTTTTCCCTTGATCGGTGCGGTGCTGGTATGGCTGGCACGGGCGATTACCTCGCCGTTCATGCATACGGCGTTGCTCAATCTGGCGCTGGTGCCGTTATTTGGCATCGGCCTGATTTACATCGTGTTCTTTTTCGCCCGGCGCGTGTTTGGCCGCTATGGCGAAAACCAGACCTGGCTGTCGCTGGTTGAGCGGCTGGTGTCGCTGATGGTCTGGATCGGCATGGTGTTGACCGTGATGGGCATTCAGGATGATGTGCTGGCCTGGATGGGCAGTGTGCATTTTCGTATCGCCAACACGCATCTGTCGCTGCTGTCGCTGTTCTCGGGGGTGCTGTGGGTGGGCGTGACGATGATCGTGGCGATGTGGCTCGGTTCCGCCTTCGAAGATCGTGTGATGCGGGCCAGCTCGCTCGACGCCAATCTCAAGGTCGTGCTGGCCCGGCTCGGGCGGGCGCTACTGGTGGTGGTGGCGGTGCTGGTCAGCCTGTCGCTGGTCGGTATTGATATCCGGGTGCTAGGTGTGTTTGGCGGTGCGCTGGGTGTGGGGTTGGGCTTTGGCTTGCAGAAGATCGCCAGCAATTATGTTTCGGGCTTCATTATCTTGCTCGACCGCTCGCTGCGGATTGGCGACACGATCAACGTGAGCAGCTTGCAAGGCATGGTGACGCAGATTCGTACGCGCTATACGGTGGTGCGTGGCCTCGACGGGGTCGAAACGCTGATTCCGAATGAAAAGCTCATCACCGATGTGGTGCAAAACAGATCGTCATTCCAGACGCAAGGTTATGCCAAGGTCGCAGTCCAGGTCGCTTACGAAACCGATCTGCCGCAAGCGATGGCCTTGCTCGTCGAAGCCACGCAAGACGTGCCGCGGATCTTGCAGGAGCCGGCGCCGGCGCCTTATCTGGTGGATTTCGGCTCGGATGGCATTGATCTCGAACTCGGTTTCTGGATTGAAGATGCCGCGACGGGCACGGTGAGTGTGCGCTCGGCGGTCAATCTGAATATCTGGCGGCTCTTTGCCAAACACGAGATTTCGATTCCTTTTGCGCAGCGCGAAGTCCGCATTCTCAATGCAGGTGGCATATTGCCGCAGAATGACGGGGCTGACGCAAGCCTTGCCGCGCCGCCGCGTGGCGCATGAGGCCACGAGGGAAGGCCTCTGGCCGGTATTGGGGGCCAGAATTTCCACCAGCCGCAGAAATTGCCCCTATTTTTTTCCAGACGATATACGGGAACGCTTCGCGTAGAATGGCGTCCAACCGCGCTGTAAGCTTTTATTCGCTTTCCTTCATTGACACCCGCTGTTCCACCAGGGTGCCATCGACCTAAAAGGTAAATAGCCTTGCTGAATTCCCTGCTCGACTTCCTGGCTCACGGACTGCTGCGTTTTTCCTGGTGGCAGCTCGTTATCTACACGTTCGCTGTCACACACGTGACGATCATCGGCGTGACTGTCTATCTCCACCGTTGCCAGGCGCATCGCGCGCTGGACCTGCATCCGGCGGTGGCGCATTTCTTCCGTCTCTGGCTCTGGATGAGCACGGGCATGCTGACGGGCCAGTGGGCTGCGATTCACCGCAAGCACCACGCCAAATGCGAAACCGAAGAAGATCCACACAGCCCGCAAACCCGTGGCATCTGGAAGGTGCTGCTGGAAGGCGCCGAGCTTTATCGTGCCGAAGCCAAAAACGAAGAAACCATGCGCAGGTTCAGTCATGGCACGCCCAATGACTGGATGGAGCGCAACGTCTATACCCGTTACCCGATTTTGGGCGTGAGCCTGATGATGATCATCAACGTCGCGCTGTTCGGCGTGGTGGGGTTGACGGTCTGGGCGGTGCAGATGATCTGGATCCCATTCTGGGCCGCGGGCGTCATCAATGGCCTCGCCCATTTCTGGGGCTATCGCAATTTCAATTCATCGGATGCCAGCACCAACATCTTTCCGTGGGGCATCCTGGTTGGCGGCGAAGAGTTGCATAACAACCACCACACCTATGCGACCTCGGCCAAGCTGTCGAACAAATGGTACGAGTTCGATATTGGCTGGATGTATATCCGGATTCTGTCGGCGCTGCGTTTGGCCACGGTCAAGAAAGTCGCGCCGATGCCGCGTTTGGCCGCGGGCAAGCTGGTGCTTGACCAGGATACTTTGCAGGCCGTGCTGGCAAACCGTTACGAAGTGATGGCCCGTTATGGCAAAGCGCTCAAGCGGGCTTACCGCCAGGAGTTGGCGCATCTGAAGGAAGTCGGCGCGCGCGAAAAGTACTTGCTGGTCCGCGGTGCGCGTAGCTGGTTTCACAAGGAGGAAGCGGGCCTGGATGAGCCGCAGAAGCGCCAGTTGCCACAAATTTTCGCCAGCAGCCAGAAGCTGCGCACGTATATCGAGTTGCGCAATGAGCTGGCCGCGATGTGGGAGCGCTCGAATGCCTCACGCGAACAATTGCTGCTTCAGTTACAAGACTGGTGTGTGCGGGCTGAACAAAGCGGCATCAAGGCCCTGCAGGAGTTTGCAACCCGGCTGCGCCGCTACGCCTGAGCTTGAATTCCATTAAAATCCGATGACGTCACAAAAACCCCGCGTTGGCGGGGTTTTTGCATTTGGGGCTAGTAAAACAGCCCGGCAGGCGCATCAACCAAGGCAGAGGAGACCATGAACCAGGCGATCAGGAGCGTCGAATATGACCGGCCGCAAGCGTCGGGCACGACGTGTGGCGTGGGTGAAGCGTGGGCCAGCGTGCCGGAGACACCTTCAGCGGAAGAAAAGATCGCGCTCAAGACACGCATTCGCGCTTTACTCGCCCGCGAAAAAGCGGTGCTCGTGGCGCATTACTACGTCGATGCCGAGCTGCAGGAGCTGGTCGATGAAACCGGTGGCTGCGTGGCGGATTCGCTGGAAATGGCGCGTTTTGGTCGCGATCACGAAGCGCAAACGCTGGTTGTCGCAGGGGTACGCTTCATGGGCGAGACGGCGAAAATTCTGAGCCCGTCCAAGCGGATTCTGATGCCTGATCGGGATGCGACGTGTTCGCTCGATCTGGGCTGTCCAGTTGATGATTTTTCCGCGTTTTGCGATGCGCACCCAGACCGCACCGTGGTGGTTTATGCCAATACCAGCGCGGCAGTCAAGGCGCGAGCGGACTGGATGGTGACGTCGTCGATCGGGCTTGAAATCGTAGCCGAGCTGCATGCACGCGGAGAAAAAATCATCTGGGCGCCGGACCGTCATCTAGGCGGTTATATCCAGAACAAGACAGGTGCCGATATGTTGCTGTGGCAAGGCTCATGTCTCGTTCACGACGAATTCAAAGGGATCGAACTCGATTTGCTGCGCGCGCAATATCCGCAGGCCAGGGTGCTGGTGCATCCCGAGTCGCCCGCGAGCGTGGTGGCGCTGGCCGACGTGGTGGGCTCCACGACACAACTGATTGACGCCGCCCAGCGGCTGCCCGCGACGCATTTCATCGTGGCCACCGATCTGGGTATCTTGCACAAGATGCGTCTCGCGGCACCGGGCAAAACGTTCATCGCGGCACCCACCGCAGGCAACAGCGCGACGTGCAAAAGCTGTGCGCATTGTCCGTGGATGGCGATGAACGGTCTGGCCAATCTCGCTCGCGTGCTTGAGAGTGGAAATAACGAAATCTTGATTGACCCGGCGCTGGGCCAGCGGGCCAGACTGCCGATCGACCGGATGCTCGATTTCGCTGCCAGGCATAAGACGCGTGTGCAGGCAAGCGGCGATCTGGCACGCGATCGGATGCTTTTTTCTAATGTGGGAGCGGCATGATGGCTGCACTGGACACTACGTTGCTGGATCCTGTTTCGCCGTTATCCGGGCAAATCCGGGCTCAATACGGCGAGATTTTCGCTGCCACGCTGAGACGCAACGTGATGGATGCGCTTGCCGAGGATATCGGCGCAGGGGACCAGACCGGGCGTCTGGTGCCTGCTGAGGCGATGCGCACAGCGCGTATCGTGGTGCGCGAGGCGGCGGTGTTATGCGGTGTGCTCTGGTTTAACGAGGTGCTGCATCAGGTCGATTCGCGTATCGAGGTGCGCTGGCATTACCGCGAAGGTGCGCGGATGGCGGCGGATTCAACCGTGTGCGAGCTGTATGGGCCGGTGCGCGGATTATTGACCGCCGAACGTAATGCGCTGAATTTTCTTCAGCTTTTGTCGGGCGTATCGAGCGCGACCCGGCGCTATGCCGAAGCGGTGTCGCATACCTCCGCGCGTATTTTCGATACCCGTAAAACGCTGCCGGGCCTGCGTTTGGCGCAGAAGTACGCCGTGCGCATTGGCGGCGGTGAGAACCAGCGGCTGGCGTTGTACGACGGCATTCTGATCAAGGAAAACCATATCGCGGCGGCCGGTGGGGTGGGTGCTGCCATGGATGCGGCGCTGGCGCTGGATGCGGGGGTGAGTATCCAGATCGAAGTCGAAACGCTTGAGCAGCTTGACACCGCGTTGGTGCATGGGGCGCAATCGGTCCTGCTGGATAATTTCTCGTTCGACGCGATGCGCGATGCGGTGCGTATGGCTCGAGGGCAAGCGGTGCTTGAGGTATCGGGCGGGGTGAGTTTTGAAACGGTGCGGATCATCGCGGAAACAGGGGTTGATCGTATTTCGGTTGGGGCGTTGACCAAAGACGTCCGGGCGACGGATTACTCGATGCGTATTGTTTGATGCTGCTTCGGAGCGATGCCGCGGAGGTGAGGTTGATGCGGCGCCGACGTGCGGTTGATCTGAAATAAGCCGCCGTTTTAAAAGGAAAAGGCCATCGAAACCCGGTTTCGATGGCCTTTGTACTTTGTACTGTGGCTGACCCGCTTACACGTTGCGATTGCGGATATGTTCAGGTGCGAGGACCGTGGGTAGCGCTTTGGGCAGCGTCGCCGGCCAGTCGCGGCTGTAGTGGAGCCCGCGGCTTTCGCGCCGCGAACGCGCACTATCGACAATCAGCGTGGCCACCTCCACCAGATTGCGCAGCTCAAGCAGATCGCGGGTGACCTTGAAGTTCGCGTAGTACTCGTGGATTTCGTCGCGCAGCAGCATCAGCCGATGTTTGGCTCGCGCCAGCCGCTTATCGGTGCGCACGATACCGACGTAATTCCACATCAGGCGGCGCAATTCGTCCCAGTTGTGGGCGACCACGACCTCTTCATCGGGATCGGAGACCCGGCTTTCATCCCAGTCGGGCAGGGGCGCGTGTATGGCGCCGCCGAAGCCCTCGTGCTCGATTGCCGCCGCCGCTGTGCGGCCCGTGACAAGGCATTCGAGCAGCGAATTGCTGGCCAGCCGGTTGGCGCCGTGCAACCCGGTGCATGCGGTCTCGCCGACGGCATACAGGCCGCTCAGGTCCGTTCGGCCAGACAGGTCGGTGACCACTCCGCCGCAGGTGTAATGCGCGGCCGGAACGACGGGAATCGCTTCTTTCGTGATGTCGATGCCGAATTCAAGGCAGCGGGCCAGGATGGTTGGGAAATGTTCGTGCAAGAACGCGGCGGGTTGGTGGCTGATATCAAGATAAACGCAATCGACGCCCCGTTTTTTTATTTCAAAGTCAATCGCGCGCGCCACGATATCGCGCGGTGCGAGTTCAGCCCGTTCGTCGTGATGGGGCATGAAACGCGTGCCGTCGGCAAGCTTCAGAATGCCGCCTTCGCCGCGCACGGCTTCGGAGATCAGGAACGATTTGGCGTAGGGATGAAAGAGGCAGGTGGGGTGGAACTGGATGAACTCCATGTTCGACACGCGGCAGCCTGCGCGCCATGCCATCGCCACGCCGTCACCGGTGGCCGTGTCTGGATTGGTGGTGTACAGATACACCTTGCCTGCGCCGCCTGTCGCTAAAACGGTGTGGGGCGCTTCAATCGTGACAATGCGATTGGTGGCGAGATCGAGGGCATACAGGCCGTGACAGCAGCGCCCCGGCAGGCCCAGCCGGTCCGAGGTGATCAGGTCGATGGCGTAGTGATTTTCCAGCAGCGTGATGTTCGGATGATGCCGCACCCGTTCGCCCAGCGTAGCGACCACGGCATGGCCGGTTGCATCGGCTGCGTGAATGATGCGCCGGTGGCTGTGTCCGCCCTCCCGCGTCAGGTGAAAACCGAGTTCGGCTGCATCATCGCGGGTAAAGGGCACGCCCTGGCTGATCAGCCATTCGATCGCTTCCCGGCCATGTTCAACGATGAAACGCGTGCTGGCTTCGTCGCACAGGCCACCGCCGGCGATGAGCGTATCGCGGACGTGGTTTTCAATGCTGTCGCCTGAATCGAGCACGGCAGCGATGCCGCCTTGGGCCCAGTCGCTGGCCCCTTCGGCCATGGGCCGCTTGGCGATGATAGCGACTCGCCGGGTTTGCGCGAGATTAAGGGCAACACTCAAGCCAGCCAGACCGCTGCCGACAATAGCGACATCGAAATTCATCTCCGAAAAGCTCCAGATTCTTTAGGGTTGCTGCGACAGGCAGCGTAAAGAAAAGAGAATACGCGCTGGCTGCTGGCTGTTACGGCGATCCGTTAGCCGAAAGGCTTTAAGCGCAAATGTTCAGATGCAAAAACAGGGGCGGTGGTGAACCGCTGAAGCGAAAACCCGCGCAGAAAAACAAAAGCCCCGCACGAATGCAGGGCTAGTGTCATGTTGTCTTTTCAGACTGAAACCAGATCGAGGATTACTTGATCTTGGTTTCTTTGTACTCAACGTGCTTGCGGACGACGGGATCAAATTTCTTGATCAGCATCTTTTCAGGCATGTTGCGTTTGTTCTTGGTGGTTGTGTAGAAGTGACCCGTGCCAGCGGTCGATTCTAGCTTGATCTTGTCGCGTGCGCCTTTTGCCATGATTTACTCTCCTTAGGCGTTTTTGCCGCTAGCGCGCACTTTTTCGAGCGCGGCGTCAATGCCGATTTTGTCGATCAGGCGCATAGCGGCGGTTGTCACGCGCAAACGCACGAAACGCTGCTCGCTTTCTACCCAGAAGCGGTGCCATTGCAGGTTCGGCAGGAACCGGCGCTTGGTCTTGTTGTTTGCGTGGGAAACGTTATTGCCGCTTTTCGGGCCTTTCCCAGTTACTTGGCATACGCGTGCCATCAGAGCACTCCTAATACGCTTAAATTCTGAGTTCGAATGCCGCGAAAAACTTGCCTGGAAGCCGTGCCGAGCAGAAAAACCGGTCATTCCAACCTCAACCGGTTACAACCTGCAACCTTTTACAACCTTTTCTCACAACCTTTGCTCACAACCTTTGAATCAACAAACCCATCCAGCTGGATGGGCTCAAGGCTGATTGCTAAAAATTGCCCAAAATTGCTAAAAAAGCTGGTTCTCTGGATCGACCCGCAACTTCCCGGAATATTTTTGTGACGTTAGAACCGGGTTGGAAACAGGAAAAAAGCGATTCTAGCAGAAAAAAAGCCGAAAAATCAAACGCTTTTTGTTCTGGATGCTGCGGACAGCAAGGGCTGGGGCCCGGCTGGGAGAGGCATCCTGTCTGGCCGTTCCGGCGCTAAATCCAGCCCGTCTGGGCAAACGAGTACGTATCGCTCGAACCGATCACCAGATGGTCGATCAGGCAGACGTCGATCAGTGCCAGGGCTTCGCGTAACACGCGGGTCAGTTTGTGATCGTTGGCGCTGGGTTTGACGGCGCCGGACGGATGATTATGCGCCACGATCAGGCTGGCGGCGTTCAGTGTCAGCGCCTGGCGCACGATCTCGCGCGGATAGACCGCCATGCGCGTCAAGGAGCCCCGGGCGCTTTCTTCCGATCGGATCAACTGATGACGCGCGTTCAAAAACAGGCAGACAAACACTTCATGCGGCCGGGCGCCGATCAGCAGGCGCAGATAATCCTCGACGGCCTGGGGAGAATCGAGCAGCGAGCCTTCACTCATTTTTTCTGCCAGCGCGCGGCGGGCCAGCTCAAGTACAGCGAGCATCTGCGCGATTTTGGCGGGCCCAATACCGTGCAGCCCGTTGAAATCGGCAGGGGTTGCGTGGAGCATCGCGCGCAGTGACTGAAAACGCCGAAGTAGCGAGCGCGCCAGTTCGAACACGTTGCGCCCTTGCATGCCGGACCCGAGCACAAGCGCGATGAGTTCCGTGTCGGAGAGTGCGGTGGGCCCCACGTTGAGCAATCGCTCTCGCGGCATGTCGCGCTGGGGCCAGGTGCGGCAACGCCCGCTTGTTCCGGCTGGCGTGGGTTCAGGGAGGTCATTCGAAACGTGCCCGATGACGTCGATGACAGGCAAGAAACAGTGGGTGTTTTCCATCGTGGATCTTCCGTAGGGGAGGGCTGGGCGGGCGTCGGGCTGCCTGAGCGCCGCGATCCCGCTTTAGCCGGGGAGAAATATGTGGCTTACAATGTCGCCTTCGCATGCGGCGCTGCCTGTGCTGCTGTGCTGTCACAGTCTGCCCAGATGGCATATGCCCTTATCCGCCGCGCTTCACCGCACACGCGTTCGCGTGTCTCGCGCTGACTGAACCCGTTGATCGAACCTACACCATGAGCATTATTGACATCTCCGAAGTGAAACCTGGTTCGCACGTCACGCTTCATTACCGCCTGGCGCTAGCCGATGGCACCGAGATCATCAATACTTTCACTGAAAAGCCCGCTACGCTGCTGCTGGGGGTAGGCCAACTGGCACCGCCGCTGGAAGATATTCTGCTTGGCCTGAAGGTCGGGCACCACTCTACCTTTCAGCTAGCAGCGGGGCAGGCATTCGGGCCGCGCAATCCTGAACTGCTCCAGCGGGTATCGCTGGCCACGCTGCGTGAAAACAGCATGATTGGTGAAAATTTCGCTCCGGGCGACCTCATCGAATTCAACGCGCCCGATGGTGGGCGCTACGCCGGGGTACTCAAGGAAGTCGGCGAAACCTCGGCGCTTTTTGATTTCAATCACCCGCTTGCGGGCCAGGCGCTGGCATTCGAAGTGAAAATCATCGGAATTTTGTAAATCATGGGCATCATGGATACGACACTCGCCGAAGCTGAAATCCTGCTGGCGCAGCCGCGCGGATTTTGCGCTGGCGTCGATCGGGCGATCGAAATCGTGGAACGCGCGCTCAAACTGCATGGCGCACCGATATACGTCAGGCATGAGATCGTGCATAACGCATATGTGGTTGAGGACCTGCGGAAAAAAGGCGCGATTTTTATTGAACTGCTCGCAGAGGTGCCTGAGGGCAATACGGTGATTTTCAGCGCGCATGGTGTGTCGCAAGCCGTGCGTGCCGAAGCCGCGGAGCGGGGGTTGCGAATCTATGACGCGACCTGTCCGCTCGTCACGAAAGTGCATATCGAAGTCGCCAAGATGCGCCAGCAAGGTTTCGATATCGTGATGATTGGCCACAAGGGGCACCCTGAGGTCGAAGGCACGATGGGCCAAACCGACGAAGGCATGCATCTGGTCGAAGACATTGCCGATGTCCTGGCGCTTGATCTGGCCGATCCCGAGCGCATTGCCTTTGTCACGCAGACCACTTTGTCGGTGGATGACGCCGCCGAAATCATCGCCGCGCTCAAGACACGTTACCCGGCGATTCGTGAGCCGAAAAAGCAGGATATCTGTTACGCCACGCAAAATCGTCAGGATGCCGTGAAGTTCATGGCGCCGCAGTGCGATGTGGTGATTGTCGTTGGCAGCCCGAACAGCTCCAATTCGAACCGCTTGCGCGAAGTGGCCGAGAAGCGCGGCATTCCGTCTTATATGGTGGATTCGCCCGATCAGATCGACCCAGCCTGGGTCGCGGGCAAGCGCCGCATTGGCGTGACCGCTGGCGCATCGGCCCCCGAGGTGCTGGCTCAGGCGGTGATCGGACGTTTGCGTGAGCTGGGCGCCCGGAATGTACGGGCGCTCGATGGCATCGAGGAAAACATCGCGTTTCCGTTGCCGCGCGGGCTGGGCCTGCCTGCTGAATAACAGGGCGGCCGGTTTGGCGGGTTCGTTCAGGCCATCGGGCTATTCTGCGCCCGATGGCCCTTGATCGGGCCGGGCTGTCCGGTTCCGTGTTTTTTTGTGTGTTGGTGTGTTTGTGTATTGTTTTCGGGTTGTTTCCGGCTTCTGGTTTCTAGTGACGGGCTTCATCCGGCGGGGCAGTTTTGCTGATCGCTGGCGGCGGCGCGTCCTGGTTGTTGCGCGCCCAGAAAAACCGGTCGGGGATGCACGCCCCCATTCCTGGGCGAAACGCTGAACGCACGGCGCGGTAGAGATACTCCTGGGCTTCGCGTACGGCATCGACGGGCTCCTGGCCATTGGCCAGCAGTGCCGCGATGGCTGAGCCCAGCGTGTCGGTGAGCCCCATCACCCGCTGGGTATCGCGCTCCCAGATATCCTGACGCAATTGTCCATCGTCGCTATAGAGCGTATTGACGAGCCGGTGCGTGCCTGTTTCCAGCGACAAAATATATTCGCAGCCTTGCGCCAGCAAATGAGTGATCGCGGCTTCAAGGCTGGGTGCATCGGCATCGCCATCGGGCTGCGCGAGTGCGAGGAGCGTGGCGGGGCCGGCGACGAGCAGCGAGGTTTGCGGCACCAGCAATTCAGCCATGGCTTCGCGTAATTCGTCGGCGGCGAGCATATGTTCGTCGGCGAGTGTGAAATCCGGGGCAAGTATCAGCGGCACATCGTCGTAATCGGCCACGACTTCCGCGATGGCGCTGACGACTTCGGCACGAATGGTCGCGCCCACCTTGAAGACCGCGATGGGCATGTCTTCAAGCAGCATGCGCGCCTGGGAGGCGACCACTTCGGGTTCGAGACTGGTCACTTCGTCGCAGCCTGCCGAATCGCGCACGGTGTAGCCAGTGAGTACGGTAACGCCATGGCAGCCCATGCTGGCGAGCGTCATCAGGTCGGCTTGCAGCCCGCTGCCGCCGGTTGGGTCGGAGAGGCCGAAGGTGAGAGCGATCGGGGGGGAGGCACTAGGCATGAAAAATGAAGGAAAGTGAGAGGGACCGATAAAACACGGTGGGCGGCTACGCCGGCTGCCCACCCAACTGGCTGGATTATGCGGCCTAAAACGCCACCAGGGCGTTTTTTCACACCGCCGCCCGCAGGCGCATCGCTAGGCACTGGGGCGGCAACACGGTACCATCACGGCTCCCGTTGTGCGGGGTTCCCCTGATTTTTGACTCGATACAAGCATGGAATACAAAAGCTGGATGTGCCTGATTTGTGGCTGGATTTATGAAGAAGAAGCCGGATTGCCCGATGAGGGCATCGCACCTGGCACGCGCTGGGAAGACGTGCCGATCAACTGGACTTGTCCCGAATGTGGCGCGCGCAAGGAAGATTTCGAAATGATCCAGATCTAGGAATCCCAGGAACCGGATGTTTTCTCGGGCGGCGTTGCCAGCCGCCGTCAGGCTGTTTCTTCGTCGTTTTGCGTTTTTTCTGCCTGGCTTATGACAGACCGTTTGACAGACCGTTTGACAGACCGTTTTGCCCATCCTCCTTTCAGCACTGTTTTGCCGCATCCACATGGTGGTTCTGTGCTTGCCGCTGAGCGTGCGCTGACCGATGCGCGCTACGCGCTTGCGCGGCAGCAAGACCCGGGTGTTGCGCTAGCCCGGGCGGCGGAGGTTTTGCGTGAGGCAGGCTGGCTAGCCGGTCACCGCTTTGCCAGCGTGTTGTTACAGGCTTCGCGGTTGATACAGGCGCAAGGAGCGCAAGAGGCGCCGGAGCGTGGGATGCGTGTCTTGCTGTGCCGGGCGCTCGATGATTTCCGGGCGCTCATCGACCGGCATGATTTGCGTGAAACCGCAAGTTCGCCCACGCTTTTTGCCCACTATGTGCAACTGGGCGCGGCATTGCCGCCTACCCAGGCCGGTTTTGTCCTCGATGATCTCGCGCTGGCAGGCCGCCCCGTGCCCCCGGTCACGCATGGGTTGCAACCGGCGCATCGGCTGGCGCACCTGCGAGCCCGCTACGAGCGCGCCTTGTTGCCGGTTTTGCGTGCGGCTCCGGCTCCGGCGCTGTCGTCGGATACGGATACGGATGCCGCCGCTAGCTTTGATGTGTCTGACGTTGCCGCCAGAGAGGCGGCGTGCGACACGCTTGATGCCTGTCTCGAAGCGTTGCGCGGTTATGGCCCTTACGATTTCTGGCAGCTTGCTGCATCGTGCGCGCAGGTGCTGCGGGCGAGTGCCTGTGCTTCACGTGACGCCGCTCTGCGGCGTTTTTACGCGCGCTGCAATCTGGCGCTAGCCGATTGCGCACGCGCTGACTGGCAGCCGCCACGGGCATGGGTGCGTGGCATGCTGGCACTGATCTGGTGTGAATACGCATGGTTTGGCGCGGCGGCCAGCGAGGATGGCCAGAGCGAACAGGCCGGACAGCATATCGGGCTGTTGCTGGATTACGGGCTGACGGTGCCGGCTTTTCAGGCCCTGGGCGCGGCCACGGCCACGGCCGGGTTATCGGACTTCGGTGGCAGGCTGGATGCCGCGCGCTCGCCGGAGGGCGAGCCGCCGGTGACGCGAACGCTCGGCGTACTCACCGTCACGCTTCGCGCCTATGAAGATTTTCTGCAAACGGCGGATGCTGCCATGGCCGTTTTGGCTGATTACGCGCATCGCGCACGTGATGGGGCGCCTGTCCATCCGAGCGCGGCGTTTCAGGCGAGTGTCGCTGCGGCCCGTCTGGGTGCGGCGGCGGGCGTACTGGGCCTGGGCCATATCGCGCTGCTGGCGGATGCGCTGGGCCTCGCATGGCGGATGCAAGCCCATGAGGCCGCAGGTGCATTCAGGCGGCGTGGGCGGTTGCCATCAGGCGCGAGCCCAGCGGATGACGTCCGCGTCTTGGGCCTCGCGCTCGAAAAGCTGCATGCGATGCTGCATAAAGTAGCCGCGGGCGTTGCCCCGCCTGAGGGCGGCACCGCCTTCGCCGCGCTGGTGCGCTGGCTGGAGCAGGCGGACTAGAGGGCGCCGCGGTGGCGGGGGCGGGTGGGCGCCCGCTGGCCCCGCGCTCCGGTTACAGACTCGCTAACCCATATCCGGCGCGGCTGTCGCCCATGATAGAGTGCGGGCTAAATGAATTGCTCCTGATTGGCCTGCTGATTGGCCTGCTGATTGGCTTGCTGATTGGCCTGATTACGCAGCTTGCTGTGCTTTGCCATGACACCAGGCCTATTGTTTTGCACTGTCTTTGCTAGAATTCGACCCATGTCTACGAGTCCCGATCGCATCAACCTGACTAACCAGTTCCTGATCGCCATGCCAGGCATGGCCGATCCCACTTTTTCCGGGGCGCTGATTTATCTGTGCGATCACAGCGAGCGCGGCGCGCTCGGGCTTGTCATCAACCGTCCCACCGATATTGATCTGCAAGCGCTCTTCAACCGTATTGATCTCAAGCTCGAAATCGAACCGCTGTTGCATGTGCCCGTGTACTTTGGCGGCCCGGTGCAAACCGAGCGCGGCTTCGTGCTGCATGATTCGGCCGAAGGCCATACGTATACCTCGTCGATGCAAGTGCCTGGCGGCCTCGAAATGACCACTTCGAAAGATGTGCTGGAAGCCGTCGCCAGCGGCACGGGCCCTGCGCGTTTCCTGCTCACGCTCGGACATGCCGGTTGGGGCGCGGGCCAGCTTGAGGACGAAATTTCGAAAAACGGCTGGCTGACGGTCGAAGCCGATCCCAAGATCGTCTTCGACGTGCCTGCTGATGAGCGCCTCGAGGCTGCGCTGGGGCTGCTTGGCGTGTCGCTGCCGATGCTCTCCGGCGAAGCGGGCCACGCATGATCCATGCGGGTGGACGCGAGGCCACGCTGCTTGCGTTCGACTATGGCGAAAAACGTATCGGTGTGGCGCTCGGCAATACGCTGACCCGCCGTGCCCGCCCTCTTGCCGTCTTGCACAATCGCAGCCGCGAATATCGTTTCGAAGCGGTAGGCAAGCTCATCGACGAATGGAAACCCAATGCGCTCGTGGTCGGGTTGCCGCTGCATCCCGATGGCGCGCCGCATGCCATGACGCAACTGGCGCGGCGCTTTGGCAATCAGCTCAATGGCCGTTTCAGCCTGCCGGTGATATGGATCGACGAACGCTACTCGTCGGTCGAGGCGCAAGCCGGCATCCGCGCGGGCATTGGCCGGGCGGACATGCTCGACGCCGAGGCCGCCAGCATTATTCTTCAGCAATATCTGGACAAACTTTCCGACGATCATGAATTCCATTGACGCCGAAGCGCTTTATCGCGTTCTGCTTGAGCAGATTCGCGCCGCGCTGGCCCACTCCTCTGGCGAAGTGGCGCTTGTAGGGATTTACAGCGGCGGGGCATGGCTCGCCGAACGCCTCGCGCATGACCTGAAACGCCCTGCATTTGGCGTGGTCAACGTGGCCTTGCATCGTGACGATTACGCGCAAAAAGGCCTGCATGCCCAGGCGAGCCCAACGGCGCTGCCGTTCGCCATCGAGAACTGCCACATCATTCTGGTGGACGACGTGCTGTCTACCGGCCGTACCGTGCGCGCCGCGCTCAACGAGCTATACGACTACGGCAGGCCCGCCTCGGTTGAGCTGGCCGTGCTGGCCGATCGTGGCGGGCGCGAGCTGCCCGTGGCGGCGCGTTTTGTCGGCGGTGTGGTGACGGTGCCGGAGGGCCAGACGCTGGTTCTCGCCCGCGATAGCAGCCAGCATTTCTCGTTTCGCACTGAAGCCAGCACTGACACTGACATGGGCTCAGCCAGCACGGCTAGCGTCTGAGGCTTGAATCCTGTTGTTTCCGGGGTGCCAGACGCACCACGATGAACCGCCACGTTTGAACCAGGTACACCATGAACATTGATACCCCAGGCCCATCGGGCAGCGCTACGCCAGTGGAGCGTTTTCGCTACGGCTTCCTGAAGGGGCATCCGCAACTCACGAAAAACGGCGAGTTGAAGCATCTGCTGTCGATCGAGGGCTTGCCGCGCGCCATCGTGAACCACATTCTCGATACGGCCGAACAGTTTGTCAGCGTGACCGACCGCGAGGTGAAGAAGGTGCCGCTGTTGCGCGGCAAATCGGTCTTCAATCTCTTTTTCGAAAATTCCACACGAACCCGCACAACCTTCGAGATCGCCGCCAAGCGGCTCTCGGCGGATGTGATCAATCTGAATATCAATGCATCGTCGGCCAGTAAGGGGGAATCCCTGCTCGACACGATCAACAATCTTTCCGCGATGCATGCCGACCTGTTTGTTGTGCGGCATGCCTCAAGTGGCGCTCCTTATCTGATCGCGGAACATTGCGCGCCGCATGTGCATGTGATCAACGCGGGCGACGGCCGCCATGCACACCCCACCCAGGGGTTGCTCGACATGTACACGATCCGTCATTACAAGCGTGATTTCACCCGTCTGCGAGTGGCGATCGTCGGCGACATCCTGCATTCGCGTGTCGCGCGTTCGGATATCCATGCGCTCACCACGCTTGGCGTGCCCGAGGTGCGAGCCATCGGGCCGCGCACCCTGCTGCCGGGCGGCATCGAGCAGATGGGCGTGCGTGTCTTTCATAATCTCGATGAAGGGCTGCGTGATGTTGACGTGATTATCATGTTGCGCCTGCAAAACGAGCGCATGAGTGGCGCATTGCTGCCCTCGGCGCAGGAGTATTTCAAGACCTGGGGGCTGACGCCGGAGCGGCTTGCACTGGCCAAACCCGATGCCATCGTGATGCATCCGGGGCCCATGAACCGCGGCGTCGAAATTGATTCGCACGTTGCGGATGGCCCGCAATCGGTGATCCTGAACCAGGTGACCTTCGGTATCGCGGTGCGGATGGCGGTGATGGGGATCGTCGCCGGCGCTAACGATTAATACACGTTGAATGAACGATTGATTGATTCATCACCGTGTTGCACCGCGGCGCACGCATTGCAACACGCATACGCCGGTCGCGGAACATGCACGCGAAGGGCCAACGCAGAAATGCAGAAATGCAGAAATAAAGGCAGCGTATGAAGATTCATATCCAGGGTGGCACGCTGATCGACCCAGTCGCGGGAATCGAGCAACAGCAGGACGTGTTTATTGCCGCAGGCAAAATCATCGCGCTGGGCGCAGCCCCCGCTGATTTCCATGCCACGAAAACGCTCGATGCCCGTGGTTTGTCCATAGCTCCTGGCCTCGTCGATTTGTCGGCGCGGCTGCGCGAACCTGGCTCTGAGCACAAGGCAACGCTCGAGTCGGAGATGGCCGCGGCGCTCGCGGGGGGCGTGACGAGTCTCGTGTGTCCGCCCGATACCGATCCGGTGCTTGACGAGCCCGGTCTGGTCGAGATGCTCAAGTTTCGTGCGCGCAACCTGAACCAGGCGCATGTTTATCCGCTGGGCGCGCTGACGGTGGGCCTTAAAGGGCAAACCATCACTGAGATGGTCGAATTGACCGAAGCGGGCTGCATCGGGTTTTCCCAGGCGGATGTGCCGGTGTTCGACACGCAGGTACTGCTGCGTGCGCTGCAATATGCCAGCACTTACGGCTACACCGTCTGGCTGCGTCCGCAAGATGCCTGGCTGGCGCGTGGCGGGGTGGCCGCGAGCGGGGCGCTGGCATCGCGCATGGGGCTTTCGGGTGTGCCGGTTGCGGCGGAAACCATCGCCTTGCATACCCTTTTCGAGCTGGTGCGAGTGACCGGCGCCCGCGTGCATCTGGCGCATGTGTCGTCCGCGGCAGGCGTTGCGCTGATGCGCGAGGCGAAAGCCGAAGGCTTGCCGGTGAGCTGTGACGTGACGGTGAATCACATTCATCTGATCGACCTCGATATAGGTTATTTCGACGCGCAATACCGGCTGGATCCGCCCTTGCGCGGGCAGCGCGACCGCGAAGCGATCCGCGCGGGGCTGCTTGACGGCACGATCGACGCGATCTGCTCCGATCACACTCCGGTCGATGACGATGAAAAACTGCTGCCCTTCGATGAGGCAACGCCGGGTGCGACGGGGCTTGAGCTGTTTTTGTCGCTGACGGTGAAGTGGGCCAATGAAGCGGGGATTCCGCTGGCGCAGGCGCTGAACCGGGTGAGCGCGGCGGCAGCGGATGTGCTGAAGCTTCCTGCCGGGCGCATCGCGTGCGGCGCGTCCGCCGATTTGTGCCTGTTCGACCGCGATGCCCACTGGCGCGTCGAGCCGCGCATGTTGAAAAGCCAGGGACGCAATACGCCATTTCTGGGCTACGAACTGCCCGCCCGGGTGCGCGCGACGATCGTCGCAGGCCACATCGCGTTCGAGCAGCGCTAAGGCATTGCCTCATTTTTTTGCCTCACCTCATTCCATGAAACCATGAAACTCGCATGGCGCAAGGCGCGGCTGATGCTCCACCTGGCCAAGGGCTACTGGCTGGTGACAGTGCGTTTTCCGCGAGCTAGCGCGGCAAGGCAGGACGCGCTGAATCAGGCCTGGTCGCGCGATGTATTGCGACTATGCGGCATCCGTCTCGTGGTGCATCACGACGCTGCCCGCATCGATCAGGGCGTGCTGATGGTCAGCAATCACGTGTCGTGGATGGATATCTCCGTCATCAACGCATGGCGTCCGACACCGTTTGTCTCGAAAGCCGAGGTCCGTCACTGGCCGCTCGTCGGCTGGTTGGCGCAGCGGGTGGGTACGGTGTTTATCCAGCGTGAAAACCGCAGGGACGCCCGGCGCATCATGCATGAACTGGCGGAGCGGCTGACGGCAGGCGAGCGCATGTGTTTGTTTCCCGAAGGCACCACATCTTCTGGGACGGCGCTCCTGCCGTTTCACGCCAATCTGTTGCAGGCTGCTGTTTCAGCCGCCTGTCCGGTGCAGCCGGTGTGCCTGATGTATGAGGATGCCGCTGGCCGGCAATCGGCCGCACCGGCGTATATCGGCGAGATGTCGCTGGCGGCTTCTCTTGATGCGATCTTGCGTCAGGGGCCGCTGACCGCCCATCTGCATATTGGTCAGCCACTCGATGCGGGCACGAACCGGCGGCAATTGGCACAGCGCGCGCAGGCGGCGGTGGGCAGCGCCTTGTGCGCCTTGCAGCAACGCAAGCAGAACAATGCGTTGCCGGCCATGGACGAGCCGGTTCATGTCCCCGCCGCCGCGCTTTCTCCTGCGCTATTGGCGAGGTACGAGACGCAGGACTAACTGCGGAGTCGGCTCATAGAGCCCCGGTTACGGCGCTTAGGCGCTGGACGGGCCGCAGCCCGGGCAATTGACCTGGGTGAGTTGCCGCTCCGCAGGCCGGGATGCCAGCCGCACGGCAGAGAGCCGATTGCCCCAGACACAGCCTGAATCCAGCCCAACCAGGTTGTCGCGCAAGGTCAGCCCAAGCGCGGCCCAGTGCCCGAATACCACCGTCGTGCTGGCTGTTTTGCGGTGAGGCACGTCAAACCATGGAACACAGCCTGGCGGCGTGGCATCAAGCCCACCGCTCGTGGTGAAATCGAGTACCCCCTCGGCCGTGCAAAAACGCATCCGCGTAAGGGCGGTGCACGTCAGGCGCAGCCGCTCGATTCCTTTCAGATGCGGGTTCCACTGATTGGGTGTATTGCCGTACAAGCCCGCCAGGGTTTCTTTCCAGTCCGGCGCGCGCAACGCGCGCTCAAGCTCATCGGCCAGTTCCAGCGTGAGCGAGACATCCCACTGCGGCAGCACACCCGCATGTACCAGCAACATGTCATGAGCGAAATGGGCGATGGGCCGGTGCCGGACCCAGTGCAGCAGATCGGCGGCATCGGGCGCATTGAGAATGTCGTCAAGCGTGTCGCCTTTTCGTGCGCGCCGAATGCCCGCCGCAACCGAAAGCAAATGCAAATCATGATTGCCGAGAATCGCCACCGCCCGTTCACCCAAGGCCATCAGGTCGCGCAGCATGACGAGCGATTGCGGTCCGCGATTGACGATATCGCCTGAGAACCATAACGGCGTGTCGCTGGAAGGCGCGGCTTTGGCAAGGAGTTGCTGAAACGAAGCCCGGCAACCGTGCAGATCGCCGAATGCGAGCGGCGTGGAGGAGGGCGGGAGAGGAAGGTTCATAGGCGCTGGAGGAAGGTGGACTGTGCAGGGGGCCAATCTGGTTGGACCCTCCGAAGGGGGATATTGTGACACTCGGAGGATCGGGGTGATCCGTGATAGACGCCATGACTGTGGTGAGCCATGCGTGGGTGGTATAGCGCGACGACTAAAAAAAGAACAGATATGTAACGCTGGCCTATATGGCCACTTCGACAACCGGCGGAAAACGAGTCCACCTGGCCCGAATCGACGAGCGATTTATAACCTGAAACCTTTGCGCTGACGATCCCCCGGCTCGGGTGCCATACGTACGCTACGTACGCTACGGGCGTTGAGCGATATAGGCGGAATGTCACGCCCGAATATTGAGCTGATCCAAGGTAACCGGACATGATCCTCCTTGCCCAGCAAAACGACACGATTGATTCACTGTGCTGGCAGTACTACGGCCGCATGGATGGTTCAGAGGGCTGTCTCGAAGCGAAGGCGGGAGCGCCACCCATGATGTTTTTTTGCCGGCCGGCATCCTGCTTGTCCAGCTTCTGGCCTGATCCGGCGCAAATCGAAACTACGACGCGCTATTACAACTTTCGATTAATAAAAGGAGAGCCGTCAAATGGCTGAACCCAATACGACTGCACTGATCATCTCCAAACTGACTGTTGGCATGGCCCGCCTGGCACCTGGCGTGGACGGCAACGCCTTGATTGGCGCGTTCGCAGGAGCGGCGCTCGTTGTTGTTACGTCGAAAGATCTCGGCATTTTCACCCGTGTTGTGCACATGCTGATTTCCTTCGTCATGGGATATGTCGCGGCTGGGGAAATCGTGAACCAGACTCCAATCGGATCGACGGGTGTTGCCGCGTTTTTTGCGGCTGCGCTGGTGATTGCTGTCACGTTGCAGCTGCTCGAGCGCGTGAAAACACTCGATCTGTTATCGATGTTCAAAAAGAGAGGTTAAACATGTCAATCGTGTTTTCGCTTATCGCCGTGGTGGCCTACCTTATCGTCATCGTTCGCGTGGTGACGTACCGCAAGCACGGGGCGCGATACCGTCCGCATGTGTCATGGATTGCATGGATCCTGGTCGCCGTGATGGGCGGAGCGGTGATCGACGCGGTGATTCATGCCCAGTCAGTCGGCCTGTTTGAGGCAGGCTGCGCTGTGTTACTGGCGTTTTTCGTTTCGCGGGTGCGAGGCAATATCGCCTGCCTGCTGGAGAACAGGTGAATCATGAAAATACATCGACGTGGCGATTGCGGTGATGACGTGGGCCTGTTGCAGCATCGGTTGATTCGTGCGGGCCAGCCGGTGACGGTGAATTACCTCTATGACGATGAGACGGAATTAGCGGTTGCCGCGCTTCAACGTTGTGCCGGGCTTGTCGTCGACGGCATAGCCGGACCCAAAACCTATGCCACGCTAGCGAACGGGCAGCGTGATCGCAAGCATCTGCGCGACGCCGATCTGATTGAGGCGGCAGATGCGCTGGGTGTGCCGGTTGCCTGCATCCGGGCGGTGAATGAAGTCGAATCGCGCGGTAGCGGTTTCTTGCCCGATGGGCGGCCCGTCATTCTTTTTGAGCGTCACAAGTTCTGGCAGCGGCTCGAAAACCATGGCATCGACCCTGCGCCGCTTGCCGTGCAACTGCCCAATATCGTTTCGCAGAAGGTCGGGGGCTACCAGGGGGGGGCCGCCGAATACACGCGTCTCACCCGCGCCGAGCGGATCGACCCCGTTGCGGCATGGGAATCGTCGAGCTGGGGCGCATTTCAGATAATGGGCCACCACTGGCAGCGCCTCGGTTACGCCAGCGCCGATGACTTCGTCGCCCACATGGAGAGCAATGAGAGCGCCCAGCTCGATGCCTTCGTGCGCTTCATCGCGGCGGATTCCTCCCTGCTAGCGGCCCTGAAAAGCCGCAAGTGGATTCAGTTTGCCAAGCTTTATAACGGCCCGAACTACGCGAGAAACCTGTACGACGCGAAGCTGGCGCAGGCGTATCTGAAATACGTCGCCCCACACTACCCACGTGTGGATGCGGCGGCGGCATGAGTCTGCCGGCCAGGGCGATCAGGGCGATTAAGGCGATCAGCTTGCCGTTCGCGGAGCCGGGTTATAGGTTCTAAGCGAGAGGTTCTAAGCGAGACAATCTCCGATCAAGAAAAATCTTAATTATTTGAAAATAACTTAAGTTAAATCCACGAATAATCCCAGTTCCAGTTAATAAATAAAGAGTATTTCGATTGGAAGTGACTAAACGGGGTTCGGATTGTGATAGTTTTATCCGGCTTTTTGGAAGGCAGGCCGACAATCGGCCTGATGAGATTGGGCATTAATGGAACGTGTTTTTAAAAATTAACCTGTCACATTGAAGTGGCTGACTTGCTGGCCTGATTTTTCCACCCTCTTGCTGCCGGGTGCTTCAATCAGTGACAACAAATGAGGTTCATCGCTTATGAATAAAATTATTGCTTGCATGGTCCTTGCATTATCAAGCGCAGCTTCTGCACAAGAGACGGTAATTAATGGCATGGACTTTGGCCCGCTAGCTAAACTGGCTGGAACCTGGAAAGTAGTGGATTCTGGCGGCGTGGATTTGGCGCCAGGACAAACGGGTTCGAACGTTGGCAAAGGGGGTTCCGCAGTCGAGCCCTATGATGAAGTATGGACTTTTGAGCCAGCCGCGGATGCAACCAATGCAAGTGACCAGTATCTGGTTGCGATGTATTTCAAACAGGAGGCATTTAGAAAAAAAGACAAGAAAAAATTTCATGACCAGAGAGGTTATTTAATCTACGACAAAAAAAATCAAATGGTTTATGACTCTTTTTGTATCCCAAGGGCTGTTTGTATTGTGGCGGAAGGTAAGGCGGGGGATAAAATGGTTTTGCAATCCGGACCTCAAGGGGTAGCTGAATCCAGATATATGTCGAAAAATGCTAAAACCAAGGATTTTTCAATTAGTTTTGATATTTCTGATAAAACTGTGAAATATACGCAAAAAACCAGGTTGCGGATATATGGGAAATCATTCGATCATATCGATACAAGCACGCTGGTTAAAACTAAATAATAAGGTTTTGATTCAGTCTGTTTAGCTGGCTGAACCGTCCCGGGAATCGTGGAGGCTGGCTGGTTTAAGTTGATGCGGGTTCAGCGGCAGCTGTTTCAAGTTGCCGATAGAAATTTGCCTCAGCTTCGGCGGGCGGGATATAGCCGAGGGGTTCCATCAATCGATAATGATTGAACCAGGCCACCCACTCCAGCGTTGCCAGTTCAACGGATTCCTTTCAAGCGTGGAGCCTCCGCAAAATCCGGGGCGGTTCAATGCGGATTGAATGCGCTTGGGCGCTCATGTGTCCCGGGGAATTTTCCGAAAATGCGATATCTGGTCGGGGTTCACGTGTGGTTTCACCATTCTCAAGCCCAACTGCATCGGAATGCCGGGGTGAAGCGAGCAAATTACGAGACGATGAAGTGCGTGAAAATAGCATCAAATGATGCTATAACTAGTGCCTATATTTCTGGAGAGTCCCATGCGAACAACCATTGCGCTTGATGACGATTTGATCGCCAAAGCTCAAGCTTATACAGGTGTTGAGGAAAAAACGGCACTCGTGCGCGAAGCGCTAAAGGCCTTGATCCAGCGTGAAGCCGCGAAACGACTCGCTAATCTTGGCGGTAGCCAACCCGGCATCAAGGGCGCGCCGCGGCGCCGGCAGGACGTCGAATGATTCTTGTCGACACGTCGGTCTGGATTGACCATATCAACGCTTCTGATCCTGTGCTGAGTACCTTGCTTGTCGAGGAGCGTGTGCTGGCTCATCCTTACGTGATAGGTGAGATTTCGCTCGGTAGTCTGCGCGAGCGTGACCTCGTGCTTGGCGCGTTGCTCGATCTTCCACGTGCGCCAGTTGCAACACCGGAGGAGACGTTTTATCTGATCGAGCGCGAAGGTTTGTTCAATCGTGGAATTGGATACGTCGACACGTCGCTGTTGGCGTCCGCGCGACTACAACCGGGCATCACCATCTGGACGCGTGACAAGCGATTGAAGAAAGTTGCCGACGAACTCAGTCTTGGCGCGATGCTCGCGCATTAGGTAACGGAAAGCCCGTGGGGGCGAGATGAGATGGATGAACGCGCCGGTGTGGCGACGACACGTCTTGGGCGCAGGATGGGACGATGTCGAGCCGGACGCGTTAGTTTGGGTTTCCATTGTTGCACTCGACATGGCATGGCGTGATAGCGACGAGTATATTGGCGAAGCGGGCCGAGGCTCGAAGCATGGCGATCGCTACGTGAGGTTTGGACGGTGGTTAGAGGCCGCAACTTTTGTAGATGTGCCTATCTTCACAGACGGTCGTCACCGTTCGCCTGGATGCGCGATCACGGATTGCGTTCGCTACCGATAGAAGTGCCGCTGGACTTCAGCTTTTGTGGGAAATGTTGCAGATTGAGTTGGGAAGCCTTGCTTGTGGACCTTTGCAGTCCAGTTCCCTTTGCAGTTTAGTTCCCATTTGGGCGCTGCTGGAATGTTGCCATGCTGCTTTATGCTGCTTCTCTATTCGGGACCACTGTCTCCGTATTGTCTCGGAGAGTGGTGGGTGGTACAGGGATTGAACCTGTGACCCCTGCCGTGTGAAGGCAGTGCTCTACCGCTGAGCTAACCACCCGAATAGCTTTCCATTATGTCAGTGTAATCGCGCCCCGTAAAGCATTTTCTATCTATTGGGTACTCAATCAGGTGCCCCAGCGAGGCGTCCAGGTGGCTTCGTCACTTCGGCCCTCACTTAAGCCCCCGGCATTAAGCCCCCGCATTAAGCCCCGGCACGCCAGACACTGCTAGCCTTGAGCGCCTGATCCAGCCCATCCAGCACGGCTTCGTGGGCTTTCTGCTCTTCATCGCTGGCAGCCAGTACCAGCAAATCAAGCGCTTCAAGCGCTATCCCAGGCAACGGCAGGGCCATCTCGTGATTCGCGGGGGTCTCGTCGCCTAGCTCAATGACCAGGTTTTCCTGGCCTCGCGTCATGGCTAGATAAACATCTGCGAGCAGTTCGGAGTCGAGCAGCGCGCCGTGCAGCGTGCGATGCGCATTGCTGATGCCGAAGCGGTCACACAGCGCATCCAGTGAGTTCCGCTTTCCGGGAAACATGCTCTTGGCTTGAGCGAGCGTGTCGATGATGCCGTCGCAATGCTGTTCGAACGGCGGTAATCCCAGCCGGGCGAACTCGGCATTGAGAAAGCCGATATCAAATGGCGCGTTGTGAATGATCAGTTCCGCGCCCTGGACGAAATCGCGCAAGGGTTCGGCAATCTCAGCGAACTTCGGCTTGTCGCTTAAAAACTCTGTGGTCAAGCCATGAACGGCGAGCGCCCCGGGGTCGCTGTCACGTTCTGGATTGACATAAAAATGCAAATTCTTGCCTGTCAGGCGGCGATTCAGAAGCTCGACGCAGCCGATTTCGATAATGCGGTCGCCCGTGCGCGGATTCAGGCCGGTGGTTTCGGTATCGAGAATAAGTTGACGCATGTCGGATGACTTTGCTCTAAGGCGAATGAAAAACGTATGAAAAAAACAGGAAAGCCAGGCGCGCAAACGCCGCGTGACTCAATGACTCAATGACTCAATGACTCAATGACTCAATGACTCAATGACTCAATGACTTAAACCTGTGCCAAAAGCGCCGCGACGCCCTGATTGGCTAGCGCATCGGCGCGTTCGTTTTCTGGATGACCCGCGTGGCCTTTGACCCAGCGCCATTCGATGTCGTGTTGTTGCACGATCGCATCGAGCCGCTTCCATAGATCGGCATTTTTCACCGGGGTTTTGGCTGCCGTCATCCAGTTTTTCTTTTTCCAGCCGTGAATCCATTCGCTAATGCCTTTTTGCACATACTGCGAATCGGTATGAACGATGGCTTTGCACGGGCGCTTCAAAGCCTCCAGTGCGGCGATGACGGCCATCAGCTCCATGCGGTTATTGGTGGTGTTGGGTTCGCCGCCAAACAGCTCTTTTTCCTGAGTGCCAAAGCGAAGCAGTGCGCCCCAGCCGCCGGGCCCAGGATTGCCCTTGCAGGCGCCGTCAGTGAAGATGTCGATGAAATCTGGCGTCATGGTGTGTGGTCGCGTGCATTACGTGTGTGGGGTGTGGCGGCCGGCGTGAGTCCGGGGGGCAAAACAGTTTTTTTGACTTTCACTGGCCCGACCAGATGCATGCCGCGCACACGCTTGACAGCCTTGATCATGTACGCCGCACCAAAGATGGGCCACCAGCGGTCGCCCGCGGCTTCCATGAAAGCGTAGCGCGAGAGCCATTTGTCGCTGGCAAGCGGTGGACGGTAACAGCCGAAGCGTCCGCGTTCAAGGTCAAAACCCAATAATTTGATCCAGTCTTTGATGCGGGTGAAGGCGATCAGATCGTGCGTGGCGGGGACAAACGGGCAACCGGTCATTTTGCCAACCGATTGCCGTGCGCCCCACAGCGAAAGCGAATTAAATCCGAGAATCACCAGTTGCCCCTCGGGCATCAGGACGCGTTCGGCCTCGCGCAGCAGCCGGTGCGGGTCGCTGGTGAACTCAAGCGTGTGAGGCATCACGATCAGGTCGACGCTTTGCGCTTCGAACGGCAAATCGAGCAGGTCGCACCAGAGGGTGCTCCGGTCTGCTGGCGCATGCTGCTGGGCAAGGGTTTTAATCCGGGTGGCCGGAGGCACGGTGTACGGCGCGCTGGCGCCGCTGGCCGTGTCGAGCACCAGACCCCGGCACGGCATCCGGTTTTCGCGCAGCGCATCGAGTTGCGGCAAGCCAAGCTGGAGCGCGTGGTAGCCGAAAATATCCGAAACCACATGATCGAGTTGTGCCTGCTCCCATTGCAGGACATAGCGTCCTGGCGGGGAATGGGTCCAGGCAGGCCAGTCTATAATCGGTCGGTTAGACATATTGAAGAATGCGTCGCCTATGAATGCGCTTGAGTACGTACCCGTCCCGGCTTTCGAGGACAACTACATCTGGCTGGTGTCGGACGGAACGCATGCGGTGGCTGTCGATCCGGGGGATGCTGCTCCGGTGCGTGCCTGTCTGGCGCAACGGGGCTGGCGGCTGGGTGCTATTTTACTCACGCACCACCATCGGGATCACGTCGGTGGAGTGGCCGATCTGCTGAATGACCATGTGGTTCCTGTGTATGGGCCAGCCCGCGAGGCGATCAGGCATCTGACCTACCCCGTGGGTGCGGCTGACCGGATAAGTCTTGAGCAACCTGCGCTCGATCTGGCTGTACTCGATGTGCCAGGCCATACCTTGGGGCATATCGCATACTTTCAGGCGGCAGATAATAACGGTCCGCCGCATCTTTTTTGTGGCGACACGCTTTTTTCCTGCGGCTGTGGCCGGCTTTTCGAAGGTACGCCCGCGCAAATGCTGGCTTCGCTCGATGCGCTCGCCGCGTTGCCTGACGCTACCCTGGTTCATTGCGCCCACGAATATACGTTATCCAATATTCGCTTCGCCCTTGCGTGCGAGCCTGGCAATGCCGCGCTTCAGGCTTGGCGTACCGAAGCCGAAGCGTTGCGCGAGCGCGGCTTGCCCACTTTGCCTACGACATTGGCTCATGAACGGAAGGTCAACCCTTTTTTGCGAACCGGTAGCGCCGAAATTCAAGAGACGCTCGCACAACAGTTTCATGAAACGGTGCCGGATCGGCTAGCCGTATTCACATTGATGCGCGAATGGAAAAACCGTTTTCGTTAATCTTGCGTAGCATCCCGGAAAGCTCATCCTGAAAATTTGAATGCTTCTCCAAGCCCAAGATTTGTTTGGGTTTTTTGTTATTTTTTATTGACTCGGGCGAGGCACTTTCGTACTATCGGCTGCAAATTCCAGTCCCTTCGGAAGTGCACACATTCATGCGATTTATTTTTAGTGCGTTACTGGTTCTGACGCTTGCTGCCTGCGCCAGCACGGAACCCGTAGCCAAGCGTTCTCCCGCCGCCTCAACCGTCTTCAATCCAGCCAGCAAGCAAGCCGTCGCCGACGCGCTTCGCAAAACAGCCAGCGCTAACGAAACCATCGATATTGATCAAGGCTCCGTCACTCAGCTGACGAGTGGCGATAGCGATCTTTGGGGCCGGATTCGACGCGGTTTCCAGATGCCTGATCTGCGAAGCGATCTGGTTGATATGCAGGTGACCTGGTACGCCCAGCGTCCCGAGTATGTGCAGCGTATGACGGAGCGTTCGCAAAAATACCTGTACCACATCGTCGAAGAGCTCGAGGCGCGGCATATGCCCACCGAGCTCGCGCTGCTGCCCTTTATCGAATCCGCCTATAACCCCCAGGCGTTATCGGTGGCCAAAGCGGCAGGCATGTGGCAGTTCATTCCTGGCACGGGCCGCTCGTACAAGCTCAAACAGAACATGTGGCAAGACGAGCGCCGTGACGTGCTCGCGTCGACCAGCGCTGCGCTGGATTATCTGTCGCGCCTGCATGACATGTTTGGCGACTGGTACCTTGCGCTGGCGGCCTACAACTGGGGCGAGGGCAATGTGCAACGCGCGATCGCGCGCAATGAGGCGGCCGGCTTGCCGACCGATTATCAAAGCTTGCGCATGCCTAACGAGACCCGTCATTACGTGCCCAAACTGCAGGCGGTCAAGGATATCGTGGCCAATCCGCAGACGTATGGTCTGACCTTGCCGCCGATTCCAAACCATCCGTATTTCGTGACCGTCACGACATCGCGCGATATCGATGTCGACACGGCTGCGAAGCTGGCGAACATGACCAGCGACGAGTTCCGCTCGCTGAATCCGTCGTTCAGAAAACCCGTGATTCTCGGCGCGACCCAGCCGCAAATCCTGCTGCCATTCGACAATGCCAGCGCGTTCGAGCGCAATCTAAGGACGTACACGGGCTCGCTTTCGTCGTGGACGACTTACACGGTAACCGAGCGTGCCGGTCCAGCAGTCATTGCACAAAAAATCGGCGTGGATGCTTCAACGTTGATGGCCGTCAACAAGATTCCCGCTGGAATGCGTCTGAAACCCGGTTCCACCATTGTTGTGCCGCGTGGCGACGATGATGAGGATATCAGCGCCGATGTCGCGGAAAGCGGCATGCTGGCCATGGAGCCCGATGTGCCGGACACACGCAAGATGTTGATTCGCGTGCGGCGCAAGCAAACGATGGCTGCGCTGGCAGTGCGCTATGGCGTGTCGGTGGCGCAACTCAGATCCTGGAATAAATCGCATGGCACTGTGGTGGCGCCGGGGCAGGTTGTGGTGTTGCATGTGCCGGTTGGCCGGGCGTTGCCGAGCGAGCCGGGGCCGCAGCGGATTGCGACGAATGTGCGGGGCGGCCGGGTTGAGAAGATCAGTACCCATGTGCGTGCAGCAAAGGGCGCACAGGGAGCGCACGGCAAAAAAGCGAGTGCTTCATCGGGTACCGCCAGGGGGGCGAAAACCGCTTCTCCGGCGAGCAAAGGCAAGCCCGTGGCGAAAGCAGCCAGCAAGACGTCGAAGGTTGCAAGCCGCTAATCAGTCATCGCTCACGCGTGAAAATGCGGACAAGCGCTCAGTTACAACAAGAGCGAGAGCGGGCCCTATCGGGTGGTGAGGCGTATGTGAGCCGAGCCTGATGTCAGCTCGGCTCATGCCTTGTCAGCAGGTGCCGTCATCTTTGCGATGACGGCATTTTTGTTTGCGGCAGGTTTATGACAGGTTTTTGATGCATTTCGCGCTTGAGGCCTGGTCAAGGCCGCTTTGTCCTGTCGCGCTGGTTTTTTGATCGTTTGTGTTTGCTCGTTTCAGGTCCAATCAGAAAGGCTCGATTTTTCCTCACTATGTCGTCAACACAAACTCGTGTTTTCTTCCTGTTTTCTCTCGGCTATTTTGTTTCCTACGTTTTTCGGGGCATCAATTTAGGTTTTGCGCCGTTTATTACGCATGATCTAGGGCTATCCGCTGTCGATCTGGGTTTGCTCACCAGTCTTTATTTTCTGGGCTTTGCCAGTGCGCAAATTCCGGCAGGTGTTTTTCTGGACCATTACGGTTCGCGCCGGGTGACCGCTGCCACGCTGCTTTTTGCCGCAGTAGGCGTTTGGGTGTTCGGCACGGCGCATAGCCTCGGCGTGATGATGGTCGGGCGGCTTTTGACGGGGGTTGGCGTCTCGGTATGCCTGGGCGCGGCTTTCAAGGCGCTGGCGCAGTATTTTCCCGTTGGACGTTTGCCCTTGATGAATGGCCTGGTGATGGCGGTGGGCGGGCTGGGCGGTGTGGTAGTGGGTTCGCCGCTCACCTGGATGCTGGGTTTCACCGGCTGGCGCACTATCTGTATGGCGCTAGGCGTGTTGACGGTTCTCGTGGCCGTATCCATTTGGGCGTGCGTGCCCGATACGCGCGAAACCCACCGCCAGGCGAGCCTTGCGGGTCAGTTCAAGGGGACGCTGCACATTCTGAAAAGCGCCGCGTTCTGGAAGATCGCATCGTTTTCGGTGGTGACCCAGGGCGTGTTCTACGCCATGCAATCGTTGTGGGTGGGCGCGTGGTTGCGCGATGTCGCCGGGCTGGCATCGGCAGAGGCGGCGGCACTGGTTTCCGTGCTGGGCGTGGCGATGATGGCGGGCTGCGTGGGTTTCGGCGCGGCGGCGCGTAGCCTTGAGCGGCGGGGCGTGTCGCTTTACGCCTTTTGCGGTGGGGGCATGGTGCTTTTCGTGATGGCCCAGTTGCTGATCATGTTGGGCGCGCCACTACCTGCCAGCCTGCTCTGGGGCGCGTATGGGATTTTTGGCGGAACCGGTATCTTGAGCTACGCGATCCTGGCCCGGCATTTCCCGGCGCATTTGATCGGCCGGGCGAATACCACTTTCACGCTAGTGATCTTTTTGCTGATTTTTGGTTTTCAGCTTGGCGTGGGCGCTGTGCTGTCGCTTTGGCCGATGACCGCAGGGCATTATCCAAGTGCCGCGCACCTGAGCGCGTGGAGCATTTTGCTGGTGCTGCAGGTGTTGAGTGCGATCTGGTATTTCCTGCCCAGCCGCACGCTGGCCAGGCCATTGGCCTGAAATCAAGGGCTAAAGCGCCTTGGCGATGCGGTGAGCGCGAATATTCCACGAGTCTCACCGCACCGTGGATGGCCATCCTGAATTTGAAAGAAAGGGTATTTTGGCGCTATAATCCGAAAGTTTGAGCTTATCAACCCGAACCCTAGCGCCTACCTTTTTCATCCCGTTCATCCGCCGCGCGTCATCCAGGTTACCTATCTCATTCACAGCGAGCCAATTCCGCGAGCTACACACGACCAACGGCACAATCCGCCATGACAGGCAAAAATTCATCGGCCTCAAGCTTTAAAGCGGAAGCCTTGCTGGATTTCCCTGCGGGTTTTGTGCCCGAACTGTGCGAATGATAGGGTTTGCCTTCCACGCGCCGGGCGAGTCTGCGCGCGCATCGTTTGATGCGTTTCGACGCGGCTTTGCTGGCCGGATAAACAGGTTGGCAACAGGGTGTTCCCCCAAGGAGTTCCCCCCGTGTTGCCGTCCCTTCCCCCCGCTTTACTCGCGCTTGCCGACGGCACGGTCTTTCGTGGTTATTCGATCGGCGCTGCTGGTCATACCGTCGGCGAAGTCGTTTTCAATACGGCAATGACTGGCTATCAGGAAATCCTGACCGACCCCAGCTATGCCCGCCAGATCGTTACCCTGACGTATCCGCATATCGGTAATGTGGGCGTCAACGACGAAGACGTCGAAGCCTCGAAAGTTCATGCTGCTGGCCTGATCATCCGCGACCTGCCGGTTCAGATGTCGAATTTCCGCGCGCAGCGTTCGCTTTCCGACTATCTCACCGCAGAAGGCGTGGTTGCCATCGCGGGTATCGACACCCGCAAGCTGACGCGCCTGCTGCGCGACAAGGGCGCCCAGAATGGCGCGATTGTCGCGGGTCTGGACGACGAAGCCCGGGCCATTGAGCTGGCACGCGCGTTTCCTGGGCTAGCCGGCATGGATCTGGCCAAAGTGGTGTCCACCCCGTCTTCTTTCGCCTGGACCCAGGCCGAATGGCGTCTGGGCCAGGGCTATGGCGTGCAGGAAGCGCCGAAGTATCGCGTGGTGGCCTTCGATTTCGGCGTCAAGTACAACATTTTGCGCATGCTTGCCGAGCGCGGCTGTCACGTCACCGTGCTGCCCGCTGAAGCCTCTGCGGCTGATGCGCTCGCGCTCAGGCCCGATGGCATTTTCCTCTCGAATGGCCCGGGCGATCCGGAGCCTTGCGAGTATGCGATCGCCGCCACGAAAACCTTGATCGAGCAGGGCATTCCGACCTTCGGCATTTGCCTTGGACACCAGATCATGGGCCTCGCGCTGGGCGCCAAAACCGTGAAGATGAAAACCGGACATCACGGCGCCAATCATCCGGTGAAAGATCTCGAAGACGGTCGCGTTGTCATTACGTCGCAAAACCATGGTTTTGCGGTCGATGCGGCTACCTTGCCCGCCAATGCCCGTGTGACACACGTTTCGTTATTCGATGGCTCGCTGCAGGGTTTTGCGCTGACGGACCGTCCGGCGTTTTGCTTTCAGGGCCACCCGGAAGCATCACCGGGGCCGCATGACATCGCCTACCTGTTCGACCGCTTCACGGCGTTGATGGATGCCGCACAGGGTAGCCGAAGCACCGCGGCATAAGCGCGGCACGCAGCCTGGCGGCAGATGCGACTGGCCGCAAACATGCAGAAAGTAGAAAGCGCGCGCAATGGCAACCCCGACGCGCGCCAACCGAAAGAATTGAGCAATACATTAGCGAGAGCGTTATGCCGAAGCGGACAGACATCAAGAGCATTCTTATCATCGGCGCGGGTCCGATCATCATCGGGCAGGCGTGCGAGTTCGATTATTCGGGCGCGCAGGCGTGCAAGGCGCTGCGTGAGGAAGGCTTCAAGGTCATTCTCGTCAACAGCAATCCGGCGACGATCATGACGGACCCGAACACGGCCGATGTCACCTACATCGAGCCGATCACCTGGGAAGTGGTTGAGCGGATCATTGCCCGTGAGCGCCCGGATGCCATTTTGCCGACGATGGGCGGACAGACCGCGCTGAACTGCGCGCTTGATTTGCATCAGCACGGCGTGCTGGCCAAGTACAAGGTCGAGCTGATTGGAGCCTCGCCCGAAGCGATCGACAAGGCCGAAGACCGGCAGAAATTCAAGGATGCCATGACGAAGATTGGCCTCGGTTCGGCCAAATCGGGCGTTGCGCATTCGATGGAAGAAGCCCTCAAGGTGCAAGCTGAGATTGCCGCGGCCACGGGTAGCGGGGGTTATCCGGTGGTGATCAGGCCATCGTTCACACTGGGCGGCTCGGGCGGCGGGATTGCCTATAACCGCGACGAATTTGAAGAAATCTGCAAGCGCGGGCTAGACCTGTCGCCGACGCGTGAACTGTTGATCGAAGAATCGTTGCTGGGCTGGAAAGAGTACGAGATGGAAGTGGTCCGCGACAAAAAGGACAACTGCATCATCGTGTGTTCGATTGAGAACCTCGACCCGATGGGGATTCACACGGGCGATTCGATCACCGTCGCTCCCGCTCAGACCTTGACCGACAAGGAATATCAAATCCTGCGCAATGCTTCGCTGGCCGTGCTGCGCGAGATCGGCGTGGATACCGGGGGCTCGAATGTCCAGTTCTCGATCAATCCCAAAGATGGCCGGATGGTCGTGATCGAAATGAACCCGCGTGTGTCGCGCTCGTCCGCGCTGGCCTCCAAGGCGACGGGGTTTCCGATTGCCAAGATTGCCGCGAAGCTGGCCGTGGGCTACACGCTCGACGAGCTGAAAAACGAAATCACCGGGGGCCAAACCCCCGCCTCGTTCGAGCCGACGATTGACTACGTCGTGACGAAAATCCCCCGTTTTGCGTTCGAGAAATTCCGCGCCGCCGATTCGCGTCTGACGACACAGATGAAATCGGTGGGCGAAGTGATGGCGATTGGCCGCACGTTCCAGGAGTCGTTCCAGAAAGCGTTACGCGGGCTGGAAGTCGGCGTCGATGGGCTTGATGAGAAAACCGTCAGCCGCGATGAAATCATCCGCGAGATCGGCGAAGCGGGCCCTGACCGGATCTGGTACGTCGGCGATGCATTCCGGATCGGCATGACGCAGCAGGATATCTTCGAAGAGACCTCGATCGACCCGTGGTTCCTCGCGCAAATCGAGCAGATCATCCTGAAGGAAAAGGCGCTGGCGGGCCGCACGCTTGCCAGTTTGTCCAAAGCCGAACTTTATTTTCTGAAGCAAAGCGGTTTTTCCGACCGGCGTCTGGCGAAGCTGCTGGACGCGAGCCCGGCGCAAGTGCGCCAGCGTCGCATCGAGCTCGACGTGCGCCCGGTGTACAAGCGCGTCGATACCTGTGCGGCCGAGTTCGCCACGAAAACCGCCTACATGTATTCGACCTACGAGGAAGAATGCGAAGCCCATCCCACCAGCAACAAAAAGATCATGGTGCTGGGCGGCGGGCCGAACCGCATTGGCCAGGGGATCGAGTTCGATTACTGCTGCGTGCACGCGGCGCTGGCGATGCGCGAAGACGGCTATGAAACGATCATGGTCAACTGCAACCCTGAAACCGTTTCGACTGATTACGACACGTCCGATCGCCTGTATTTCGAATCGTTGACACTCGAAGACGTGCTTGAAATCGTCGACAAGGAAAAGCCTGTGGGCGTGATCGTCCAGTATGGCGGCCAGACGCCGCTGAAACTGGCGCTGGATCTGGAAGCCAATGGCGTGCCGATCATCGGCACCTCGCCGGACATGATCGATGCCGCCGAGGACCGCGAGCGCTTCCAGAAACTGCTGCACGATCTGGGTCTGCGCCAGCCGCCAAACCGCACCGCTCGCGCTGAAGACGAGGCGTTGCGGCTGGCCGATGAGATTGGGTATCCGCTGGTGGTGCGTCCATCCTATGTGCTGGGCGGTCGCGCGATGGAAATCGTGCATGAGCCACGCGATCTCGAGCGCTATATGCGCGAGGCGGTCAAGGTTTCGCACGATTCACCGGTGCTGCTCGACCGTTTCCTGAACGATGCGATTGAATGCGATGTGGACTGTATTTCCGACGGTGAAGCGGTCTTTATCGGCGGTGTCATGGAACACATTGAACAGGCCGGCGTTCACTCGGGCGATTCGGCCTGTTCGCTGCCGCCGTATTCGCTGTCGGCCCCCACCATTGCCGAGCTCAAGCGGCAGACGGCGGCGATGGCTCGCGCGCTGAACGTCGTTGGGCTGATGAACGTGCAGTTCGCCATTCAGCAGGTGCCACAGGAGGGCGGGGGCGCGCAGGACGTGATTTACGTGCTCGAAGTCAATCCCCGGGCATCGCGCACGGTGCCTTATGTCTCGAAGGCGACCAGTTTGCCGCTAGCGAAGATCGCCGCACGGGCGATGGTGGGCCAGACGCTGGCCGCCCAGGGGGTAACGAAAGAAATTGACCCGCCGTATTTCAGCGTGAAGGAAGCGGTGTTTCCGTTCGTCAAGTTCCCGAGCGTTGATCCTGTGCTGGGGCCTGAGATGCGCTCGACGGGTGAGGTGATGGGGGTGGGGCAGACCTTCGGTGAAGCGCTCTTCAAGTCGCAACTGGCCGCCGGTTCGCGTTTGCCTGAATCGGGCACGGTGTTGCTGACGGTGATGGATGCGGACAAGGCCAAAGCGGTCGAAGTCGCACGCATGCTGCACGAGCTGGGTTATCCGATTGTCGCCACCAAGGGGACCGCCGCGGCAATTGATGCAGCGGGCGTGCCTGTGAAGGTGGTGAACAAGGTCAAGGACGGCCGTCCGCATATTGTCGACATGATCAAGAATGGCGAGATTGCGCTGGTGTTCACGACGGTCGATGAAACGCGTGCGGCCATTGCCGATTCGCGTTCGATCCGGATGAGTGCCCAGGCCAACAAGGTCACGTATTACACGACGATGTCAGGCGCGCGGGCGGCGGTTGAAGGCCTGCGTTATCTGAAGGACCTCGAAGTCTATGATTTACAAGGGCTCCACGCTCGCCTAAACTGAGGCTTCAAATTTTTGCCAACGATGTACGTGCCGCGGTTAAGCGGTGTTCTGTCAGGCACCGGCCCTTTTAGCCGGTTTCTTGCGGAATGCGCTTAACCGCGGTGATTTTTTATGGCCATTTTTGCCACAAGAACTGTTATGAGCACTATTCCATTGACGAAGCGCGGCGCAGAGAAATTGCGCGAAGAGTTGCAGCGCATGAAATCGGTTGAACGCCCGGCCGTGATTAATGCCATTGCTGAGGCGCGGGCACAGGGCGATTTATCGGAAAACGCCGAATACGATGCGGCCAAGGAAAAGCAGAGCTTTATCGAGGGCCGGATTGCGGAAATCGAATCGATGCTGGCTGGCGCGCAAGTGATTGATCCCGCGCTGGTGGATGCGGATGGCCGCGTGGTGTTTGGCGCGACGATTGCGCTGGAGGATCTTGATTCGGGGGTCTCGGTGACTTATCAGATCGTCGGTGACGATGAGGCCGACCTCGAACATGGTCTGATTTCGATTAGCTCGCCTATTGCGCGGGCCCTGATCGGCAAGTCCGAAGGCGATGTGGCCTCGGTGCAGGCGCCAGGCGGGGTGCGCGAATACGAAATCATCTCGGTGCGTTACGTGTGAGGTGCTTGATGAAGCGCGGTACAAAGTGTTGTCCGATGATGTCCGGTGCGCCGCAGCGCATTTTCTGCCTGCTAACGGTGGTTTGGGTCGGCAGCCTGCTCACATTGGGTTATGCGGTGGCGCCAGTGCTGTTTACGTCGCTCGACCGGATGACGGCGGGCATGATGGCGGCGCAGTTGTTCCGCCTCGAAGCTTTCACGGGTGTGGTTTGTGGCGTGTTGCTGCTTGGGCTGGCCAACATGCTGGTCCGCCGTGGCTGGCAGGGCTATCGCAAGCTGCGCTGGCTGGTCGCCGGAATGCTGCTGTGCGTGCTGGTGGGATACTTCGGGCTGCAACCGTTTATGAACGCGTTGCGGCTTGCCGCGCTGAGCGAGGGCACTGACGTGGGTCATTCCGCTTATGCCAGCCGTTTTGGCATGCTTCATGGCGTGTCGAGCGTCTTTTATCTGCTTGAAAGCCTGCTGGGGCTCGCACTGGTATGGATGCTGCCGGTGGGACCACGTTCCCTACCTGATGATGCAGCCATGGCGGAGGAGAATGCCGGTTAACCCGTCGCGCCACGGTATGTAACGGGTAATGGGTAACCGGTAACCGGCAATTGCATCAGTTGTGCATCATGGCCGCTTGTGCCTGGCGCTGGTCCAGGCGCCGATCGAGCCGCCCTGGCGGGAGCCGCGACCCTTACTTTGATGATTGATGCTGGCGTTTGGCGCTTACCTGGCGTTTTTTCGCCCGTTTGATGTTGCCACCCGCGGTGACGCGTTCATTGCCCCGAACCAGCACTTTTTTGGCGCGAGGTTTATGCATGGGGTTTTCGGTAGGTTTGACGACTTTCACTACGCGTGGCGCACGCCCTTTGCTGTCGGTCTTGGTGTCCTGCGCAGCTTCGCGCGCACTGGGAAGCGCGCCGCGTTTGACCTTGACGGGAGCCGTTGGCGCTGCCTCGGGTTTCCAGATCACCAGCAGCTTGCCAATGTGCTGAATGGGCGCGGCGTTCAACTGGTCGCAGATTTGCTCATAGATGGCGACGCGCGCTTCACGTTCGTCGCCAAACACGCGGATCTTGATCAGTTGATGGACATTAAGGTGCACGCGGATTTCCGCCAGTACGGCGTCAGTCAGACCTTCGGCGCCGATTAGCACAACCGGTTTGAGCGCATGTGCCTGGGAGCGCAATTCGGCGCGCTGGTCGGAAGATACTTTAAGAACTGGCATGGAAAGTGAAAGGCTCGACTAAAATGGCGGCACCCGGTGTCCGGCTAAAATCATGGCCAGACAGGGAAAGCGCGTTAAGAACGACAGAAGGATCGCGGTTGCAGGCCTGTTACGGTTCAAAAGAACAGAACACGGCGTAACACATACGGTACGCATGTAGATGCTTGTAGATGCTATTTCAGCAAGACATCTGCAAGGTATCAAGGCAGGCCAGCCGCCGCGCGATATAAACGCGTATTATCCGCTAAAAGCACGACGTTACGTACAAGAGTTCATCGCTTAATGGCAAAAAACCGTTTCAACCATTCGTGGCTCCACGATCATATCAACGATCCCTACGTAAAACTGGCGCAACGCGAGGGCTATCGTGCCCGAGCGGCTTACAAACTCAAGGAAATCGACGAGCAGGACAAACTGGTTCGGCCTGGCCAGCTCATCGTCGATCTCGGTGCGACGCCAGGCAGCTGGAGCCAGTACGTCCGCAACAAACTGGCCGCGAGCACACGGCGCGGCGCTGAACGCGAAGGCGGAATTGATGGCACGATTATTGCCCTTGATTTGCTGCCGATGGAACCGATTGCGGATGTGCATTTTATTCAGGGCGATTTCCGTGAGGATAGCGTGCTGGCACAGCTTGAAGAAATCGTCGGCGAACGTCAGGTTGATCTTGTAATTTCAGACATGGCGCCCAATCTGTCAGGCGTTGCGCTCGCGGATGCGGCCCGGATTGAGCATGTTTGCGATCTTGCGCTGGAATTTTCACAAAATCATTTAAAGCCTGACGGAGCATTGCTGGTCAAATGTTTTCATGGCAGCGGCTATAGCCAGATCGTTGAAAAATTCAAGCAACAGTTTCGCACCGTGGCCGCGCGCAAACCCAAGGCATCGCGCGATAAATCGGCAGAAACGTTTATTTTGGGCAAACATTTGAAGCATCCCCGCTAAACCACTGTTAAACGGGAATAAAGCGGGAATTAAAGCTGGAATATACGCCGTCCTGCATGACTTGCCGCACCAGAAAACACGCGTGATCCTGGTTTGCCAGGCTATTTGCGCGTTAGTGAATGGTTATGGCAGGGGTCTGCAGACTGGATTAGAATGCCTGAGGGTTCGCCGCAAGGAAAATGTAGGCGCCCGTTCTATGAGTGAAGGAGTGGTGCTTTGAACAACAATATGTTTTCGAAGGCGGCAGTGTGGCTGGTTATCGCACTGGTGCTGTTTACTGTGTTCAGGCAGTTCGACAAGCCGCGAGTCCAGGAAAGTGTCTCGTATTCCCAGTTCATGGACGACGCCAAAAATGGCAAGGTCAAGGACGTCGTGGTCCAGGGCCGCAATCTGACCGTGACGCCGGCAGACGGGCAAAAATATCAGATCGTGTCGCCGGGCGATATCTGGATGGTGGGCGACCTGCTGAAATATAACGTCCAGGTGAGCGGCAAGGCAGACGAAGAACCGAGCATGCTGGTGTCAGCGCTGACTTATCTCGGCCCGACTCTTCTGATCATCGTGTTCTGGTTTTACATGATGCGGCAGATGCAAGGGGGCGGCAAAGGCGGGGCCTTCTCGTTTGGCAAGTCGCGGGCGCGTTTGCTGGATGAAAACAATAACGCCATCAATTTCACCGATGTCGCCGGCTGCGACGAAGCGAAGGAAGAAGTCTCCGAACTGGTCGATTTCCTGCGCGATCCGCAAAAATTCCAGAAGCTCGGTGGCCGCATCCCGCGTGGTGTGCTGCTGGTTGGCCCGCCCGGAACCGGCAAGACCTTGCTGGCCCGAGCCATTGCCGGTGAGGCAAAAGTACCGTTCTTCAGCATTTCCGGTTCGGATTTCGTTGAAATGTTCGTTGGCGTGGGCGCCGCCCGCGTGCGTGACATGTTCGAGCAGGCCAAGAAGCATGCGCCCTGCATCGTGTTTATCGACGAAATCGACGCCGTTGGCCGCCATCGTGGCGCGGGCATGGGCGGTGGCAACGACGAACGTGAGCAGACGCTCAACCAGATGCTCGTCGAGATGGATGGTTTCGAAGCCAATTCCGGTGTGATCGTGATTGCGGCCACTAACCGCTCGGACGTGCTCGACAAGGCCTTGCTGCGCCCGGGCCGTTTTGACCGTCAGGTTTATGTGGGCCTGCCCGACATTCGTGGCCGCGAGCACATCATGAAGGTGCATTTGCGCAAGGTGCCCATTTCAAATGACGTGGATGCTGCGGTCATCGCGCGCGGCACACCGGGTTTTTCAGGTGCGGATCTGGCCAATCTCGTCAACGAAGCGGCACTTTTTGCCGCACGGCGGGGCAAGCGGATTGTCGAAATGGTCGATTTCGAAGATGCCAAGGACAAGATTTTCATGGGTCCGGAGCGCAAATCCGCGGTTATTCGTGAAGAGTCCAAGCGTGCAACGGCTTACCATGAGTCGGGCCATGCGGTGATCGCCAAGCTTTTGCCCAAGGCCGATCCCGTGCACAAGGTCACGATTATTCCCCGTGGCCGCGCGCTGGGTGTGACCTGGCAGTTGCCGGAACACGATAACGAGACTTATTCGAAAGATTATCTGCTGGACCGTCTCGCTATCCTGTTTGGCGGGCGAGTGGCTGAAGAGCTGTTTCTTAACCTGATTAGCACGGGCGCATCGGACGATTTCAACAAGGCGACAGCGACGGCACGGGCGATGGTGGCGCGCTTCGGCATGACGGATGCCTTGGGGCCCATGGTTTATGTCGATGACGAAAACGATGCGACGCCGTTTGGCCGCGGGTTCACGCGGACGATCTCCGAAGCGACCCAGCAAAAAGTCGATGCTGAAATCCGCCGGGTGCTCGATGAGCAGTACAACCTTGCCAAACGCCTGCTCGATGAAAACCGCGACAAGGTCGAGGCGATGACTGCAGCGCTGATGGAGTGGGAGACCATCGATGCCGACCAGATCAACGACATCATGGCAGGCCGTCCGCCACGTTCGCCTAAAAATGCGCCGCCGCCTGCCGGTGGTGCGGCGCCCGGTGGCAGTACGGGCACGGAAGTCAAGCCAGGCAATGCGGCTGCACCTGCCTGATCGTTGAGCGGTTCAAGATACGGGCCGGTGTGAATTCACACCGGCCCGTTTTGCATTTTTACAGTCGTTGTCGTTCTGAAGTGGCATCCCGTGTCCAACCCTGATCTGCTTTCCCGTACGTCCCATCCTGTTGCCCGTCCACTGCAATGCGGCCGGTTCACGCTGACATTCGAGCGGCCGTTGGTGATGGGTATTCTGAATGTCACGCCTGACTCGTTTTCGGATGGTGGCAAGTTTGTCACTGAAGCCGATGCGCTGCGTCAGGCGGAGCAGATGTTGCGCGATGGCGTGGACATCATTGACATTGGGGGCGAATCGTCGCGTCCCGGTGCGCCGCCTGTACCGCTCGATGCTGAGTTGGCGCGGGTGATTCCGCTGCTCGAACGGTTGCGCGAGGCGCCTGTGCCGCTGTCGGTCGATACCTGCAAGCCGGAGGTGATGCGCGCCGCGCTGGCCGCTGGAGCCGACATGATCAATGACATCTGGGGGTTTCGCTTGCCTCGCGCGATCGAGGCGGTGCGCGACAGCGCTTGCGGCCTTTGCATCATGCACATGCGCGGTGAGCCGCAAACCATGCAGCGCGATGAACCTCAGGGCGAGCCGTTCTATCAGGATGTCGTAACCGAGGTGCGTGATTTTCTGGAGGCGCGCATCGAGGCGCTGCTTCAAGCCGGTGTAGCGAAGGCGCGTCTTTGCGTCGATCCGGGCTTTGGTTTTGGCAAGAGCGTGATCGAACACAACTATGCCTTGCTGGCCCATTTGCCCGAAACGGCACCGCATGATGTCCAGCCGTTTCCACTTTTGGCCGGCATGTCGCGCAAGTCGATGCTCGGTGCCGTGACGGGCCGTGCGGCCTCGGAGCGGCTCGCGGCCAGCCTCGCTGCCGCCGTTTGTGCAGCGGAGCGTGGCGCGGCCATCGTACGTGTCCATGACGTGGCGCAGACGGTCGATGCACTCAAAGTCTGGAGCGCGATGCGCGCGGCCGCATCGCATATCTAATCCTGCAAGCACAGCAACAAGGGGGAAATTTCAACGATGGGACGTCGCTATTTTGGTACGGATGGGATTCGCGGCAAGGTGGGCGATGCGCCGATCACACCTGATTTCGTGTTGCGTCTTGGCTATGCTGCGGGCAAGGTGCTCGCCGGCGCGGATCATTGGGCGGGCTCGGCGCAACGCCCCACGGTGCTGATCGGCAAGGACACACGGGTTTCGGGTTACATGCTCGAAGCAGCACTGGAGGCCGGGTTTTCGGCTGCAGGCGTGGATGTGATGCTAGCCGGGCCGATGCCGACACCCGGCATCGCCTATCTGACCCGTGCGCTGCGCCTGGCGGCGGGCGTGGTCATTAGCGCCTCGCACAATCCGTATTACGACAACGGCATCAAGTTTTTCTCCGCCGATGGCAACAAGCTACCGGATGAAGTCGAAGCCCAGATCGAGGCCCAGCTCAACGAACCTCTCGCCTGCGCGGCCTCGGAGCAGCTTGGCAAGGCGCGCCGCCTCGACGATGCCGCAGGCCGCTACATCGAGTTTTGCAAAAGCACATTTCCGGCTGCGTTCGATCTGCGTGGCATGACGCTCGTCGTGGATTGCGCGCACGGCGCAGCCTACGACGTCGCACCGCACGTGTTTCATGAACTGGGTGCAGACGTGATTCCCATCGGCGTTGCGCCTAATGGTTTCAATATCAACGATGGTGTGGGTGCCACCGCGCCCGATGCGCTAGTGCGCGCGGTTCGCGCCAATCACGCGGATCTCGGTATCGCGCTCGATGGCGATGCGGACCGGCTGCAAATCGTCGATGCGGCGGGGCGGCTCTATAACGGTGATGAACTGTTATATGTGCTGGTCAAAGACCGGATGAGCACGGATGGCAAAGTGCCCGGTGCGGTCGGCACGCTGATGACCAACATGGCTATCGAAGTGGCGCTGAAACAGGCGGGTGTGCCGTTCGTGCGCGCGGCGGTGGGCGACCGTTATGTGCTTGAGCAATTGCGTGAGCACGGTTGGCAGTTGGGCGCGGAAGGCTCGGGGCATATTTTGTCGCTCGACCGTCATTCGACGGGAGATGGCATTGTCTCGTCGCTGCTGGTGCTCGCGGCGCTCAAGCGCAGTGGCCGGACGCTGGCGCAGTTGCTTGAGGGCGTGGCCCTCTTTCCGCAAGTACTGGTTAACGTCCGGATCAAGCCGGACATGGACTGGAAAGGTAACGCCGCGCTCCAGCAGGCGCTTGGCGCCGCCCAGGAGGCGCTTGCCGGGCACGGCCGGGTGTTGCTGCGCGCCTCGGGCACCGAGCCGCTGTTGCGCGTGATGGTCGAAGCGCCGCAGCGCGCCGATGCGCAATACCACGCCGAAGCCATTGCCGCCGTGGTGCGCAGCGCCAGCGCCTGAGCGTGCGGGGCGGCCGCTTCGGCCCCCCGTGCTGGGTGGCCGGATATGACAGTCCGATGACTGTCATATCCATTTCATCATTCGTCACGGTTTTGTCATAAAACGTCCTTAAGCTGCGTGGTGTTGTGTGATCCGCTCATCCCTTCTGGAGGTTTTATGAAACTGATGTACACCGCGTTCGTGGGTCTTGCTAGCCTGGGCTTCGCGCTGGCCGCGCAGGCTGCCGATATCACCGGTGCGGGCAGCACTTTCGCTGCCCCGATCTACACGAAATGGGCCGATGCCTACCAGAAATCCGGCGGTGGCAAGGTCAACTACCAGGGGATCGGCTCCTCGGGCGGGGTCAAGCAGATCACGGCGAAGACCGTCGATTTCGCCGGTTCGGACGCGCCGCTCAAGGACGATGCGCTCACTAAGGAAGGCCTGTTCCAGTTTCCGACCGTGGTTGGCGGCGTGGTGCCCGTGATCAACGTGCCAGGCGTCAAGCCTGGCGAGCTGACGCTTTCCGGTGAAGTACTCGGCAATATCTATCTGGGCAAGATCACCCAATGGAATGATCCCGCCATCGTCGCGCTTAATCCCAAAGTCAAGCTGCCTGAAAGCGCTATCGCCGTCGTGCGCCGGGCCGATGGGTCGGGCACGAGCTTTATCTGGACCCACTATCTGTCCAAGGTGAATCCCGAATGGAAAGCGAAGGTGGGTGAAGGTTCGACGGTGAACTGGCCGACAGGAACGGGAGGCAAGGGCAACGATGGCGTCGCGGCATTCGTGCAGCGCTTGCCGGGTGCGATTGGCTACGTCGAATGGGCCTATGCGAAGCAAAACCGCTTGGCTTATGTCGGGCTGAAGAACGCCGCAGGCACCCGGGTTGAGCCGAAAACCGAAACGTTCAAAGCCGCAGCGGCCGGGGCCGACTGGTCGAAGTCGTTCTACCAGATCCTGACCAACGAACCCGGCAAGAACGCCTGGCCTATCGTGGGTGCCACTTTCGTGCTGCTGCACACGACCCAGGACAAGGCGGCACAAGGCACCGAGACACTGAAGTTCTTTGACTGGGCGTTTCAGCATGGCGCACAGGCGGCCAGCGATCTCGACTACATCACGCTGCCGGAATCCGTCGTAGCCGAAATTCGCACGCAATGGAAAGCGAAGATCAAGGATGCGGCAGGCAAGGCGCTTGTCGAATAAATGGCTCTCACGTGACGTTCGTCATGTCCGCGCCGGCAGGCCATGTTGGCGCGCGGTTGTTTTCAGCAGTGGGTTCCCATGTCCGATGATCGTTTTGCTGCGCCTTCACCGCGTGCTGTTTCCGGCCCGGCTGGGCCTTCCGTGCAAAAAGCGCCGGGCCGTTTCGGCGATCTGATTTTCGCCGGTCTCGCGCGTGGCTGCGCCATCATCACCTTGCTGCTGCTCGGCGGCATCCTGGTGTCGCTGGTGCATGCCTCGCTGCCGTCACTCAGGCAGTTTGGCTGGCATTTTCTGTGGAATGCCGATTGGGACCCGCCCGCTGAGCAGTTCGGTGCGCTCGTGCCGATCTACGGCACGCTCGTCACGTCGGCGATTGCCCTGGTGATCGCGGTGCCGGTCAGCTTCGGTATCGCGCTTTTTCTCACGGAACTGGCGCCTGCCTGGTTGCGCCGCCCGCTTGGCATCGCCATTGAACTGCTCGCGGCGATTCCATCGATTGTCTATGGCATGTGGGGGCTGCTGGTGTTCGCGCCCATCTTTGCGCTTTGGTTTCAAAAGCCGCTGGGCCAGGTGCTGGGCGGCATGCCTTATGTGGGTGCGCTGTTTCGCGGCGCACCGATTGGCATCGGCATCCTGTGCGCGGGCGTGATTCTGGCCATCATGATCATTCCGTACATCGCCGCGGTCATGCGCGACGTGTTCGAAGTCACGCCCGTGCTGCTGAAAGAGTCGGCGTATGGCGTGGGCTGCACCACCTGGGAAGTGATGTGGAAGATCGTCCTGCCCTTTACGCGCACCGGTGTCATCGGCGGCATCATGCTGGGCCTTGGCCGCGCGCTGGGCGAAACCATGGCGGTGACCTTCGTGATCGGCAATACCAATCTGCTGGACAACGTCTCGCTGTTTTCTCCGGGCAACAGCATTACTTCCGCGCTGGCCAATGAATTCGCCGAAGCCAGCCCTGGCTTGCATACCGCGGCGCTGATGGAGCTGGGCCTGATTCTTTTTGTGATCACCTTCATCGTGCTGGCGGTCTCGAAGCTGTTGCTCTTGCGTCTTGAGCGCAAAGAGGGGGTGAAATGAGCCGTTCCTTGCCGGAGACGCCGGAGACGCCGATGACAGGCATGCCCGCCTCAGGCACGGGAGCCGCGTTTGAAACGATGCGTGTGCGTTTGCAACGCCGCCGCCGCATCACCAATGCCGTGGCGCTGTCGCTGTCGCTGGCGGCGATGGTGTTTGGCCTCGTGTGGCTGATCTGGATTTTGTTCACGACCTTGCGCCTCGGCGTGGGGGGCTTGTCCCTGGCGTTATTCACCGAATCGACGCCGCCGCCCAATACCGATGGCGGTGGGCTGGCCAATGCCATCGTCGGCAGTTTGATGATGGTGGGGCTGGCAACACTCACGGGTACGCCGGTCGGGGTGCTTGCGGGCGTGTTTCTGGCGGAGTATGGCCAGAAAAGCCCGCTGGCCAGCATCACGCGTTTCGTCAACGACATCCTGCTGTCCGCGCCGTCGATCATCGTCGGGCTGTTCGTGTATGCGCTGGTGGTGACCCGGATGGGGCATTTCAGCGGCTGGGCCGGAGTGATCGCGCTGGCGCTGCTGCAGATTCCCATCGTGATCCGCACCACCGAAAACATGCTTAAGCTGGTGCCTCATTCATTGCGCGAAGCCGCATTCGCGCTTGGCACGCCGAAGTGGCGGATGGTGCTGACAATCACGCTCAAGGCATCGCTGGCGGGCATCGTGACCGGCGTGCTGCTGGGCGTGGCGCGGATTGCGGGTGAGACCGCACCGCTGTTATTCACGGCGTTGTCGAACCAGTTCTTCACCTGGGACATGAACCAGCCGGTCGCCAATCTGCCGGTGACCATCTTCAAGTTTGCGCTGAGTCCATTTGCGCAATGGCAGTCGCTCGCGTGGGCCGGGGTGTTCCTGATCACGCTCGGCGTGCTGGGATTGAATATCCTCGCGCGCACGATCTTCTCAAAACGCTAAGGAAACCGACCGATGAACCTGATGACGAGGTCTTCTCTTCACACCTCTTCCCGCAACGCGATGGCCCATGCGTATGAGCGCACCGCCACGCAGGGGCAGCACCTGGCGCACGCCGTGCAGGCGGCAAAGATCGAAGTCAACGATCTGAACTTCTTTTACGGCAAATTTCATGCGCTGAAAAACATCAACCTGCGGATTCCCGAGCACAAGGTCACGGCTTTCATTGGCCCTTCCGGCTGCGGTAAATCCACGCTGCTGCGCACCTTCAACAAAATGTATGCGCTGTATCCCGAGCAGCGTGCCGAAGGCGAGATCCTCATGGATGGCGAAAACCTGCTGACGTCACGGCGCGATATCTCGCTGCTGCGTGCACGCGTGGGCATGGTGTTTCAGAAGCCGACGCCGTTCCCGATGTCGATCTACGACAACATTACCTTCGGCGTGAAAATGTTCGAGAAGCTCTCGCGCTCCGAGATGGACGATCGTGTTGAATGGGCCTTGACCAAGGCGGCGTTGTGGAATGAGGTCAAGGACAAGCTGGGCCAAAGCGGCTACGGGCTCTCGGGCGGCCAGCAGCAGCGGCTGTGCATCGCGCGCGGCATTGCGGTGCGCCCGGAAGTGCTGTTGCTCGATGAGCCGTGTTCCGCGCTGGATCCGATTTCGACGGGCCGCATCGAGGAGCTGATTGCGGAGCTGAAAAGTGACTATACGGTGGTGATCGTCACGCACAACATGCAGCAGGCCGCGCGTTGCTCGGACTACACCGCCTACATGTATCTGGGCGAGCTGATCGAGTTCGGCGACACTGAAAAAATATTTATTAAACCCGCCCATAAAGCAACCGAAGACTACATCACCGGCCGTTTTGGCTGATATTTTTTTGCCTGGGCCACGGAGCGCGACATGTCCGACAAACATCTTTCCAGCCAGTTCGATGCCGACCTGAACCTGGTTTCATCCAAAGTGCTCGAAATGGGCGGGCTCGTTGAGTCGCAGATCATCAATGCGATGTACGCGCTGAATCATTTCGATGCCGAGATGGCCGATCAGGTGAGCGCTGCCGAAGTCCGCCTCAATGCAATGGAAATCGAAATCGACGAAGAATGCAGCAACATCATCGCGCGCCGTCAGCCTGCGGCGCGCGATTTGCGTTTGCTGATAGCGATTTCGAAGACCATCACCAACCTCGAACGCGCTGGCGACGAAGCCGAAAAAATCGCCAAGCGCACCCGGCGCCTGATGGAAGACGGCGCTTCGCGCACGATCAACATCGCGGAAATCAAGCTCTCTGGTGAGCTGGCGGTGTCGATCCTGCGGCGCGCCCTCGATGCCTTTGCCCGGCTCGATACCGTGGCAGCGGCGCAGATCGTGCAGGACGACCGTGCCATCGATGAGGAATTCCGTGCATTCGTGCGCAAGCTGATTTCGTACATGACAGAAGACCCGCGCTCGATTTCGGTTGGGCTCGATTTTCTCTTTATCGCCAAGGCGATTGAGCGCATCGGTGACCACGCTAAAAATATCGCTGAATTCATCATCTATATCGTCAAGGGCACCGACGTGCGGCACCAGCCGCACGACGCGCTTGAACGCGAAGCCCTGGGCTGATGGGCCGCGGCGTTAAACTCAACCAGACCAGATAAAACCAGAGGTGCCAATGCCGGGCAGCATTCTCGTCGTCGAAGACGAACCCGCGATTGCCGAGCTGATAGCGGTCAATCTCCAGCATGCGGGTTATTGCGCGATTCGCGCGTACAACGCGGAGCAGGCCGAGAGCCTGATCCGCGACGTATTGCCCGATCTGGTCCTGCTCGACTGGATGTTGCCGGGGTGCTCAGGCGTGGCTTTCGCCCGCGAGCTGCGTGCGAGCGAGCGCACCAGACATATCCCGATCATCATGCTGACCGCGCGCGGCGATGAGCGCGACAAGGTGCTGGGCCTCGAAACCGGCGCGGACGATTACGTCACCAAGCCGTTCTCGCCCAGGGAACTGATGGCGCGCATCAAGGCGGTGCTGCGCCGCCGTGCGCCGCAGCTTACCGAAGACACCGTGGTGATCAACGGCCTGAGGCTCGATCCCGCCACGCATCGGGTCGCGGCGCACACGGTGCAAGGCGAGCTCCGGCTGGAGCTGGGGCCAACCGAATTTCGTCTGCTGCATTTTTTCATGACGCATCCGGAGCGAGTGCATAGCCGCACGCAATTGCTCGATCAGGTGTGGGGCGACCATGTGTTTGTCGAAGAGCGGACCGTTGACGTGCACATCAAGCGGCTGCGCGCGGCGCTCAAGCCCGCAGCGTGCGACGCGATGATCGAAACCGTGCGCGGTAGCGGCTATCGTCTTGCCATGGGCGTTAGCTGACCGTTTGGCGGGCCATGGGTCATGGGCAGTGGGCGGTTGATGACAGTGGTGTTTTCCCGTGTTTTTCTCAACGCAAGGTCATGAATTCCATCTGGGCGCGCTTCCTTGTTTTCCTCGTGCTGCTGCTTGTGCTGTGTGCCGCTGTGGCGGCCATAGCTGGGCTGCAAGCGGCATTGCTCCTGGCGGTGCTGCTGCTGCTGGCGCACGGCCTGGTGGGGGCGTTTCACCAGCAGCGTCTGTGGCGCCTGCTCGATACCCCGGCGTATGGCGAGATTCCGAGCGCCTCGGGTGCCTGGGGCGAAATTTATTACCGTCTGTACAGGCTCGCCAAGCGCTGGCATGGCCAGATTCGTGATGTCGAACAGCAGCATGCGCGATTTATTCAGGCGATTCAGGCATCGCCTAACGGCGTCGTGATGCTCGACGAGCGTGACCGGATCGAGTGGTGCAATGCGATTTCGCAGGCGCATTTCGGCCTCGATGCGCCGCGCGACTTGCACCAGTACATGACGCATCTGGTCCGTCAGCCTGACTTCGTGCGCTATCTCAACGCGCATCAGTACGCCGGTGCGCTCTTGATGCCGGGCATGGGCGAGGCGCGCCACAACGTGCTGTCGGTGCAGGTAATTCCCTATGGCGAGCGGCGCAAGCTGGTGCTGTCGCATGACATCACTGAGCTCGAGCGCACCGATGCGATGCGGCGCGATTTCGTCGCCAACGTTTCGCATGAACTCAAGACACCGTTGACCGTGCTCACCGGGTTTCTTGAAACGATGCGCGAGTTGCCGCTTAGCGTGGCCGAGCAGCAGCGCTATCTGGCGCTGATGGCGCAGCAGGCTGCGCGTATGCAGCACATCGTGAGCGGCCTGCTGGTGCTGGCGCAGCTCGAAGGCGATAGCCGCTTGCCAGGTGAGCAGGCGCTCGAGATGCACGCGGTGTTGCGCCACCTGCGCGAGGATGCTGAGAATCTCTCCGGTGGGCGGCACCGGATCACGTTCGACTGTGATGAGCGCTTGAGTGTCACGGGTGCCGAAAGCGAGATTCTGAGCGCCCTGGGCAACCTCGTCACGAATGCGATTCGCTACACACCCGAGGGCGGAGCGATTGACGTGAGCTGGTACGAGGTGAAGGGCTGTGCGACGTTCGCCGTGAGCGATAGCGGGCTAGGCATTCCGATGGCTGACATGTCGCGGCTCACCGAGCGTTTTTATCGCGTGGACCGTAGCCGTTCGCGCGATACCGGTGGCACCGGGCTGGGTCTGGCGATCGTCAAGCACGTCTTGCAACGGCATGATGCGCGGCTCGAAATCAAAAGCGAAGAAGGGCGCGGCAGCACGTTCACCGTGCAGTTCCCGGTGGCGCGTACCGTGCGCTGTGAGACACCCGCGGCTTGAAAGCGCTTGAAGGCGCTTGAAGGCGGGTACAACTTCGTCAAGGCGGGCAAAACTTCGCTAGCAGATTCAACTGTGCGTTGCGCGCGATTTTGCCGGTGCGGCGGCGTACGTATTCGCCGTTGCTTTGCATGAGCCAGGCCGTCTGGTTGTCGCTGAGCAGCGCCGACAGGCCTTCGGCAATCACGCGTCGCTTGAGCTGCCGTTCGCATACCGGAAACGCGACTTCAACGCGCCGGAACAGGTTGCGATCCATCCAGTCGGCGCTGGACAAATAAACCTGTTCTTCGCCACCGGCATGGAAGTAAAAGATCCGGTGATGCTCCAGAAAACGCCCGATGATCGAGCGCACCGTGATGTTTTCGGAGAGCCCCGGCACGCCGGGTTGCAACGCGCACACGCCACGCACGATCAGGTCGATTTTCACGCCGGCTTGCGAGGCGGCATAAAGCTCGGCAATGACCGTCGGTTCGAGCAGCGCATTCATCTTGGCGATGACGCGTGCTTTCCTGCCCGAACGCGCATGGTCGGCTTCGGTGCGGATCGCCTCCAGCAGTTTCGGCTGCAACGTGAAGGGCGCTTGCCACAGTTCGCGCAGCGCCAGCTTGCCGCCGATACCGGTGAGTTGCTGGAACACGTTATGCACGTCTTCGCACAAGGCCTGATTGGCGCTCATCAGGCCAAAGTCGGTATACAGGCGCGCGGTGCGGGGATGGTAGTTGCCTGTGCCGAGATGGATGTAGCGTTTCATCGTGGTCTTGCCCGCAACGGATACGCGACGCACGATCAGCATCATTTTCGCGTGGCATTTATGACCCACGACGCCGTAGACCACATGCGCGCCCACGGCTTCGAGCTGGTCCGCCCAGTTGATATTGGTTTCTTCGTCGAAGCGCGCCAGCAGTTCGACCACCACCGTGACTTCCTTGCCGTTACGTGCGGCCAGCATCAGCGCATCCATCAGCGGCGATTCGCTGCCGGTGCGATAGATGGTCTGCTTGATCGCCACGACGCTGGGATCGCGTGCGGCTTGCAACAGTAGCTCCAGCACGGGCTGGAAGCTCTCGTAAGGATGATGCAGCAGGACGTCGCCCTGATCGAGCGCGTCGAACAGGTTGGCGCCGTTTTTCAGCCGCGGCGAGATGGCGGGTGTGTGTGGAATAAATTTCAGATCGGGCCGCTCCACCATCTCGGGCAAGGACATCAGGCGCGCGAGGTTCACTGGGCCCGTGATGTAATAGCAATCGGATTCGGAGAGCGCGCTTTCATGGAGCAGGCGGCGCACCAGATGGGCGGGCGTATCGGCGGCGACTTCCAGACGCACCGCATTGCCCAGGTGGCGCGCGGGCAGCTCGCCTTGCAGCGCGACACGCAAGTTCGTGATTTCGTCTTCATCGACGAAGAGTTCGCTATTGCGTGTGATGCGAAACGGATAGCAGTGACGCACGACCAGATCCGGAAAGAGCGCATTGATAAAACGTTGCAGCAGCGAACTCAGCAAGACGAAACCATAGGAATAGCCCGAGAGCGCTGGCGGCATGCGCACGAGGCGCGGCAGGGCGCGAGGGGCCTGCACGATACCGAGCAGCGCTTGCCGCCCGAAGGCATCCTTGCCCTCGAGCTCGACCACGAAGTTCAGGCTTTTGTTGAGCACGCGCGGAAACGGATGCGCTGGGTCGAGCCCGATGGGCGTCAGCACGGGCAGCAACTCATCGGTGAAGTATTGATGCGCCCATTCGGTTTGCGCCGCGTCCCAAACGGGCGTGCCATGAAAATGGATGCCTTCGCGCTCAAGCGCGGGCAGGATGGTGTCGTTAAGCAAGGCATATTGCCGCTGCACGAGCCGGTGCGTGCGCTGCGCGACCTGATCGTAAACATGCTGTAGCGACATGCCATCCGGCGCCAGGGCCCCCAGGTTGTCGCCCATCTGCTCTAGCAGGCCCGCGATCCGGACTTCAAAGAATTCATCGAGGTTATTGCTGGTGATGCAGATAAACCGCAGGCGCTCGAGCAAGGGCATGGCAGGATCGGCGGCCTGCGCCAGAACCCGCTCGTTGAACCCGAGGATGCCCAGTTCGCGGTTCAGCAGAGGAGGAGAAGGGGGCATGAGGAGCAAGCTGGGAAGGACGGCGGGCAGGGGACGTGACACTCGGCGCAACTCGGGGCGAAACTCGGGGCGCAACTCGGCGAAGCCAGGCATGCCGGATGTCCGGAAACTCTCACAGTATGATGGCGCTTTGATGACAGGCCTAATGCGGTAAATTCTACGCTGTATTCGCGGTGCTTTTTTTTGCGCCGGCAGGTGTTTCCTTGCACCCTTATCTGTCCCGTTGGCCCACCCATTTTCTTGCACCTCACGGAATGTCTGGCCATAGCCTTGTCGAGTGACGCTGCAAGGCTCAAGATGGCCGGGATGTTTTTTTCAACAGCGCGTCCGGAGTTCGCATCGCCATGGCTCAACCTCCGCTTTTGCTGGCCGCCGTCGATCTTGGCTCGAACAGTTTCCGGCTGATTGTGGGCCGGGTCGAGGAAACCGGGGCTGGCAGCCAGATCTATCCTGTCGATGCGCTGCGCGAAACGGTACGCCTCGCGGCCGGGCTCTCAGGCGACAAACTGCTCGATCAGGCTTCCCAGGTGCGCGGCTGGGATGCGCTGAAACGCTTCGGCGAACGCTTGCGCGATTTCCATCCCGAGCATGTGCGGGCGGTGGCGACCAATACGTTGCGCATTGCCAAGAACGCCGCTGATTTTTTACATGAAGCCGAGGCCGCGTTGGGTTTTCCGATCGAAGTCATCGCGGGCCGGGAAGAAGCCCGGCTGATTTATGCCGGTGCCGCGCATTCGGTGCCCGCCAGCCCTGGCAAACGGCTGGTGGTTGATATTGGCGGCGGCTCGACCGAGTTCATCATCGGCGCGCATTACACGCCGCTGCAAATGGAAAGCCTGTATATCGGCTGTGTGAGCCATAGCCGCACGTTTTTTCCGGCGGGCAATGTCGATGCTTATACGATGCGTCAGGCCGAACTGGCGGCCGCGCGTGAAATCCAGATCATCGCCAGCGAGTACAAAAAGACCGGCTGGGATCAGGCGATCGGCTCTTCCGGCACCGCGCGGGCGCTAGCCGAACTGATCGAGGCTAACGGTTTCAATGATTCGGGCGTGACGCATGGCATTTCGCGCGGTGGGCTGGAGCGGCTCAAGCGCGCGCTGCTCAAGGCGGAGAACGTCAACCGGCTGAAACTCGTCGCGCTCAAGGCGGACCGGATTCCGGTGTTGGCGGGGGGGCTGTCGATCATGCTGGCGGTGTTCGATGAACTCGACATTCGCTACGTGGACACGACCGATGGCGCGCTGCGCCTCGGTGTGCTGTATGACCTGCTGGGCCGCTCGCAGCATGAAGACATGCGCACCGTGACGGTGGAGGGCTGCATGCGCCGTTACGGGGCCGATCGCGCCCAGGTGCGGCGCATCAGCGAGCTGGCGCTGCATTTTTACAACCAGTTCACGGAACCCGATGCCGAGCGCCGCGCCGAGAGCCTGATGTTTCTGGGCTGGGCTGCAGCGTTGCACGAAATTGGACTGTCGATATCGCACAGCGCCTATCACAAGCATTCGGCTTATATCACCAGCCATGCCGACATGCCGGGTTTTTCCCGCACGGACCAGGCGCGGCTGGCGGCGCTCGTGCTGGGGCACGTCGGCAAACTGGGCAAGCTGGCGCAGGCGCGTGAGGTCGAATGGCGGCTGCTTTTTTGCTTGCGCCTGGCCGTGCTGCTGTGCCGGCGACGTGCCGACAACGGCTTGCCCGAGATTCAGGTCGCCGAAGCCCATGGCGGCTATGAAGTGCGCATCCCTGGGCGCTGGGTGAAACATAATCCGCTGACCGATTACAGCCTGATTCAGGAAGCCGCCGAATGGGAGAAGGTGCGCATGCCTTACCGCGTGGTGTATGGCGATTAGCACGGGGTGATTCGCTATAATGCGGGCCTTGGCGCTTCAGGCTTGGCCGAAGCGCTTGGCCAAAGGCCTGGCTGAAGTTTCGCTTGCGTACCCGCCAGGCTGTGCCGCAATCCTCCGACTTCCCTTCCGATCAGAGAGCGCTCATGAGTTTCAATCACGTCCCCGCAGGCAAAGACCTTCCCCACGATTTCAACGTCATCATCGAAATTCCCGCGCAAAGCGATCCGGTGAAATACGAAGCGGACAAGGAGCTGGGCTTGCTCGTCGTCGACCGCTTTATCAGCACGGGCATGCGTTATCCCGCGAATTACGGTTTTATTCCGCAAACGCTTTCAGGCGATGGTGATCCGGTGGATGTGCTGGTGCTGACGCCGTTTCCGCTGCTGGCGGGCTCCGTGGTGCGGGCGCGGGCGCTCGGCATGCTGCAGATGACCGACGAAGCCGGCGTTGACGCCAAGCTGATCGCGGTGCCGCATGACAAGGTGTGCCCAATGACGGCCAGCCTGAAGTCAGTCGATGATGTCCCGGCCTATCTGAAAGACCAGATCAAGCATTTCTTCGAGCAATACAAGGCACTCGAAAAAGGCAAGTGGGTGAAGGTCGAAGGCTGGGCGGGCGTCGAAGCCGCGCACAAGGAAATCGCCGACGGCGTGGCCAATTACGGCAAATGAGCCGTCAATGAGCGAGGGCTGGGGCCGCCTGGCTGTCACCGGTATCCCGGACTGCCCGGGTGGCGCGGCCTGAGTTTCTGCTGCTCCGCTGCTCCGCTTCACCGCGAGATAACCGCGCGTGCCTTGTCAGGGCCGCGCGGTTTTTCATGGGCAGAAGGGCAAGGGGGCACTTAGCGCTTGCGGCGGGCCTTGGCGGGTTCATCCGGCACGGGCTCGGCTGGAGTGGGCAGCACCGAATCGAGCGTGCGCTGGCCGGTGGCGAGCGCCCGTTTTTCGCGGGCGGGAAGACGCTTGATCCAGTACTCCGCCCGTGAGGCGCTGGCGCGATCGGCGCGCTCGAACGCCACCAGCAGGCAGACCGGTTTGCGCAAACGGGTATAGCGTGCCCCGGTGCCGTTGAGGTGTTTGTGATAGCGCGCCTCGACATCGGTGGCGATGCCGGTATAGATGCTGCGGTCAGCGCATTCGATCAGATAGACAAACCAGGGCATAAGGACGACAGGTTCAAGGATCAGGCCTCAGAGGCCTTGCACAATGCCGTGACAGGCGGCTGGCGGCAAGGGATTTCGTCCATTGCCGCCAGGACGCCAGGACGCTATGGGCGGGTTTGCGTCATTGTGGCGCCACCCAGGATGTACCCGGTTCACCTATAACGTTCTATTACGCCCTATATAACCCCATTACCCCCATTAACCATTAACCCATTTACCAGGAGGCGATCATGAAGCCCAGGCAGTGCAATCCGCTGTGGTCAGGCCTTCTCGTCTGCGCGCTTATGCTGGGTGTGTCTGGCGCCGCGCGGGGCGAGACTGGCCTGAGTGACCCGCAATCCAGCCAGACCATCGAAGTCGCAGGAGCACGGGCGCATTTTGCCCAGGAGTTCTGCGGCTTTTCGCCGGATAACGTGGCCAGCTATCGGGCAACGCTGAAAAAAGCCTTTGCGACGGTTGAAGATTTCGATGAGCGTTGGCAAACCGGTTGGCAGCAGGAAGAAAAGGGCGCGATTCCGATGCGTGCGTTGCGTCTGAGCGACCCTGCCGATTTCGCGGCGCGGCTCAAAGGCGATTGCAGCCGCGTGAAGTGGCAGGCAGATAACCTGTTGCGCACGCATCCCGTCGCACCTTGAGCCCGGGGCCGCGCATGCAACGCAACGCAGCGCAACGTGATAGGGCATCGGAGTGTGGAGTACAAGCGAAAGTACAAGCGAGAGTACAAGCAGGAGTGCAGGTACGGTGAGCAGTCACAACATTGAGATCCAGGTCGTCGATTCCCTGGCGGACATTCCTGCCGCGCAATGGGATGCCCTCGCGCAGGGCAATCCGTTTGTGCAGCATGCGTTTCTCAGCGCGTTGCACGACAGCGGTGGCGCATGCGCCGCGACGGGCTGGCAGCCCTATTACCTGCTCTTGCGCGAGGCGGGGCGCCTGACAGGTGCGCTGCCGCTTTATCTGAAGTCCCATTCACGGGGCGAATACGTGTTCGACTATGCCTGGGCCGAGGCCTTCGAGCGTCATGGCTTGCGCTATTACCCCAAGCTGGTGTCGGCGGTGCCCTTTTCGCCGGTGACAGGGCCCCGGCTGCTGGCTGCCACGCATGCGGCACGCGTGCTGCTCGCGCGGGGCGCAATTGCGCTGGCGATGCAGCTTGGGGTGTCATCGCTTCACGTGTTGTTTACCCATGAGGCCGATTTGCCTGCGCTGACCGAGGCGGGTTACATGCTGCGCGAAGGGGTGCAGTTTCACTGGAGCAACGTCGCTTACACCAGCTTTGAAGCTTTTCTGGCGCAGATGAGTCAGGACAGGCGCAAGAAGATTCGCCAGGACCGGCGGCGTGTGCAGGACGCGGGCGTCACGTTTCGCTGGTTGAGGGGAGCGCAGATTGACGCGGCGGCGCTCAGTTTTTTCTACGAGTGTTATGACAACACTTACCGCGAGCATGGGAACCCGCCTTATCTGAGCCTCGCGTTTTTCACCCAGCTCCACGCGGCCATGCCCGAGGCGCTGATGCTGGTGCTGGCCGAGCGCGCGGGCGAGCCGCTGGCCTGCGCGCTGAACCTGGTCGCGGGCGAGACGCTGTATGGCCGCTATTGGGGGACGCGGGCGTTCGTCTCGGGGCTGCATTTTGAAACCTGCTACCTGCAGGGCATCGAATACTGCATTGCGCATGGGCTGGCCGCTTTCGAGGGCGGCGCGCAAGGCGCGCACAAGATCGCGCGCGGGCTGTTGCCCGTGCCGACGTGGTCGGCGCACTGGATTGCCGAGCCCCGTTTCGCGGAGGCGATTGCCACGTTTCTCGACCGCGAGACCGCCGTCATGGAGCAGCATATCGGCGAGCTTGAAGCGCATACGCCCTTCAAGCGGCCCCAGCGCTAGCCGTTGCGATGAGCCTTCAGTGGGCGGGCCGTGGATGAGGCGCCATGAAGCCCGTGCAGCGGCAATCTCCGGGGTGGCCCCGTGAGATAATCAGGCGCTTTTTGCCTTGCCCCGTTTTTATTCAGCCGTATTGACCCTTGACCCTTGACCCGCCCCGGCTTTGCTTTGCCTTCGGACAGCATGCATCATCCGCTCCTGAATGTGCTTCTGTATCGCCTTTGTCTCGGCCTTGTGCGTCGTGCCGTCCGTTTTGCCCGTCTCCGCTCCTGCCATGAAGACCCTAATCGCTCTTGCTCAACTCAATGTCACTGTTGGCGACTTCGCGGGTAACGTCGCGCGTCTCGTCGCCGCCGCGCAACGCGCGCATCGCGCAGGCGCGCAGTTGCTGGTGGCGCCGGAACTGGCGCTGTCCGGTTATCCGCCTGAAGATCTGCTGCTGCGTCCCGCGTTTTACGCCGCCAGCGCCGCCGCGTTAAGCAGCCTCGCGGCCCAACTCAAGGCCTTGCCGGGCTTGCATGTGCTGGTTGGCCATCCCCATCGCACCGCGCGGGCTGACGCGCCAATCGGGCGTGACCTGCCGCCGGTCGATACCTTCAACGCCGCCTCGCTGCTGTGCGATGGCGCCATCGTGGGCACTTATCTGAAGCAGGAACTGCCGAACGCCGAAGTCTTCGACGAAAAACGTTATTTCGCCTCCAACCCGCAGCCGTTTGTGTTCGACCTCAATGGCGTGACCTATGGCGTGCTGATCTGCGAAGACGTCTGGCATGCCAGGGCAGCGCAGCAGGCGAAAGCCGCCGGCGCCCAGGTGTTGCTGATTCCGAATGGCTCGCCGTATCACCTGAACAAGGAGGCCGTGCGCGTCGACATTCTGCGCGAGCGCATCCGTGAAACCGGCTTGCCCATGGTCTACGTGAATATGGTCGGTGGCCAGGACGAACTGGTTTTCGATGGCGGCTCGTTCGTGCTTGATGCACAGGGCGAATTGGTCGCGCGCATGGCGCAGTTCGAAGAAGCGTGCGCCCTGGTCGAGTTCGATGGGCCGAGGCCGGTGCCACCTGGGTCGATTCCGGCGGCATCCATGGCAGCTGCATTGCCGCTTGCATCGCTCGCACCATCGCTGTCACTGGAAGCGCAGGTTTATGCCGCCCTGGTGCTCGGCGTGCGCGATTACATTGGCAAGAATGGTTTTCCGGGCGCGCTGCTGGGCTTGTCCGGCGGTGTGGATTCCGCGCTGGTGCTGGCCGTGGCCTGCGACGCGCTCGGCCCTGAGCGCGTGCGTGCCGTGATGATGCCGTCGCGCTACACCGCCGATATCTCCACCACCGACGCCGCCGACATGGCCCGCCGCACCGGTGTGCGTTACGACGAAATAGCGATCGCGCCGATGTTCGATGCCTTCCACACGGCACTGGCAACCGAGTTCGCAGGCCGCAAGCAGGACGCCACCGAAGAAAACATCCAGGCGCGCATCCGCGGCACGCTGCTGATGGCGCTTTCCAACAAGTTCGGCTCGATTGTGCTGACCACGGGCAACAAAAGCGAGATGGCGGTGGGATATTGCACGTTGTATGGCGATATGGCCGGAGGCTTTGCGGTGCTCAAGGATATTGCGAAGACGCTGGTCTACCGGCTGTGCCGCTACCGCAATGCGGCGACTACCTTTGCCACGCGCGATATCATTCCTGAGCGCATCCTGACGCGCGCGCCGTCGGCCGAGCTGCGCGAAAACCAGACCGACCAGGACAGCCTGCCGCCCTATGAGGTGCTCGACGCGATCATGCGCCTGTATATGGAAGAAGACCGCCCGCTGGCCGATATCGTGGCGGCGGGCTATGCGGCTAAAGATGTGCAGCGCGTCACGCATCTGCTCAAGGTCAACGAATACAAGCGCCGTCAGGCGCCGATCGGGATCCGGGTGACGCACCGGGCATTTGGCCGCGACTGGCGCTATCCGGTGACTTCGCGTTATAACGAGCCGCTGGCCTGACGCCGCGCCAAATCGGACGTACGGCCCGGCGCCGCTTTTTGTCTTCCGCATGACCCTGACACGAGACGAGGTTTTCCATGAAACGCATCACCGCCATCATCAAACCGTTCAAGCTGGACGAAGTGCGCGAAGCGCTCGCTGAAGTGGGGCTGACCGGCTTGACGGTGACCGAGGTAAAAGGCTTTGGACGGCAAAAAGGTCATACCGAGCTGTATCGCGGCGCGGAATATGTCGTCGATTTTCTGCCCAAGGTGAAGATCGAAGTGGTGGTGACGCAGGACCAGTGCGATCAGGTCATCGACGCGATCATCGGTGCGGCGCGCACGGGCAAGATCGGTGACGGCAAGATTTTTGTCGCTGAAATCGAGCGGGTGATCCGCATTCGCACGGGCGAGGAAAACGAAGCCGCGGTGTGAGGTAACAGGCATGCCAGCCCCGGCCAAACTGTTTTCACCTCGTGCCTAAAAAAAACGGTGCAAAGCCCATGTGGGTTTCGCACCGTTACGCGCCTCTCATAGCAGCGTGAAAACAGTTCTGTGGCCGCCCTGTGGTGGGCCATGCCTTACATAAAATAGCCCGCGCGTTAGAACACGTGCTGAATGCCCGCGTACACGCCCGACTGGTTATGGCCAACCAGTGGATTGTCTGACGCTGCGCTGACGCCGGCGTTATTGGCATTCAGGCCGAAGTTTGCCGTGCTGCTGTTGCGCACGGTGGCAATCTGGATGTCGAGTAGCGTGCGTCTCGACAGGTTGTACGAGCCGCCGACGGTGTAGATCGTCGCATTGCCACCGCCCTTGTTGGCATTCACGTGATATACGGCTGCGATCAATGCCGCGACCGGCGTGGCTTGCCAGGTCACGCCGCCCCATTCGTGATCGACCGAGGTTGGCACGATGCCCGAGACTGCCGTAGCTGCGCCGCTGGTGCGAATTGCCTGGTAAGCCGCCTGAATCTTGAACTGGCCGAGGAAGACATTGACGGCGGCGGTGTACTCGCGTGAGTACTGGAATGCATTGGTGAACTGACCGTTATTCGGATTGCGGATTTCGTCGTAGATCCCGCGCACCTGGAAGAGCGGCGCCGTGTAGGTGACCTGCAGGCCGGCCTGACGGCCTTGACCCGTTGGGTTGCCATTGGCGTCCAGCGGCGAATTGCCGTTCCAGTTAGTGGTATTGGACAGCGAATACTGGCCGTACACGTCAAAACCCGCGATTTTCGGCGACTGATACGAAATGTTGTTGCTCGACTGGGTCCAGTTACGGCCGCGCACCAGCGATGCCGATGACCAGTTCGACTGGCCAAACGGGTCGAAATCCCAGACGCCGTTGGCGATGAACAGCTCACGGCCCAGCAGCAAGGTGCCGTAGTTGTCGTTCGACATACCTATCGTGGCCCAGCGATTGAAAATCCCGCCTCCGCCTGGGCCTGCGCCCGTCATCGTGTTAAAGCTGCCTTCGAGGTGAAACAGCACCTTGTTGCCGCCACCGATGTCTTCGATACCTTTTATGCCCCACAGGCTCGTGCCCCAATCGCCGCTTTCGGCGCGGAAACGGTTTCCGCTGCCTGTTGCCTGGCCTTTCGGACCTGAGCCTGTCGGTACACCCGACATATATTCGAGCCCAGCGTCGAGACGGCCGTAAAGCGTGACGCTGCTTTGCGCATGGGCAGCTGCGCCCATGGTCAGCAACGAGGCGGCGAGCAAAGCTTTTTTCATTGTTTTCTCCATACCCTGTCAAAAAATAAACCCAGCATTGCGAACGGCGTCCGCATGCCGGTGGCACGGGACAGAAAGGCTAAAACTGGGCGCTATAGGGGTAGACCGGCACCTTGATGGCTGATTGTCATGGGGTGCAGCAGGCAAAAACTCAAGGCTTTTCTGCCCGATGACACACCGCGATGCAGCGTTGCTGCCGGTCTGTCTCCTCGTGATTTTGAAGTAAAACTACTTTTAATGTCCATCATTTTGCTACTCTGGTTACTAATTTAGCAAAAATAGTTGGGCCACGGGCGAAGAAAATAAGCGTGTTTCACGAAGGTGTCTCGAAATTGCCATGGCCGGGGCAGGTTGGCTGACAGGGGCGATGCCGGAAAAATGGCGTGGAGCCTTGTCTGTCAAGGCGAGCAGCTTGGCCCAGGATGCGCCCTAAGGATTGCCACTATTGACGCATGAGATGGCTCGGGTTAAGCGCGTTGCGCGTATGCCGTGACGGCATAAAAAACATGAAAAAAAGCGCTGCCCGTTCGGCAGCGCTTTCGTTTTAGGGCCGTTCACCCTGCGGCTGGCGCGATCGCCCCGGAGATGAGAGCTTAGGGTGTGGCGTTGATGTGCCGCCGCCTGCCGTTCTTCGTTTTTCGTTTTTGTTTTTCGTTTTACTTCAGGCTGCCGGACAGAAACTGCTTGAGCCGTTCGCTTTTGGTGTGCTGAAACACTTCGTCGGGGTGACCTTGCTCTTCGACCCGGCCTTGGTGCAAAAACATCACCTGATTCGACACGCTGCGCGCGAACGCCATTTCGTGCGTGACCACGACCATCGTGCGGCCTTCTTCCGCCAGCTTCTGCATGACCTTCAGCACTTCGCCAACCAGCTCCGGATCGAGTGCCGACGTGGGTTCGTCGAACAGCATCACATCGGGGTTCATGGCCAGCGCACGGGCAATCGCCACGCGCTGTTGCTGGCCGCCCGACAAATGCGACGGATACTGCTTTTCGAGGCGCGGCGCCAGCCCCACTTTCTCCAGATAGACCCGTGCGCGCTCTTCTGCTTCGCGGCGTGACAGGCCCAGCACATGCACTGGCGCTTCGATGATGTTTTCCAGCACGCTCATGTGCGACCACAGGTTGAAGTGCTGAAACACCATCGCCAGCTTGGTGCGCACGAACTGCAACTGCTTGTGATTGGAGACGCACAGCGCCCCGGTTTTGTCCTTGTGCGTGCGCACCTCTTCGCCATCGACGACGATCCGGCCGGCATTGGGCTGCTCGAGAAAGTTGATACAGCGCAGCATCGTGCTTTTGCCGGAACCGGACGAGCCGATCACGCTGATCACATCGCCACGGTTGGCTTTGAGCGACACGCCTTTGAGGACTTCGTTGTCGCCATATTGCTTGTGGAGGTTATCGACAAAAAGTTTTTGTATCGGGGAATTCATCGGGGTCCTTGACAGGCTTATTTGCCCTGCGGCCGCAGATAGGCGAGCCAGCGGTGCTCGGCTGCGCGGAACAGCCAGACGAGCGCGAATGAAACGACGAGATAGATCAACGCGGCAATGCCGAAGGCGCCAAACGACTGATAGGTGGCGGAGTTCACATCGCGGGCGATCTTGAGGATATCCGGCACGGTGGCCGTGAAGGCGACCGTGGTGGCGTGCAGCATCAGGATCACTTCGTTGCTGTAGTAGGGCAGGGAGCGGCGCAGTGCCGAAGGCAGAATCACCCGCCGGTACAGCGTGAAGGGCGACATGCCATAGGCTCGTGCAGCTTCGATCTCGCCATAAGGTGTCGCGCGGATGGCGCCCGCGAAAATCTCGGTGGTGTAAGCGCAGGTATTGAGCGTGAACGCCAGCAGCGTGCAATGCATGCCATCGCGGAAGAAGGCATCGGTGAGCGGGTGCGCACGGATGAAATCGAGGCTGTAGAGGCCTGTGTAGCAAAGCAGCAACTGCACGTAAAGCGGCGTGCCGCGAAAAATATAGGTGTATAGCCACACGCTGCCCGAGAGCCATTTGCGCTTTGAAACACGCGCGACCGCAAGCGGGACCGACAGGCAAAAACCGAGGCCGATCGACACCACCAGCAGCCACAGCGTGATGGCGAGACCGGTAAAGCGGTAGCCATCGGTATAAAGATAGTTGCGCCAGTATTCGTGAATCAGCTCGATCATAGGTCCGCCTTGCGCACGCCCGTCGAATAGCGTTTTTCGAGGTACATCAGCACGAAGTTCGACACGGTCGTGATGGCGAGATAGATGGCTCCAGCGAGTAGCGTGAAGAAAAAGAAGCGCAGCGTGCCTTTGCCCGCGTCTTGCGAGGCCTTGACCACATCGGCCAGACCGATGATCGACACCAGTGCGGTGGCCTTGACCATCACCTGCCAGTTGTTGCCAATGCCTGGCAAGGCAAAACGCATCATCTGCGGAAACATGATGCGCGAGAACACCTGCCAGCCGCTCATGCCGTAAGCTGAGCCGGCTTCAAGCTGGCCGCGCGGCACCGCGAGAAACGCGCCGCGAAAGGTTTCGGTGAAATACGCGCCATAAATAAAGCCCAGCACGATGACGCCTGCAATGAAGGGGTCGATGTCGATCTGGTCCCAGCCGAGCAGGTCGGTGAGTTGATTGAGCCAGATCTGGATGCCGTAAAACAGCAAAAGCATCAACACCAGGTCAGGCACGCCGCGCACGAGCGTGGTGTAGAGCGTGCCGATGCCAGACGAGATGCGGTTGCGTGAGAGCTTCGCCGCCGCACCGATCAAGCCAAGCACGAAAGCAAAGGCCAGCGATAGCAGCGCAAGCTCGATGGTTTGCCAGGTGCCCGCGAGAATCTGCGGGCCGTAGCCTTGAAAAAGCATATGAGAGTCCTTGACGGCCCGACTGGATAACTGCGGGGCAATAGCGCTGCGCGATTGCGGCGTTAAGCCGTGGACGCATTAAAACACTTCAATGACGAATGAGTGGCCCTGCTTGAGCCCCTGGCTAGCGGTTCTGATAGATATCGAAATCGAAATACGGCTTGGCGAGTTTGTCGAAGGTGCCATCCTGGTGCATTTGCTTTATTGCCTGGTTGAATTTGGCCTTGAGCTCGGTATCTTCCTTGCGCAGGCCGATGGCGGTGCCTTCACCCAGTATCTTGGGATCGCTCAGCGCGGGGCCGGCCCATGCGAAACCTTTGCCGCGCGGGGTCTTCAAAAAGCCGACTGACGCTTGCGCCTCATCTTGCAGCGCGGCGTCGAGCCGGCCTGAGTCCAGATCGGTATAAACCTGATCCTGAGTCTGGTAGGGCACGACGATCACGCCCTGAGGCTCCCAGTAGGTCTTGGCATAGACTTCCTGGATGGTGCCCTGCTCAACGCCGACGCGGCGGCCCTTGAGCGACTGGACGGTAGGCCGCAGCGGCGAACCCGCGCGAGCGACCATTCGGGTGCCCGCATCGAACAGCTTGTCGGAGAAGTCGATTTGCTGGCGGCGTTTCTCGGTCGCGGTCATGGACGAGACGATCGCATCGAATTTTTTCCCCTTGAGCGCCGGAATCATGCTGTCGAAATCCTGCTCGACCCAAACGCACTTGACGTTGATCCGGGTGCAGAGCTCCCGGGTCAAATCGACGGCGAAACCGACAATCTGGCCATTCGGAGCTTTCGATTCAAACGGCGGATAGCTGGGGTCGACGCCGATGCGCACGGTTTTCCATTCTTTTGCTCCCGCGCTGACAGCCATCATGGCCAGCGCGATGCACAGTGCGAACTTCTTCATGTTTCTCCTGACTCTGCTAATAGGGGTGCTGTGGGGACTGCGACATGACAATTTTCAGGGCGTGCCCCGGCACGGTTGTCTGCTGCCATTTGTCATTTGCCATTTGTCATTTGTCATGCCACACAGCGGTAAAAATAGCCTCCCGGCGTCATGGCGCGATGCCATCATGCCAGAGGTCAAAATTATGCGGCCCGGGTAAGGTGGCCTGATAGAGCCTAAAAGAGCCTAAAAGGCCGGGAAAATGCCCCGGATGGCCTATTAAGACAAACAGCGGCAGTGACGACGGCTAGTGGCGAAAAGCGCGCGGTATTTTACCCGAAGCCGGATTCGTCGTTACGAATGCCACCTTCGGCGGGGGGCGAGGCTAGCCAGGACGCGCAGGCATCCCCGGCGCCGGAAGGCTTCAATGTCTGCTAACGGCAGACAAGTGACGTTCTTTAACCGCCACAAGCCATGTGGCCTCCTGCATAATGCAGCGCTGCATGGCGCGGCGTTTCGGGCTTCGCTTCGAACGCCCGTGCACAGCGGCCCGCAAGGGCCATTCAGTGGTTTATCGTTCCTCGTTTCTGGTGGTGTGCCGCCATGTTCTCCTGCTTTCCCCCTCAAACTTCCCGCGCGCCGCGGCGTGTCTCATCTGGCCTGGGGCCATCCGCCCGCGACGCTTCACCGTGTGCGCTCGTACGGGCGGGTTGATTCGATGGCCTGGTCTTTTTCGTCCCGTTTTTCTTTCCGTTTGCTTCCCCGCCTTGCGTCCCGCTTGCCGCTCAGGCTGCCCCAAACTCGTGGCGGGCGGATCGCCCTGGCGCTGGCCGTGGTGTATCTGGTGTGGGGCTCGACCTATCTGGCCGTACATGTGGCGCTCGGGTCGTTTCCGCCGTTGCTGATGTCGGGCCTGCGTAACCTGTGCGCGGGTCTTGGGTTGCTCGTGTTCGCCCTGCGGCGTCAGCCCGTGTGGCCGACGCTGCTTGAGATTCGCAATGCGGGGGTCGTCGGCACGATGCTCGTCGGCATGTCGAGCGGCATGCTGGCTTATGGCATGCGCACCGTCAGTACCGGGACCACTGCCGTGATGGTGGCTACCGTGCCGCTCTTTGTGACCGTGATTGCCGCGGTGGCGGGACGCAAGGTCGCCCGACTCGAATGGTTCGCCGTTGCGCTTGGCCTGCTGGGCATCGCCATCCTGAGCCATGGCGATGCCTCGTCGGGTTCCGCAGGCGGGAGCCTCGCTATTTTGTGTGGCGCGCTGTTCTGGGCGGGCGGGGCCTTTCTGGCGGGACGCCTCAAACTGCCCGCCGACCTGTTCGTTTCGACCGCTTTGCAAATCGGCCTGGGGGGCGTGGTGGCAACGCTCGTGGCGTGGATCTCGGGTGAGCGCATGCTCGATTTGCACGTGTTACCAGTGCTCGCGTTTTTGTATCTGATGCTGGTGGGCTCGATGGTGGCTTATGTCGCCTATGGCTATCTGATCCAGAACACCAGCCCGATCATTGCCAGCAGTTGCATGTATGTGAATCCGGTGGTCGCCGTCGCGCTGGGCGCGTTGCTGCTGGGCGAGCCCGTGACACGTTCGACAGTCATCGCAACGGGCGTGATCCTGGCGAGCGTGGGGCTTTCGTTCTGGTTCGATTTCAGACGGCGCGATGCCTGATTTTGTCTGATGCCACAACCGGCTAGAGCCGGGCTGCGAGTTCCGCACCTTCGCGGATCGCCCGTTTTGCATCGAGTTCTGTCGCCATGGCCGCGCCTCCGATCAGGTGATAGCGTGGCCCGGTGGCCGCCGGGGTGGCCGGATAGAGTTCGCGGCGCGCTTCTTGTCCCGCGCAGACCACGATGGTGTCGACGTCCAGCCATTGCTCGCTGCCCGCGCGCGCGATTTTCAAGCCGCGCGGCGCGATCTCCCGATACGACACGCCATCCAGCATCTTCACCGCGCCGCGCGCCAGCGTGGCGCGATGGACCCAACCCGAGGTCTTGCCCAGCCCCGCTCCGAGTTTGCCCAGCTTGCGCTGCAAGAGCCAGATCTCGCGCGGTGGTGGCGCGACGCGAGGCGGCTTGAGGCCGCCGCGCTCACGCACTGCAAGATCGACTCCCCATTCGTCGAGCCAGTCTTCTCCCGGCTGGGGTTGCGGAGCGCCAGCCGGATGCAGCAGGAATTCGCTGACATCGAAACCAATTCCGCCCGCTCCGATCACGGCGACACGCTGCCCTACGGGTGCGCCGCGCAGCACCTCGAGATAGGACAGGACGTTCGTCCCCTCGGCGCCCGGCAGCGACAGGCGACGTGGCACGATGCCGGTGGCGACGATGACATCGTCAAAATCGGCCGCTGCCAGCTGTGCCGCATCGACATGAGTATTCAGCCGGACGTCGACACGGTGACGTTGCAGCTGGCTGGCGAAGTAGCGCAGGGTTTCGCTGAATTCTTCCTTGCCTGGCACACGCATGGCCAGATTGAACTGGCCCCCCAGCACAGCTTGTGCCTCGAACAGCGTCACCTGATGGCCGCGCGCCGCCGCCACGGTTGCAGCGGACAAGCCCGCCGGCCCCGCGCCGACGACCGCAATGCGGCGCAAGCGTTGCTGGGCGCTCAGGGGTTGATAGCGCAATTCGGTTTCGCGGCCGGCACGCGGGTTGACGAGGCATGTGGCGCGCCGGTTCTGAAACGTGTGATCGAGGCAGGCCTGATTACAGGCGATGCAGGTATTGATTTCATGGGCGCGGCCGGTCGCTGCCTTGGCGACAAACTCAGGATCGGCGAGCAACGGCCGCGCGAGCGAAACCAGATCGCCCATGCCTTGCGCTAGCAAGGTTTCGGCAACCTCTGGCGTGTTGATCCGGTTCGAAACGATGACCGGCACACGCACCGCCTGCTTGAGCCGCATCGCAAGCGGGGCGAAAACCGCACGCGGCACGGAAGTCACGATGGTCGGAACCCGCGCCTCATGCCAGCCAATGCCGGTATTGAACAGCGTGACGCCTGCCGCTTCGAGCTTCTGCGCGACGTGCAGGGTTTCTTCCCACGTATTGCCGTCCTCGACCAGATCGATCAGCGACAAACGGAAGATCACGATAAAGTGCTCGCCGCAAGCCGCACGGACCTGCTCGACGATGTCACAGGCGAGCCGCGCGCGGTTATCGATGCTGCCGCCATAGTGGTCGGTGCGCTGGTTGGTCCGCAGGCACAGGAACTGGCTCAGCAGATAGCCCTCACTGCCCATGATTTCGACGCCGTCATAGCCCGCGCGTTGCGCGAGCCGGGCACAGCGCACGTAGGCGCGCACCGTGCTGGCGATGCCGCCCAGGCTCAGCGCCCGCGGCTTGAACTTCGAAATCGGGGATTTGAGCGCCGAGGCCGACACGACGAACGGCTGATAGCCATAGCGTCCGGCATGCAGGATCTGCAGGGCGATCTTGCCGCCTTCGTCATGCACCGCGCGTGTGAGCAGGCGATGATGGCGCAGATCGAACACGGAGTTCAGGGTTCCGCCGAACGGCAGCAGCCAGCCCGCGCGATTCGGCGAAAAGCCTCCCGTGATAATCAACCCAACGCCCCCTTTGGCACGTTCGCGGAAATACGCCGCGAGCTTGGGATAATTCCAGAAGCGGTCTTCCATACCCGTGTGCATCGAGCCCATCACGACACGATTGCGCAGCGTCGTGAAGCCGAGATCAAGCTTCGATAGCAGATGAGGGTAAGACATGTGGGGTGCCTGATTGGTAAAGATTGAATGCGCACGAACGATACACTGCGTATCCTGGCGGCTTTGCCGAAGAAAAATTCTAATGACGTAGCGGCTGGGTGAAACTGCTTCTGGCGATAACGATAGCGATACGGGTAACGAAGCCATGCCAGGGGATGAACTACTGCGTTAGACATCGAGAGGTTGAACGAAGTGGACGTGATATCGAAGCCGTCGTCGCAACTGCAAGACGAGCCGGTTCAGGCGAATACGGCAAGGTCGGCCGCCCCGGACATGGAGCCCACGCCCAAAGGCTTGCGGGGCTGGCTATTGCTTGCCGTGCTGGGTCTGGTGTTGCTGCTGGCCGTGACCGTCGCGCAATTGCGCGACCCCATCAAGTTGATGTTGACGTGGGAGCTGTATGCGGTGTTCTTTCGGCCTGAAACCGCGGATTGGTACCGCGTCGTGCTGCTGCTAACGGGCTTGGGTGTCGCACTTGATCTTGTCGTTGCGATGGGGCTGGGATGGCTTTTACTGCTGGTGTACCGGCGCTCGCGGCGTTTTGTGCGGCATGTTCAGATCTGGCTGGTGAGCGTTGTGGCGCTGCAGTTTCTGCTGTATCTGGCGGGCACGTATCTGAGTGATGCGATTGCTGTGCCCATCGCGTTGCCGCTGGGTGGATTGCTTCGCTCGGCAGTGCTGGCGGCACTTGGGGTGCCGTATTTCAGCGCATCGCAACGGGTCCGCCACACTTTTGACCAGCCATGATTGAGATGAGCCATGCTTGTGTCGTTTTTGTGCTGGATAAGCGGTTGGTATGGCCGCAACGCGGTGGTAGAATCTCGTCCGCCCTGCCGGGGTGATGAAATTGGTAAACATAGCGGACTTAAAAAAATTGAGTGCCCAGCCGGAAACGGCTGGTGTAGAACCCCTCAAATTCGGCGAACCCCCTGATGCGCAGTTCAGCCATCGAGGCAATACCGAGCCAAGCCCGCCAACGCTTCCTGAATCAGATCGTTACGTTTAACGGTTCAGGCGCCAGGTGTGGAAGGTGTAGAGACTAGACGGGGGGCGCCTAAGACGGCACGCTGGCAACATGTTGCATGCAGCGCGTCGGGATGGCGAAGGCATAGTCCAGCGCACGAACGTTCATGTCTTCAGGCTCGAATGGCGTCGAAAGACGTAGTGTGACGAAAATCCGCCGCCTAACGGCTTGCCGGTTCAAGTCCGGTCCCCGGTACCAGGGCCCCCCACCTTTTCCTTCACTTTTTTAACAAAAGTGCATGGAATATCAAAGATTTACTGGCTTTACAGCGCCACCGCTTTCCATCAATATCTCCATCAATTTATTCGAAGATTGGCACCTGAGTGCACCAGGTTTGCACCGGGATTTGCACCAGGGTGTTGGATGGCAACATATGCAAAGCGGGGCGGCGTCTGGCGTGCACAGGTCAGGCGTAAAGGTGTGTACCTGTCCGAGACCTTCAAAAGCAAGGCCGATGCCGTTGCCTGGGCGACAGGCAAGGAGCACGAGATCCATATCGGTGCGATCACTCCGGGAACCGTTCATACGGTAGCGGATGCCATGCGCGAATATGAAAAACGCGTGTCGCCCACAAAAAGAAGCGCGCGCTGGGAAGCCATCCGGTTTGGGGCGTTTATCCGCGATTTCCCGGAGTTGGCCGACATGCCGCTTGCTGATGTCACGGCGGAACATATGGGCCGATGGCGAGACGCGCGGCTTGCCGGTGACGCCGGTGCGAAGCGGCCGCCCGTTGGTTCCGCTACGGTGTTGCGAGAAATCAACCTGTACTCGCATGTGTTCACAACCGCGCGTGATGAGTGGAAGTGGACGAAAGAAAGTCCCTTTACAGGTATGCGCCGCCCCACAGAACCGCAGCCGCGGAAGCGGCGGATATCGGATGACGAGCGCGATCGGGTTTTGCTCCAGCTCGGCTATCGGCATGACGCAACGCCGAAAACAAAATCCGCGCGAATCGGCGCGATGTTCGTTTTAGCGCTTGAGACAGCGATGAGGGCGGGTGAGATTGAAGGGCTTCGCTGGGATCGTCTGGACGATGCGGGCCGCTATGCGCATTTGCCGCGCACGAAAACAGAAATCGCGCGTGATGTGCCTCTTTCGCCCAAAGCGTTGCGGGTTATCGAGCAAATGCGCCCGTTACACAATGAATTCGACGGTTTTATTTTCGGCGTAAAAAGTGAGATTCGAAGCGCTTTGTTCCGCAAGGCAACGAAAGCTGCAATGCTGGAAGATTTGCATTTTCACGATGCCCGCCGAGAGGCGCTCACGCGATTATCAAAAATATTCAATGTGATGGAGCTGGCAAAAATCAGCGGGCACCGCGATCTGAGCATTCTTCAGTCAGTGTATTACGCGCCGCATGCCGCTGATCTTGCCGATAAACTCCATCATTTTGTGACTACATGAGATTCCGCCCATAGTATTACGTCTCTGGCGCGCCAAAGACGGCTACCGATGCCACCTTTTTGATTCGGCAAGCGGATCGGCCTGGGGAATAGATCAACGTTCACAATCACGTTTCTCACATAATTTTCACTCCGCTTTAAATATCCAGAGATTAACCGGATGTCCCATAAATCGACATCGAGTGGAATAGCTGCGCGTTTTTTATCTAACAGCTCTACAACTTTTCCGGCCAGGGTTTCAATTTCACTCATGATTAAATTCCTGTGCCTCTTGGGCTTGTTTCGATACCGGTTCGAATTATTTCCAGATCAGGGCAATAAATTTTTCTATATAACTCGGCCAAAATTCGTTATTTTATGGATTAAGTAAACTGCCAATTTTTGATACTTCAATCCATGTTCGCGGCATTAGCCCATATGTGCGCATTTTGAGCCGCTTGATGTCGGCTATCGCTACCGCTATCGCGCTCCTCGCGCATGCGATGCAATAGCGGATTCCACTTCCCTGAGCGTTTGAGGTGACAACCTGTTGACGGCGGGATCACTCAGCACCAGCTGTAATGCTTGCAAAAGTTGCTTTGCAGCAGCGACGGTGATCTTTCCAGCCAGTGGTTTTGTGATTGCTTTTTTTGTGATTCTGCTTTGCCCGGCTTCGGCGGCTTGATCAACCGCATTTTGCAAACGGCGAAATGCCTCGTCGGCGCCGTTCGCGCGAATTTCATTAATAGCGAGTGTTGATGAAATATGTTTTGACCGGACTAGTTCATGGAGCCCAGCAGGCGCATTGGCTAGCAGTAGGACATCGCGGATTGTCTGGTCAGTAATATTGAGGCGAGTACGGATTGTCTCGTTATCAACATTTAACGCCTGGAGTTCGACAACCTTGGCTGCAAGTTCGAGTGGCGTTAGTTTTTCACCCTCATTGTTCACGATGCCGGAAAAAATCAGATTGATTCGATTCACCGATTTAGCATCGTCAATGACAATAGGCAGCCGCTCAATTTGAAACCCTTCTTTAATGGCAAGAAGCGCCGCATGATACCGGTGTTGTCCTTCGTAGACGAAAATTAAATCTTTGCTATTCACTTTTCGGATAAAGCAGCCCAAGGGCTTTTTCCGATCATAGCCGTTAGCTTTTATCAGCTCGGCTATGTGACGTACACGGCCAGGATCAAGCGGGCGAACGTTGTCGGATGGATCGTAATGAATCTGATCAGGTGGGACAGCCCATAAATCCGAGGAGCTGCCGCCAGCGGATTTAATAGCCGCTTTTGTATTGCCATTGATCATTGATTCACTGGCATCACGGGTTTTATGCCGCAGTGACCGAAGCCACTCACGGTGGCCTGGACCATGTATATCAGCCTCAAAAATTCTTTTGGCGGGCGTAGCAGGGTGTCGCGGCATTTTTTCTCCATCGGTGAGTTGATGGATCGAGTATTGCAAATGTACTTTCAGTGGTCAAGTGCATTTGCAATTAAATTTTTGAGTTATAGCCTCAACATGGTGACAGCGACGCGTTCTGCTGACTTCGATGCGGTAAGCAACTGTTCGCCCCGGCATTCGGGATCTCCTCCTACAGCTCTCACCGCGTAATTTGCACGAGGGCCGTGACAGACAATGAGAATGAAGTCGATTGCGCCCGACAGTACGTCAGCTCGTAGACAGTTAAGGGCCGTGAGCATTTCGTGCAATCCTTTATCGCCGCATGCCTGTTTTGTATTCGTTGCCGAGCGGCTGTTAAACGGTGCACCACGGCGGCGATCATCGAAATAAAAAAGTTCTGCAATGCGATCTGATTCATGGGTGCCTGCCTCTGTTGCGGTGCAGTTATTTCGATAATCTTGGTCCACATTCAGCCTCTCTGAGTATTTTTTGAATGACAACTTGCCGTGCCCCGCGGTTGGGTTCCTCGCCGGATGGGTGTCGTTATTTACTCAAAATCACGGGCCGAAAGAAATGAAGGATTTTGCAACCTAATGTCTGATACAGAAACATTTTCGAGATAATGCCGGGTGTATGAGATGAAACAAGACATATCTAAAAATAATTTTGAAATAATCAGACAAAACAAAATTTACTGGGAATTTTGTTTCTAATATGTCAAATCTCAAAAATATAGTGAGGCGAAATGTCGCAACCTCCCGTGATCTGAACTGGGATTTGTTTCGACGATTTCTTCAGGTGACGGGCTACCGCAGTTATACGGAAGCTGCGCGTGGCTTGGGCGTGCATCGTCCGACGGTCGGCCAATGGATCGTGGATTTAGAGGCCGCGCTGGGTTTGAATCTAGTCATCCGGTACCCTGGGGGACGAGACTTTGGACTAACCCCAGAAGGATTGAAATTGCGGCGTCTGCTCATTATTGGCGATGCTCGCTTATCCGAAATATTGGGTTTACAGCCGGATGGGCGCAATACACGAGACGCATGGAGTTACGTTGATGAAGCGTTCGCCGCTTTGTTGCAAGCGAGCAAGATGAGAAATCGTTGATTTCCAGGCTATCTGTGCGGCAGTGACCGGGCGCTACAACTACGCCATCTGCTTTTTCTTTTTCTTGCCGTGAGGCACGGGGGTGATGAGAGAAGGGGTATTTTTCAAAAACAGGGATTCGGGCGCTGTACTGGTTACTGTGTGCCCGGAGGCTCGCGGTTTTCGCGCGGATAGCTCTTCCAGTAACCGGTCGTTTTCGGCGACTTGCGCTTCCAGCCTGATCAAGAGTTCTTTTTGCTGCGTTGGCGTTAGGGACTCGGCAAGGTCCGCAATTTGCTCAGCAATAGAACTACGGCGTGGGAGCGGTTTATTCGATTTTGAATCGCCACCCGTTCGCCCTCCATTTTGAAGCCATAGGGCTGTCACGTGCAGTGCTTCTGCAAGCGCCAGAAGATGCTTGCTACCCTGATTTCGCCCTGATTCAATTTGAGCGATCGTAGACTGAGAAATGCCGGAATCGCGCGCTAGATCGGCCTGCGTTAACCCGGCCTCAATCCTTTTCGCCCGTACCCGTTCGCCGAAAGTATCCATATTGCAATCGTAATATGCAGATCAATCGCTTTGGTACTTGAAAGACAAGTGCAAATGCAATAATATTTGCCGCATGAGCGCTCACCCGATTCTTTCAAAGCTTCTATCCCATGGATTAACGCAGATGGAGATTCATCGCCGATCCGGGATTCCCCAATCGACAATTTCCCATCTTCACACAGGTAGAAGAGGGAAGCGACCGTCTTACGACGTGATTGTAAAACTCGAAAAACTGCTGCGCGATATAAGCACGGCTTCAGCCAGTTTTACTGATGTCAGTAGTTTGGGTGAAGGAGCGAACGAGCATCATCCGTGTGATTGACGGCCATTCAACAGGACAGGTTTTGACGATTTTATTTCGTCCGCTGCGCTCTATGCTCGCGTCGATCAATGCTGTGAGAGGGCCACGATTTGTAGCGGGGCGAGCGAGATGGCGGCGTTGTTTTGTCAGCACATCATTATTCGTAGGAGGCGCGGCGCGTGGCAACCATTGATCAGATCACCGGCCAGCTCGTGGCCGCAGGCCATCCACCCTTGCCTGATGGCCATCCGGTCGCGGATGGCCGACCTCATCGATATGGCCCACGAAAAAAATACTGGTATTCATTACACGAGATAGTCAAGTCTGGACAGGTTGCGGGTTATGCCGGGGCGTTCGGCTACTGGTCGGGCGATGATAACGGTGCGAAAGCGTTTGTGTGGCAGGGCGATTCACTGTCAAAAGAGGATATGGAGGCAACGCGGGCGCGTCAGCAGGAAACCGAACGAAAAGAAGAACAAAAGCATCAGCAAGCGGCAAAGCTGGCCGCCCGACGTGCGCATCAGCAATGGGAAGCATCGTCGGATGCGAGCGATTCGCCCTATCTTGAACGAAAACAGATTTCCGCTGAAGGCGTTCGTGCTGACAAGGAGGACGGTACGCTTTTTGTTCCCATGTATCGCTACGACACGGGTGAAGCGCAACTGGCTGGTTTGCAAAAAATTACCGATACCGGGGCAAAAAGGTACAACCGTGGCGTTGAAAAAAAAGGGGCGTCTCTTCGGCTGGGTGAAATTCAGGCCAATGACCGGATTGCCTTGATTACAGAAGGCTATGCGACGGCGCGATCCATTCGCATGGCAACCGGCGAACGTATTTCTGTTGTCGTGTGTTTTGATGCGGGCGGAATTTTGCCGGTTGCCGTTGCATTGCGGGCAGCGTACCCCGATTTGCATGTGCTGATTTGCGCTGACGACGACTGGAAAATCGAGCAGCGCATGCGGGATTGTCTGGCGACAGAGTACGGCTACAGCGGTGCTTTGGTCATCGGTGGGGCCGCAGTGCCGGTGACGGTAAAAAAATCATCCTGTCTGATGCAGGCCGAGTTCGCCCAGAAGAACGGTGGCGTGAAATTCTTGCGGCTTTCCGTTCGAAATGACTCGGGAGCGGAGCGGGTTCATTTCTTTGCCAACACGGGACGCATGCGTGCTGAAGAAGCTGCTGCGGAGGTCGGGAACGCAAGCGTTGTTTTCCCATGCTTTGCCAATCGTGAAGAGCGGAAGTTCACAGATTTTAATGACCTGCATGGCGAAGAGGGTTTGCATATTGTCAAAGCCCAAATTGAACGGGCGATTTTGTCTGCTTTGGCCCTTGGTGATGAGCCTCTTCCGCGAAGCGTTGAAGATGTGACTGACCCGTTGTATAGCGATGCTGTGGCGTTGGTTAGGCAAGGGACGCATGCAACGGTATCGGGAGTTCAACGAGGCTTGCGGATCGGTGTCAATCGCGCCATGCGATTAGTCGAAGATATGGAAAAAGCCGGTGTTCTCACGGCTCCTGTCGCAAATGGCGTCAGGGCAGTGATCAAGGCTGGAGGCACTGCGTCGATGTCCGCTGGCGCGGCGGATGATGAGGCCGCTGATAGGGATCGTGAGGCACACACCTGGCAACGTGATTTGCGGCGCACGGACAGAGGCGCCTTACTGCCTAGCCTCGATAACGTCTTCGCCATTCTCTCGAATGATGCATCGTGGCGCGGCGTTTTCGGCTTTGAGCAGTTCGCACTTCGCATCGTGAAGCTCAAACCGCCACCATTTGAAGGTGGTGAAACTGGCGCATGGTCAGACCGTGATGATGCTCGCTGTGTGCTGTGGCTCGGACAACGGTACTCGTTCAGTCCGCGCAGCGATATCGTTGCCGATGCAGCATTTCTTGTCGCAGACCGAAATCGCTATCACGAGGTGCGCGACTATCTTGATGGTTTGAGATGGGATGGAACGGCACGACTGCGCACGTGGCTCATCCGGCATGCACTTGCCCCGGATACGGAATATGTGCGGCTCGTCGGATACAAGTTTCTTCTCGGCGCCGTAGGGCGTGTGATGAAGCCCGGCTGCAAAATGGACAATCTGTTGATTCTCGAAGGCATACAGGACGCAGGCAAATCAGGCTTGTTTCGCACGTTGTTTAGCGAGCGCTGGTTCACGGATGCCAATATCGTGATCGGAGACAAAGATACGTTCGCGGTCATGGCGGGCAAGTGGTTTATCGAACTTGCTGAACTCGATGCATTAAGCAAGAGCGATTCGTCGAATGCAAAGCGTTTTTTCACAACGGCAGTAGATACGTATCGACCGCCTTATGCTCGCCGTGCGGTTGACGTGCCTCGCCAGGGCGTTTTTGGTGGCACGGTCAACTTTGATACATACCTGAAGGATGAATCGGGCAACCGTCGCTATTGGCCGGTCAAAGTGGGGGCTTCGCTTGATCTTCCTACCCTTGCCCGCGAGCGCAATCAGATATGGGCAGAGGCGTATCAGGTGTATCTGGAATGGGAAGCCGGGAACAAGGCCGCGGATGGCAGCCTGCCTGCACCATGGCGAGTCCTGCCGCACGAAAAACCCCTGTTCTCTATCGAACAGGACGCCCGGTACGAAGGTGATATTTACGAAACGATGATTGCCCGTCACCTTGCCAGGCACAATAAAGTGACGATGGAGCAAATCCTTCTCGACTGTCTGAAGCTGGAGATATCGAAGTGGACACCCGCTGAGCAGCGTCGCATTGGCAAGGCCATGAAGTCGCTAGGCTGGGTGCGCAAACGCGAAGCGACGGGTACCCGTGAGTGGTACTACACCCCGCCAGATCCCGTTGGCATGCAAGCGGCGCATGACGATAATGCGCCGCTTTAATCTCGGGGCCGCGACTCCCCGCTCATGGTTTGCCGCCAGCTTTGGCGCGCGCGATCGCGTATTACGGCGCGCCGCGTTGTGCATCCTGGCGCGCCGTAATACGTCTCAAGTTCCATGTTTTGGCGTCCCATGTCCCGGCGTCCCAGGCGCTTCACCTCGCCTGCGTGCGTGTGATGCATGCGACGTGCAGGCGAGGGCGCGCATGTCGTGGGTGCGTGCCCGCGGACAGGATATTTTTTTCTGGGACGTTGGGACGTTGGGACAACGAAGGGGGAAGCGATGATTGATCTCAAGGAAAAAGCCGGTGTGGCGATGAATGCCCGGGGGCCATTTTCAGAGCGCGGCGGTGATCCGGAAGTTACTTTGGGCGCGCTCGCTTTTGCAAACGATCTGGGCCGCTTGCTGTGGCGGATGAAATACGGACAGGACATAACGCGTGCGGGCATGCGGCGGACAACGCTGCTTCTCGCAGAGCGCGTGCGCGCATCGGGAAAATTCAAGCGGGCGCGGTTTGCCGGATTGAATCAATCAGACCGTCAAAAGAAGGGGCTGGGAAAAGACGTTGATAAAAAAATGGCGGATATCGTTGAGCGTTTCGCGGAGCGGCTAATTGTCGAGTGGGTTGCAGACGTGTGTCCGCATTGCAATGGCCAGCGATCACATTCGTTATCAGCATTGCCGCGCCGGGTGATGGCGACGTGTTCAAAATGCAAGGGCGCGGGCCGTATTTGCATAAGCGAAGAGCGAATACCGTTTGCTCACGGCATGCATGGCCCGATGATTTTCAGAGAGTGGGACCGTTGTGATGCGTGTCACGGGCAGCGGTCGGTGCTTGAATCTGTTGCAGTAGAAAAAACGAACGCATCGCAGATTTGCCGATACTGCAAGGGGGCCGGACGCTTGCCAGTAGATGACGCGGCGCGCGCGGTGGCGCTGGGTGTCTCACTTGATATCTATCGCCGACGTTGGGTCGATCAGTTTTCCGCGATGCTGTCGATGCTGGATCAGATTGATGGACGAGTTGGAGACGTGATGCGAGCGCAATTGCGATTCGGAACAGCTTGAAAATGAGAAATTCCTGGAATAGTATTCGTTCTATCCTTTACGGCGGCACTGGATTTCGCTGGCACAGCGCGTTAGTCGTGCAAACCTTTCGAGACATAAGAACAATTCAAAGCGCTTGTCAGGTTCGGTGGAGTCGTGCGTCTTCATGAATCGTTAAACAAAGCCCTGAACGCTAAAACGTCAGGGCTTTTTTGCGGATGGATGACGGGCATTGCTGAATAGCGCAGTGTCATGCTGCGTAATTGCGTAATTACGTAATCGATAACGTTACGACTGATTTCAACAAATACATGTTTCGCGCAACCCGCTTGGCGGGTTTTTTTACGACCGCCTTCGGGCGGTTTTTTCTTGATGGACATCGTGATTGAACTGGAGGGGGAGATGTACGACGCTAAAAAAATGAAGGCTGAACTGGCGCGCGATGAGGACCGGCGAGCGCGTATTTACGTTGATACCGTGGGGAAAGTCAGCGGTGGGATCGGTCGAAATCTGACGGATAAAGGCTTCCGCGAAAGCGAGATAGATCTGATGTATGTGAACGACATCGCGGATACGGAGCAATTTCTCGACCGGAATTTACCGTGGTGGCGGAATCTGGACGACGTGCGCCAGCGCGTCGTCGTCAACATGGCTTTCAACATGGGCGGCAAGCTGCTCACGTTCGTGAACGCACTCGCCGCGCTGCAGCGTTGTGATTATGAGGCGGCGGCCAACGGCATGAATGATTCGAAGTGGGCTAAACAAGTTGGTGCGCGAGCGCAGCGTCTGGTCAATATGATGCGCACCGGGAGGGTCTGATGCAGCTCGACGATCATGAAAAAGAACTGTTGATGATGCTGATCGTTGGGGCTGCGATTGGGCTTGGAAAGTTACTTGTGGGCGAAGAGCGAATCTCCGCGCGCATCGTGCTAGGACGGATGATTGTCGGTGCCGCGTTATCGGCCAGCGCTGGCGCAATTCTCATCATGTTTCACGATCTACCCCCGACCGCTTTGATCGGCGTGGCATCCGCACTTGGGATTCTCGGGCAGTCGGTGCTTGAGGGGGTGGTGCAAAAGTTTCTCGAAAGGCTGCCGGGAAATGAGGGGACCTGAGGAGGGGACCTGAGGAGGGGACCTGAGGAGGGGGCCTGAGGAGGAGGCCTGAGTCAAAGCAGGGAATGGTTTTATGTCGTGGTAATGGGCGATTCCGGCGCGGTGTGTATGTGTGTATACATCCGCTTCGGTCTCGCTTTTTTATTTTCATCTGAATTTTTAAGGAGCACATTGTGAATGCCGAGATCATGAAAAAATCGCTCATTTTGCGTTCGTGCAATGCGGACATGACATCTAGAAATCAATTCATCTGGCCACAGGTTGGCGGTGTCGTGGAAGCCAGCGACTGGCAAGCTACATCGCAATGCGGTAACGGCTTGCATGGCTGGCTGTACGGTCAGGGGGATTATCGTTGTAGCGCGTATCTACACGAAACTGCAAAATGGCTCGTCGTTGAAGTTGACGAAGCTGACATTATTCCGCTTGATGGAAAATGTAAGTTTCCTCGTGGCACGGTGGTGTTTGTCGGCGACAGGGCCGCGGCGGCAGCGTATATGACCGAGCATGAGCCCCGCTCGCAAAACGTTGCTGTAATAGGCCTGGCTAAAATAGTGAATAACAATCAGGTAGCGGAAGGCGGGGCCTTTTCAAACCTGATTGGCGGCCATGGGTCCGCGTTAACGGGTTCGGCGTGCTCGAAGCTTATCGGTGGAAATAATTCTTCGTTAATCAGTGGAATGCGTTCAACTCAGCATGGTGATGAAGAATTAAACAAGGTTAATGATTTTTCCATGTTAATTGGAGGAAGTTACTCAAAGCTTATTGGTGGCAGTCATTCAAGCTTAATCGCGGATGAAAATTCGACGTTAGTCGGTAGCAACGATTCAAAGCTCGTATGCGGTCATCGTTCGGCCTTAACTGCAGGGTCTCGTTCGATGCTGATCGGCGGTGAACTTTCTGCGTTGACCGGCGATGATCGTTCAATCCTGGTGGGCGGGGCTCGCTCGAAGTTAACCGCGGGTTCACGCACGGTGCTCGTCGGAGGCGCGCTCTCCGGGCTAACGGGAGGGGATCGTTCGATGCTTATAGCGGGCGACCGTTCCATGCTGACGGGCGGTTTGTACTCCGTGCTAGTGAGCGGTAACCGGGCGATGCTCACGAGTGACGATGAGTCAACGTTGACAGGTGGCTTCGACTCCGTACTGGTGAGCGGCGATAAATCGCGGCTCACCGCAGGAGATGACTCCCGGCTTACAGCAGGAGACAACTCCATGTTAACGGCGGGCCATCACTCGATCGTGACGAGCGGTGATAACTCCGTTCTGGCCGCAGGCGATGGCAGCAAGTTGACGGCAGGAAAAGATTCGGTCTTGTCCGGTGGAAATCAGTCAGTGTTGACCGCGGGGGCTAATTCGGAACTGCGTGTGCGTTACTGGGATATGGAAGCGGAGCGCTATCGCACAAAAGTGGGATACATCGGTGAAGAAGGGCTGGAGCCGAACGTATCGTATTCTTTAAACGCGGCGTATCAATTCACCAAGGCTGAGGAAAGCGCCGCACCATGAAGTTATAAATTCTTGGGGTAATAAATAGCGTGTTTTCGAGGTACCCGCTTCGGCGGGTTTTTATTGCCTGAGGGAACCGGTGTTGCCGATGAGCAGCATTCGTCGGCGGCAATTTACTGTTATGCAAAGTCCTGGGAGCTTGAAGGTGCTGCACCATTTTTGCAGCGCGTGGAGTTATGTGGTTGATTATTGGGGATTTATAAGTCCGGTCCCCGGTACTAAAGCGTATCGGGGCAATACCCGGGTTTCACCATCAACCCCCACCAAGTCTAGCTTCGCGGGGTTTTTTGTTGATATGGCTCTTGGTGGAATTTCGGTCGAACAAATCAATAAAGTTAACGGCCACAGGCGTCAGGTGTGAAGCCATGTGCTCTGACTCGTGTTTAGCTCCGGCCTCCCAACGAAGACATTCCGGAAATATCGAGTTTTCTCCTGAAAACTCGCCAGCTTAAGCTTGTCTGGCTAAATCAGCGCTCACAAAAATTGTATTCGTTGTCACAGTTAAAACGGCGAACCGCTTGACAGTAGTGATACGCCGTTTTGATTTCAGTATGAGCGTCCACGCGAACTAATTACCGCGATATTCAACCTTGAACTGGGCCTCTTTATCCTGGCCGAGCGCCTCTACTAGCCAGGGCATCACCGCCTTCAAGGTAGCGGCCAGCGTATACGGCGGGTTCAGGATGAACATGCCACTGCCAAACAGGCCAAAGCCGCCACTCGGCGGGCGGCTTACCGTCAGCGACACATGCAGCCAGTTTTTCGCCTGCAGGCGTTTGAGCTGATCGGGAAAACGTTGCGCTTCGAGCCGCGTCACCTGGGGATACCACACGGCATAAGTGCCCGTAGCAAAGCGGCTCAGACATTCTTCGAGGCAGTGCAGCGTGCGCGAATAATCGCGTTTGTCTTCATAGGATGGGTCAATAAGTACCAGCGCCCGGCGCGTTGGCGGGGGCAAAAGCGCCTTGATACCTTCAAAGCCATCGCCGTCGTGCAGCATGGCGCGTCTGCCCGCATCACGAAAATTGTGGCGCAGCACTTCAATTTCTGTCGTATGCATTTCGAACAGCCGCATCCGGTCTTGCTCGCGCATTTGCCGCCACGCGACATAAGGCGAGCCTGGGTAGTAACGGAGCTGGCCATCGGGATTCAGTGCGGCAACCTCATCGACATAAGCGGCAAGCGCGGCGGGCAGATCGGTCCGGCTCCATAACCTGGCGATGCCGCTTGCGAACTCGCCAGTCTGGATGGCATAGCCTTCCTGAAGCGAATAAACGCCCGCACCCGCATGGGTATCGATATACCAGTAGCCCTTGTCCTTTTGCTTCAGGTAGTCCAGCAATTGCACGAGAACAGCGTGTTTCAGAACGTCGGCATGATTGCCTGCATGAAAGGCGTGGCGGTAACTGAGCATGAGAGAGGGTGAGGCGAGATGAACAGCGAGGGTGGGTAGGGCAAAACCTTGTGGGCATGACGTATGGTATGTAGCGCCGCCGCGTATTGTACGCGACACGTTTTCAGGCGGAATCAGGCTGGGGGCAGCGTGCGGGTTGAAAGGTGCCTGGCAGCGGGTTCATGCACAATAGCAGCGCAAATTGGGCGATGCTATTCGGCTAGATGGCCTACCTCATCTGGTTAGTTCCCCGACATTGCGTAATCGGGTTTGATTGCATATCTATTGCGGAGATTTTTCATGACTTCACTGAGTACCAGTCTGAATGGCAAGGTCGCGGTTGTGACGGGTGCGGCGAGCGGCATTGGCAAAGAAATTGCACTTACGCTGGCACAGGCAGGTGCGGCCGTTGCCATTGCCGATCTGAATCAGGAGGGGGCCAATGCCGTGGCCGCGGAAATCCGCGAGGCGGGTGGCCGTGCGCTGGGTGTGGCCATGGATGTGACTGACGAGGATGCGGTGGCGGATGGCATGGATGCCGTCGCGGCCGAGTTCGGCTCAATCGACATCCTGGTTTCCAACGCAGGTATCCAGATCGTTAATCCTATCGAGAACTACGCGTTTTCCGACTGGAAGAAAATGCAGGCCATCCACGTGGATGGCGCGTTTCTCACCACCCGCGCAGCGATCCGGCATATGTACAAGGGCGACCGGGGGGCGTCGTGATTTACATGGGATCGGTCCATTCGCATGAGGCTTCGCCGCTCAAGTCAGCCTATGTCGCGGCCAAGCACGCCTTGTTGGGCTTGGCCCGTGTACTGGCCAAGGAAGGCGCCAAACACAATGTGCGTTCGCACGTGATTTGCCCCGGTTTCGTCCGGACTCCGCTGGTCGACAGGCAGATTCCTGAGCAAGCAAAAGAGCTGGGCATCAGCGAAGAAGAAGTGGTCAAGAAAGTCATGCTGGGCAATACCGTCGATGGTGTGTTTACGACGGTCGAAGATGTCGCGCAAACCGTTCTGTTCCTGTCGGCATTCCCGAGCGCGGCGCTGACTGGCCAGTCATTCGTCGTGAGCCACGGCTGGTACATGCAGTAATTCGGCCTCGGTCGTTCAGTCATTCAGGGGAATGAGCATGGCGCAACGCAATGTCAGGCGTACCCGCATCGAGCTGCCGCAGTACGAAACCATTGCGCTCATGCTCCAGGGCGGGGGCGCGCTGGGGGCTTATCAGGCCGGGGTTTATCAAGGTTTGAGCGAGGCTGGCATCGAGCCCGACTGGATCGCCGGGATTTCAATCGGTGCGTTGAATACCGCGATTATCGCGGGCAATGCACCTGAAAACCGGGTGGCACGGTTGCGCGAATTATGGGAGACCATTTGCCAGCCAGCCTACAGCTTGCCGCTGCCGGGTTTTATCGAACATACGCTGTTTGATTCGACAGATGCGGTGCGCAAGACTTTGACCGCGATGCAGGCAATGGGCGCAATGCTCGAAGGGCAAAAAGGGTTTTTTGTGCCGCGCTTTCCGCCGCTCATGCCGACGGTTACGGTTGAGCCCAGTCTCGCCAGCTATTACGACACCACGCCGCTCAAGGCCACGCTTGAGCGTCTGTGCGACTTCGACCGGATCAATACTGGCGAGATGCGGGTTGCCGTTGGGGCGGTCAACGTAGGGACAGGCAATTTTGCCTATTTTGATAACCGCGACACGATATTGCGCGCTGAGCATTTCATCGCCTCAGGCGCTTTGCCCCCGGGTTTTGCCGCGGTCGAAATTGACGGCGAGTATTACTGGGATGGCGGCCTGATGTCGAACACGCCGCTTTACGAGGTGATCCAGACCACGCCACGGCATGACACGCTGGCTTTCCAGGTTGATTTGTGGAGCGCGCGCGGACCGGTTCCCGACAATCTCCTGGATGTTCAGGGGCGCACCAAGGACATCCAGTTTTCGAGCCGGACACGGCTTGTGACGGACATGTTGCAGCGTTCGCAGCGCTTTCGCCATGTTTTGCGTGAAGTCCTGGCGCGGGTCGCACCCGAGCACCGCGATGATCCATGGTGCAAGCTTGCGGAAGATTTATCGTGTGCCAAACGTTACAACGTGATTCATCTGATTTACCGGCACAAGGAATACGAAGGGCATTACAAGGACTACCAGTTTGGTGTGTCAACCATGCGGGAACACTGGCGCAGCGGCCTGGAGGACATTCGCCGTTCGCTGGCCCAGCCGGGATGGCTTGCGTTTCCAGACAACGATGCGGGCTTTGTGACCCACGATATTCATCGGGATGGAAGCTGAGACGGACACGAACACGAACATGAATGCGAACGCTTGCCCCATGCGGTCACGGCGGCTCATGTAAAAACTGCGCACCGCTTTTTCAGAACGGTGCGCAGTGCAAAAACAGAACAACAGAAATACAACGATAGCCCGCCAGATCATAAAGAAAGCGGGCGGGCCAGGTGCCCCGAAGGGCTTAAACCTTGGGGCCTTACAACCCGATGGCCTTTACTTCAGGACCTGTGCAATGGCATGGGCAACCCCATCGAGGTTGCGCGTATTGAGCGCTGCCACGCAGATTCGGCCGGTGCTGACCGCATAGATGCCGAACTCTTCGCGCAGACGGTCCACTTGTGCTGCAGTCAAGCCTGAGTACGAGAACATGCCGCGTTGCGCATTGACGAAACTGAAGTCGCGCTCGACGCCCGCCGCTTGCAGGCGTGCCACCAGACCATTGCGCATGGCGCGAATCCGGTCGCGCATTTCACCCAGTTCGGTGTCCCACATCGCGCGCAGTTCCGCGGAGCCCAGTACCGCCGCGACGACTGAACCACCGTGGGTCGGCGGGTTCGAGTAGTTCGTGCGGATCACGCGCTTGAGTTGCGACAGCACGCGTGCCGCTTCTTCCTTGCTGCTGGTGATGATGGACAGCGCGCCGACACGTTCGCCATAAAGCGAGAACGACTTTGAAAACGATGACGAGACGAAGACATTCAGGTCGGCCGCCGCGAACAGGCGCACGGCTGCCGCGTCGGCTTCGATGTTTTCGCCGAAGCCCTGATAGGCGATATCGAGGAATGGCACCAGTTGCCGCGCCTTGACGACGGCTACGACCTGCTGCCATTGGTCTGCCGACAGATCGACCCCTGTCGGGTTGTGGCAGCAGGCATGCAGCACGACAACCGTGCCGGCGGCATAGTGGTTGAGCGCGTCCAGCATGCCGTCGAAATTCACGCCGCTGGTTGCCGCATCGTAATAAGGATATGAAACGACTTCGAAGCCTGCGCTTTCGAACAGCGCACGGTGGTTTTCCCAGCTTGGGTCGCTAATGGCTACCTTGGCGTTCGGGTTGACGCGCTTCAGGAAATCGGCGCCGATTTTCAGCGCGCCGGTGCCGCCCAGCGCCTGGGCTGTGACGACCCGTCCGGCGGCAAGCAGGGGTGAATCGTTGCCAAGCAACAGTTTTTGTACGGCGGCATCGTAAGCGGCGATGCCCTCGATAGGCAGATAGCCGCGTGGCAGGGCGGCCTCGATACGGGCTTTTTCTGCTTCACGCACTGCGCGTAACAGGGGGATTTTGCCGTCTTCGTTGGTGTAGACGCCCACGCCCAGATTGACCTTGGTGGTGCGGGTGTCGGCGTTGAAAGCTTCATTGAGTCCCAGGATGGGGTCGCGGGGGGCAAGTTCGAGGGCGGAGAAAAGGGACATGATGGTTCGGCAGTAGTGGAAAGTGTGGAACGTGTGGAAAAAGGGGCTTTCAGCGCGGGCGTTCGCCAGCCTTGGGGCAGCACCCAGCGGGCGGCTGGTTGGCATCGAACTGCGGCGATGGGTGGAATGCAGTGCAACATTGTAGCGAATCCCGCCTGTTTTATTTGCGACATGGAGTAGCCGGGCGCGACTTTGTTGACAGCTTGCATGGCGTTTGGGCGCCTGACTGAAGGGCGATGTCGATCCAGCATCTGGGGCCATATCGTCAGCGGGCAAGTTGGCAAGCCGGCTTATAGCTTGACACTTGCCTGCCTGTTCGTCCTCAAGGCCCGAGCCAGCAGCCAACAGCACGTGCCGCTGATTTGCAGGCAAACCGCTAGAATGTTCGTTTGTTCCTGGCCGGGGGCCGCCTTTATGTCCGGACATTCCACGCGTGACGCAGCCGACACGCTAGACGAAAGCAAATTCGTTTCGTTCGATGGCTCTCCATTTCAGCTTTACCAGCCGTTCGAACCCGCGGGCGACCAGCCCAGTGCTATCAGCACACTCGTCGAAGGGGTCGAAGACGGCCTGTCGTTTCAGACGTTGCTAGGTGTAACGGGGTCGGGCAAAACCTTCACGATGGCCAACACCATTGCCCGGCTGGGCCGTCCGGCTATTGTCTTTGCGCCCAACAAGACGCTGGCGGCGCAGTTGTACTCAGAGTTCCGCGAGTTTTTCCCGCGCAATGCCGTCGAATATTTCGTTTCGTATTACGACTACTACCAGCCCGAAGCTTACGTGCCGCAGCGCGATCTGTTCATCGAAAAAGATTCGGCAATCAACGAGCATATCGAACAGATGCGGCTGTCCGCGACCAAAAGCCTGATGGAGCGGCGCGATGTCGTGATCGTGGCGACGGTGTCGGCCATTTACGGTATTGGTAATCCGTCCGAATATCACCAGATGATTCTGACGGTGCGCACTGGCGACAAGCTTGGCCAGCGCGACATCATTGCACGGCTGATTGCGATGCAATACAACCGCAACGAGACCGATTTTCAGCGTGGCACATTCCGCGTGCGGGGCGACACGATTGATATTTTCCCGGCCGAACACGCCGAAATGGCGGTGCGTATCGAGCTTTTCGATGACGAAGTCGAAACCCTGCAATTGTTCGATCCGCTGACAGGCCGGGTGCGACAGAAAATCCCCCGGTTTACGGTGTATCCGTCGTCACACTATGTGACGCCGCGCGAAACCGTGATGCGGGCGGTCGAAACCATCAAGGACGAACTGCGCGAGCGGCTCGAATTCTTCTATCAGGGGGGCAAGCTGGTCGAGGCGCAGCGTATCGAACAGCGCACGCGTTTTGATCTGGAGATGTTGCAGGAGCTGGGTTTTTGCAAGGGGATCGAAAACTATAGCCGGCATTTCTCGGGCGCGGCCCCCGGCGAGCCGCCGCCGACCCTGATCGACTATCTGCCGCCAGATGCCTTGATGTTGCTGGACGAATCGCATGTGCTGATCGGCCAGCTCAATGGCATGTACAACGGCGACCGGGCGCGCAAGGAAAACCTCGTCGATTATGGTTTTCGCCTGCCGTCGGCGCTGGATAACCGGCCGCTCAAGTTCGCCGAATTCGAGCGCAAGATGCGTCAGATCATTTTTGTCTCGGCGACGCCGGCTGATTACGAAAAGAAAACTTCAGGGCAGGTTGCCGAGCAACTGGTGCGCCCGACGGGGCTGGTCGATCCTCTTATCGAGGTGCGCCCGGCGAGCACGCAGGTCGATGACGTGCTTTCTGAAATTCACGAACGGGTCAAGGCTGGGGACCGGGTGCTGGTTACCGTGCTGACCAAGCGCATGGCCGAGCAGCTTACCGAGTTCCTGGCGGAGCATGGGATCAAGGTGCGCTATCTGCATAGCGACATCGATACGGTCGAGCGGGTCGAGATTATCCGCGATCTGCGCTTAGGGACGTTCGATGTGCTGGTGGGGATTAACTTGCTGCGGGAAGGTCTGGATATTCCCGAGGTGTCGCTCGTGGCGATTCTGGATGCCGACAAGGAAGGGTTTTTGCGAGCGGAGCGTTCGCTGATTCAAACCATTGGCCGTGCGGCACGTAATGTGAATGGCCGTGCGGTGCTCTATGCCGACCGGGTGACCGATTCGATGCGGCGCGCTATTGACGAGACCGAACGGCGGCGGGCCAAACAGATTGCCTTCAACGAAAAAATGGGTATTACGCCGCGCGGCGTCGTGAAACGGATCAAGGACATTATTGATGGCGTCTATAACGTTGATGAAGCACGCGCCGAACTGAAAGAGCAACAACAACGGGCCCGGTTCGAAGACATGTCTGAAAAACAGTTGGCGAAAGAACTCAAGCTGCTAGAAAAGCAAATGATGGAACATGCCAAAAATCTCGAGTTTGAAAAAGCCGCGCAGGCCCGCGATCAGCTTGCGCTGTTGCGTGAGCGTGTGTTTGGGGCCAATGTCGGCGACCACGTGAGTGGCGCGGGGTGAAGCCACGGAAAACGCTACTGAAAACGCCATTGAGGATGCGACTTGATGTCACGGAGCATCGGGCGACCGGTTAGCCGGGCTTCCGCCAAAGCTTGTTCTAACCTTCTGAAACCCTTACAGGGAAAGGTCTTGCGCCGATTTGCCTGGTTCTCTGCAATGAAGAATGCTACACTTGACGATTATTGAGAATTGTTCGCATTAACACTATTGATTGCTTTCGCAATCGTGTTGAATAGTGTGGGTGGTGTTGATGTTCAGGGTGCGGACAGTATTCGAAGTGGGCTGTTGTGCGGCGCACTTATCTTCCTTCCAGTCTGATTTACCAGGAGTTTCCATGCGGGTTTCTTCATTTTTGCGTGGTGGGGTTGCCACCGCAGCGGCGATTATTGCACTGTCGGCCGTGGCCGCCGAGTATCCGATTGGCAAGCAGCAGATTCAAGGCGGGATGGAAATCGGCGCGGTATATCTGCAGCCGATCACGATGGAGCCGGAAGGGATGATGCGCAAGGCATCGGATTCGGATATTCACCTCGAAGCGGATATTCACGCGGTGAAAAACAACCCAACGGGTTTCGCCGAAGGCGACTGGATGCCGTATCTGCAAGTGCGCTATGAGTTGTCGAAAGCGGGTTCGAAGGATGTGCAAAAGGGCGATCTGATGGCGATGGTGGCAAGCGATGGTCCGCACTATGGGGACAACGTGAAGCTGTCGGGCCCGGGCAAATATCATTTGAAGCTGTTTATCGCGCCGCCGGTGCAAACCGGTCACATGGCGTTTGGTCGCCACGTGGACAAGGAAACAGGCGTGGGCCCGTGGTTCAAGCCGTTCGAACTGAACTATGACTTCACTTTTGCAGGCATTGGCAAGAAGGGTGGTTACTGACCGGCGTCTTGACAGACGGTTTTGTGGCATGTGGTGCGTCTTTGGCGCGCCATCTTCTTTCTGGAATAGCCAATGAGATTCAACAGGATATTGACGGTTTTCGCGGTTTTCGTTCTGGTAGGCGCGCGCGCCAATATTGCGCAGGCGGTCGATTTGCCGACGTTCAAGCTCGAGATGAACGACGGCAAGCTGACGCCGGCGCGTATCGAGGTGCCGGCCGGACAGCGCATCAAGATTGAAGTGCGTAACACAGGCAAAGGCGCGGCTGAATTTGAAAGCGTGCAGTTGCGCAAAGAGAAAGTGCTGGCGCCGGGGGCTGATTCATTCGTCGTGATCGCCCCGCTGTCACCCGGCGAATACAAGTTTTTTGATGATTTTCACCAGCAGGCTCAGGGTGTGATCGTTGCCAAATAAACAAAATAATCAAATAGCCAGATAAGGCGATCTTGATGGCGTCTGGCGCAGGTTAAGTGTTGGAGGTTTTCGATGGGTCAGGTGTTGTTTGTCGTGTGGCGGGAAAGTGTCGAGGCGCTGCTGGTGGTCGGCATTTTGTATGCGTGGCTGACAAACGGAGACGCCGATGCCCGGCGGGGCTTGCCTTATTTATGGGCTGGCGTGGCCGTGGGTATCCTGGCGGCGATCGCGCTGGGTGTGGCGCTGATCAGTTTTACCGAAGTCTTGTCAGGTGACGCACAGGATTATTTTCAGACCGCGATGGTGCTGGTGGCCTGCGTGCTGATCGTGCAGATGGTGCTCTGGATGAAGCAGCATGGCCGCACGCTCAAGCGCGACATGGAGCAGTCGCTGCAACAGAGCAAACGGGATGCGAACTGGTGGAGCGTTGGCGTGCTGGTCGCGCTGGCGATTGCGCGTGAAGGTAGCGAAACGGTCATCTTTCTTTATGGCCTTGGTTTTGGCCAGTCGGGACATGTCGATAGCGCCCAGATGCTCGCCGTCGTCATTGGCCTGGCGCTGGCGTTCCTGACGTTTTATGTGCTTCAGCTCGGGGGCAAGTTCTTTTCCTGGCGGCTCTTTTTCCGTGTGACCGAGATCATGCTGTTATTTCTCGGCGCAGGCCTGTTCCAGACAGGGGTCGACAAGCTGATCGACAAGGAAATCTTGCCGACGCTGGTCGATCAGGTGTGGAACACTTCGGCCTTGCTGGATGATTCGAGCACATTGGGTTCGCTGGTGGCGACACTGACGGGTTATCGCGCTCATCCGGCATTGATGAACCTGCTGGCCTACGCGTTGTACTGGGGCGTTGTTTATCTACTGGTGCGCCGTGCCAACCGGCGCCCGGTACAGCAAGCGACAGGGCGTGCAGCATGAGCCAGGTGAGCCAGACAAGCACGGTATCAAGCCCTTCTGGCCGCCAGCGGCTGGCTGCGGCCGGGCAATGGATGCAGCGTCACGGTTCGCTGATTCGTGGCATCCAGTGGCTGGTTGTCGCGGTTTATGCTTTCCTGATTCTCGTACCGGTTTTTATGCCACTGCCGGGCGATACCGCACATCTCTGGAATAACCTCACGCTTGCTGCGCAGTTTGTCTTTTGGGGCATCTGGTGGCCGTTCGTGCTGCTGTCGATGGTGCTGCTCGGGCGCGTGTGGTGCGGGGTGCTGTGTCCTGAAGGCGCGCTCGCTGAGTTTGCCAGCAAGTACGGCCGGGGCCGGGCTATTCCACACTGGATGCGCTGGGGGGGCTGGCCTTTTGTCGCGTTCGGCCTGACAACCATCTATGGCCAGATGGTCAGCGTTTATCAGTATCCACGGGCGGTCTTGCTGGTGCTGGGCGGGTCGACGCTCGCAGCGATGGTCATCGGTTTGCTGTACGGGCGCGAAAAACGTGTCTGGTGCAAGTATCTGTGTCCGGTCAATGGTGTTTTTTCGTTGCTGGCACGGCTTGCGCCGTTTCACTACAAGGTCGATGAAGACGCCTGGCGCCGCTCTTATACCGCAGGCGAACATGGACATCGGGTCATTCCGGTCAATTGCGCGCCACTGGTGCCTCTGCGCAAAATGAAAGGCGCGGCGCAATGCCATATGTGCGGCCGCTGTAGCGGCCACCGCGATGCGATTGCATTGACATGGCGCCCACCGTCGCAAGAAGTGGTCGAACTGGGGGACAAGCAGGCGAGCGCGTGGGATACCGCGCTTATCCTGTATGGCTTGCTGGGCATCGCGCTGGGCGCATTTCACTGGACGGGCTCACCCTGGTTCATCTCTCTCAAGACGTTTTTTGCCACGTGGCTGATTGATCACGACATCACATGGCCGCTTGAAACAAACGCGCCCTGGTTTCTGTTTACGCACTATCCCGAACAGAACGACGTGTTTTCCTGGCTCGATGGAACGATGGTGATCGGCTACATCCTCGCCACGGCGCTGGTCTATGGCACAACGCTGCTGCTGCTGCTTGCCGGGGCCGTCCGGATGTTGGGACGTTTTGTCCCGGTGCGCTTGCATCATCTGGCGCAAGCGCTGATTCCCATAGCGGGTGCGGGTGTGTTTCTGGGGCTGTCCGCGACGACTCTTTCGTTACTTCGTGCGGAGCATGTGCCGTTATGGTGGGCCTCGGACATGCGGCTTGCCATTCTGGTTGTGGCCAATACATGGAGTGCCTGGCTAGCGTGGCTTGTGACGCGGCGCTATAGCGCGCAATTTTTATCGCGCGGCCTTGCCATGGTCTGGTTTGCCGGCGCGCTCGCCGTGGTTGATAGCGCGTGGTGGCTGATGTTCTGGGGCTGGGTGGGCTGAACTCATAAAAAGCTGGCCTCATAAAAAATAACCCGTGGAACGGTGCCGTTCCACGGGTTATTTTGTTGCCTGACTCGTTAATGACTCTAATGACTCGTTAAGGCGGCGCTTTAACGTAAAGCACCCGCGTTGCAATGAGAACCAAAAAATGGCCTGGCTGGCTGCGACGGCTGGCTTGGTGTCTGCACGAAGGGGTCTAGATCTCGCGTGCAAGCCGTCGTGGCTGGCTAATGCCAACACCTCTCTGGGAGGTGGTCCCCACAATACCCGGTGTTACTACTTCGTCAGAATCAGCTTGCCTAGCCGCGTTGTCCGAAGGTAATAAATCTCGCCATTGTGCTCAATGCCGATCTGTTTTAAACCCTGTAGCACGGCATGGCTTTGAACGGTGCGTGCTGTTGCGGTGGTTGCGGTAACAGCAGCGGAAGCTGCAACTGCTGCCGGAAGGCGGCTGGTTAACGCTGAAGCCGTTGATGAGGCTGTTGAGCGACGCACATTAAGCGTAGAAGGGCGGGTCCGTTCAGTCATTCTTGGCATCAGGTTGGTGAGTCGATGGATGAATTCTAAATGATAATAGTTCCTATTTGCAATATCTAAAAATTCATCGAATCTTCTTTTCAATAGTCCAACAATCCTGTGGCTCGAGGGCCTGACTCGAGGGTGACCCACCTGACGAATGCGGTACATCGGGAACGCGTTATCCGTCAGGCGCGAAAAACCGGGCTGACGGGGTTTCTTTTAGTGCAGTGGGCTAGAACTGGCGTTGCCCTGAACGTATTGACGGATCAGCCGAACGGTATCGATATCCGCTTCGTGATAGGCCGATTTGACGATTTCCTGGGTCTGGATCGCGTCCTGGTCGTCAGTGACCGGCAAGGTGGTGTGGTAGCTGAAACGCAAAAACAGTTGCGTGGGTCCAGGCTGTTCGATGGTCATCGTCAGTGAACCGCCTACATAGGTTTCGGTGGCCTCTATGTCGTAACGCACGCTTTTGTTTTCAATCAACGTCACGCGGTCGCGCACGATAACTGTGCCGTAATGGAGTTCACGCTCCATCGTCGTGCTGGAGCGGGAGGCAATCGTGCAGCTATCGAGACCGATGACGAATAGTTGCGGTTGCTCTGCCCGCAACACGAGCCCCTCCCAGAGCTGGGCGAGCGTCATGGGCTCGTGCTGCGGATTGAGCGGATCGTTGATCTGGATCAGGTGTTCGAAATTCAAGGCAAGGGCTTCCTTTGGGAGCGGGGTGGTGGGGTTTTGCGTGTCTGGGCGAGCGCGCTCGCTGAGTGCCGGGAGGGCGGGCTGCGTGGTTCAGGCTGCAGCGAGCCCGGTTCTGATCGAAACCGGATGCGTCAGGATTTTATGGACTGGGCATGCATTGGCAATTTGTAGCAGGCGCTCCCGTTGCTCGCCAGACAAGTGGCCTTCAAGCACGATCCGGCGTTCGATGGCCGCACCTTCGTTGCTGTTTGTGCTGTTTGTGCTGTTTGATTCGAGCGCGAGTGTGACATGGACATCATCCAGCGGCCAGCCCTTGCGTTGTGCGTACATCTTGAGCGTGATGGCGGTGCAGGCCCCAAGACTGGACAACAACAAGGCCACAGGGGTGGGCCCGCGATCGCCACCACCATCGGCTTTGGGTTCGTCGGCGAACCACGCATGAGCGCCGTCATCGAGTGCAACCTTGAAATTCGTCGAACTGATCTGTGCGGTAACGCTGGGTGCGGCCATATCCACTCCTGAAGTGTCTGAAATAAGCGTGCGTCTGGCGCGCCTGGCGCATTTGGCACGAAATAACTCACAAATGAACATTGTGAACGAAACTTGCCTCTCCAGCCGGTGCCTTCAGGCTGCGTTGGGAGGGCGGGGTGGGGCCATAAGGGTAAATAGACAAAGCGCTGGAGCCGTCTCGTTTCGTTGCGCGAAGCTATTATAGAGGCCGCTTTTAGCGCCTATTGGTGTTGATTGGCGTTGACTGGCGTTTAACGTTCGCAGGTTGTTCTAATAGATGGGGCGATAGTATGAAAATTGATTCGCATAATCTGAATGACCTGATGTATTTCTCGCAAGTGGTCGAACACGGCGGGTTTTCCGCGGCTGAGCGGGTGTTGGGCATTTCCAAATCGCGGCTGTCGCGGCGTCTGACCGAACTGGAGGCTTCATTGGGGGTGCGTTTGCTGCAGCGCTCCACACGCAAGCTGGCGCTTACCGAAGCCGGGCAGCTCTTTTACCAGCATTGCCAGGCGATGCTGCTGGAGGCGCAAGCAGCGGTCAATATCGTGCAGCAGTTGCGCGCTTCGCCGCGAGGCACGGTCCGGGTGAGTGTGCCGGTCACGATAGCGCAGACCATTCTGTCGCAGATTTTGCCGGAATTCATGCGGCGTTATCCCGAAGTCCGGGTGTCCATGCGCGTGACAAACCGTGTGATCGATCTTTATGAAGACGCGATTGATGTGGCGCTGCGTGTGCGTTCGGTGCCGCCCGAAAGCGCGAATATCATTGTCCGGCCGCTGTGGCGCACCCATCAGATGCTGCTTGGCGCGCCAGCCTTGCTGGATCAGCATGGGCCTTCTTTACAGCCCGCCGATCTCGCGCGCTTCGATACGCTGGATACGCCGACCCATGACGGACGACACATCTACCATCTGATCGCGCCGGATGGCAGACGCCATACGCACGAGCATCAGCCGCGTCTGGTGAGCGCGGACATCACCACCTTGCGTGCCGCGGCGCTAGCGGGTATTGGCATCACCGCCTTGCCAGAAATGATGTATAGCGCCGCGCTGCGCACGGGGCAACTGCTGCCGGTGATGTCTGGCTGGACGTTACCCGTGCCGCAACTGTATGCCGTATTTCTGTCGCGCCAGGGCATGGTGCCCGCCGTCAGAATCTTCGTCGATTATCTGGTCGAGATGCTTGACCCTGAAGTGGGGAAGTATCGGGATCAGGAGTGTCCGGAAAGCGCGGCTGGCGCACCGGTTACACCGTAAGTGCCAGCGCGCCGTAACGTGCAGGCTGAACGTCATAGTGCTTTTGGATTGAAGCGCTGACGAGCGATCGGCACTTTCAATGGAGGCGGGCTTGTATCTATACGTTACGCCACCTATATTGAAATCCCTTCCTCTAAGAATTTTCTTATGTGGATCTTAACGGCCGCCGTGATGGCGAGCCTTATAGGGCTGATTGCGCTGTCCGTGGCTGCCACGGCTGTCGCATGCATGGGTGACGAGCTGCTCGAAAACCGTGTGATTCCTCTGCCCGAAAGCGCCGGGTGCGCAAAAAAAGGCCTTCATCGTTTTGATGAAGGCCTTTTACTTTGTGGCTTGAGCGCCGTGGCGCCGGGCGAAGTTAATGGCTTTCAGGCTGGGTGACAAAGCCTATTTTGGTCAGGCCGCCCGCTTGCGCGGCGGACATGACCTTCGCCACGTTTTCGTAGGCCACTTTGCGGTCGGCGTTCAGGTGCAGCTCGGGCTGCGGGCTAGCCTGGGCCGCCAGCGCGATTTTCTCGCGCAAGCCCGCTTCGCTCACGACCTGCTCGTCCCAGAGAATGGTGCCGTTGGCCTGTACGGAAACATTTACCTGAGCGGGTTTGGTCTCTTCTTTCTGGCTGCTGGCATGCGGTAAATCAATTTTCACGGCGTGACGCATGACCGGAATCGTCACCATGAAGACAATCAGCAAAACCAGCATGACGTCCACAAGGGGCGTCATGTTGATTTCATTCATCAGGCCGTCGTCATCGTCGTCGGCAAAGGGGCTCATGGCCATGTCGGTGCCTCGCCCGGATTAGTGGTTGTGCGTCGTGGCGAGGCGCAGGCCATCGCGGCGGCGGGAGGATGACAGGCGTGTCCCTGTCACAAAGAAGGCGTGCAGGTCGTGGGCAAAGCGGCTCAGTTTGTTGACCATCGCCTTGTTGGCGCGGGTCAGCGCGTTGTAGCCCAGCACAGCCGGAATTGCGACGAAGAGGCCAAAGGCCGTCATGATCAGTGCCTCACCCACGGGGCCCGCGACCTGATCGATGGACGACTGGCCTGTCGCGCCGATTGTCAGCAACGCATGATAAATACCCCAGACCGTGCCAAACAGCCCGACGAAAGGTGCGGTGCTGCCAATAGAGGCGAGTATGGCCAGCCCGCTTTGCATGCGCGCGATGCTTTCGTCCATGGTGTTTTTCAGACAACGCGTGATCCAGTCGGATACGTCCATGCGGTCATGCAGATGGGGTTGAGTCTGATGATGATGATCGGCGGCTTCCTGACCGGCCAGGGCGAGCGCCAGAAAAGGGTTGTTTTGCGGGGTGGAGGTGTCATGCCCCAGTTTTTTGATGCCATCGGCGAAATCGTCGGAATGCCAGAACGCCTGTTCCGCATTCTGGGTCAGCCGCTTGAGACGAAAGACGTTCCAGCCTTTGATGACCATGACGCTCCATGACAGCACGGACATGATCAGCAGCGCGATTGCGATCCCGCACGTGACGAAATCGCCCTGTGCCCAAACGTGCGCTAAACCATAGTTTTGCATTGCAATTCCTTTGTCTTTGTGTGAGTTCTGCTTCAGTCATTGAGACCGAATTCAAAAGGCTGGGTGTACATGGCCCGGATGGGGGTGCCGTTTTCGATATACGGACGACACGAACTGGCGCGCATCGCCGCAACGGCCGCGTCATCCAGACGGCTATAACCACTGCTCTTTTTGAGCTCGATACTTTCGATTTTGCCGCTCAGGCCAACGACGAAGCGAACATGCGCGGTGCCGCTTTCCCCTCGGCGCTGCGAGAGCGCGGGATAAGCCGGCTGAATGATATTGCAGTCGAGGTGAGCCACGTTTTTGGGTGCGCTCAGCGCCATCGTGGGCCCGGGTGCTGGTGTGGCGGCAGCGGCAGGTGCCGCGGCGGCAGGCGCGGGCTCGGTTGAGGGCTCGGTTGAAGCAATGGCGTGGGCCGAAGGCGCGGTGGCTTCCGGTAACGGTACGGACGGCGCGGGTTTGGCCGCAGGCGCAGGCCGGGGTTGTACTTTGGGCTTGGCCCGCGGTGGCGTGGGCGGTGCTGGAGTGGGCGGCAGTGGCGTTGACTGTAGCGCTGCTGGCGCGGCGGTGGGCGTCGGGCTGAGCAGCTCAGCGGTGATCGTGCGTGATTCGATCGCGCGAGGAGGCGTGTCGTTGTGGGCACGAAGCAAGACCGTGAGCAACACGATATGGATCACGACCACGACAGCTATCGCTGCAATGATGCGAGGATTCATTCGGGTAAGGTCGGCTGACAAGGAGCCGGTAGAGGCCGGGGATGAGGCTTGCATGCTAGCGCAACCGGATGCGTGGGTTCTGCACTTTCAGGTAAGGCAGTGTCATTTGCGGAAGATCAGCAACGAAATGCACAGGGTGGTTACAAAGCCGAGCAGCAATTCCATCTCGAACTCCTTGGATGGGGGTGAGAGTGGTCAGCTGGCTGAATAGCATGCGGCTTGCAGACGGGGTGCGCTAGATGAAGCGCGGTGCGCAGCGAATGAGGTGGGTGAGGTGGGCCTGGCGTGTTGGGTTTCGTGCAATCACGTGCAACGGGAAGGCCAATAATGGCACGGTGTTCAGTGTTGAATGTTAAAAGATGTCAAGCAGTATCAATCAGTATCAATCAGTATCAAGCAGCCGTACGCTGATAAAACGTCACCGGAGCAGACTGTTGTGCATAGTGCTCAACGCCACAGCGGCTGGCGCAGACACCTGATTGCGCCATGACATCACGCACGGACTCTTCGCATTTGCCACAGCATGTCGCCACGCTGAGCTCAAACTGAAGCTCATCGAACGAGTCCACGCCTTCTGCGATAGAGGCGCGGATTTCCCGGTCGGAAACAGATTTGCAGACACAGACAATCATGATGGGGTACGAAGAGTAACGGTAATGCGAATTATTATCATTATGTTTTGTGGGTTTGGCAAGCCTGATACGGGAATATTGTTGTGCACAGCGCAATTGTCCGGTTTTTACGCGGGTAGGGCGTGATGAGGGCGCATGCGCACGTCACGCCTGTCACCCAGGTTGGCCGGGATATCAGGACGTCCTGTCGTCATGAAATGGGGGACAGGGCGTAGCAGGCGGACCCGCCGCCCGTCAGGGCAATTTACGCCGTTCGAATAACGGCACGTTCTCTGGGACGTGGTGGAACGTCTGCCTGTCAATAGCGAAGATGGCGGCGTCGGGGCGCCCAAAGACAGCGGGCTCGTCCAGCGTGCCGACCTTGATCAGAACCAGGCCGCTCAGGCGCGGTGAGCGCGTCAGCAAGTGCGTCCCGCAGGTGCCGCAAAACTCGCGCGTGACGGGCTGGTCGATATCGTTGCGTGTGAATGACTTCGGTTGCCCGGTGAGATAACGGAATCCGTCGGCGGGCATGACCATGATGACATTCGGATGGCCGCCTGAAAGGTACTGGCATTCGCGGCAGTGGCACTGAAGGCGGCTGCGCACTTCACCCTGTGCCTGATAGCGAATTTCACCGCAATAACAACCCCCGGACACTGACCTGACGATTGGCATGCCGGTGCGGGCGCGGACCCGTCCATGCTGACACCACCGCAGTGCGGGAAGGCGACGATTACCTCATCAACGGCACCAAATGGTTTATCACGGGTGCGCTCGGCGCTGCCTACGCCATCGTGATGGCCCGGATGGAAGACGTGCCGGATGACGACGAGACCACACTCATCCACGGCGATTACCGGCTCGACAATCTCGTCTTTCATCCAGCCGAGCCCCGGGTGATCGCGGTGCTTGACTGGGAATTGTCCACGCTGGGTCATCCACTCGCGGATTTTGCCTATCACTGCATGAGCTGGAGGATCCCGTCGACGGTCTGGCGCGGCATCGGAGGGTTGGATCTGGCCACGCTTGGCATTCCCACAGAGACGCAATATATCGGCCAATACGAAGCAGCCACTGGGCGTTGCGTTCGGCAGCATTGGGATTTCTATCTGGCCTATAACCTGTTTCGCATGGCTGCAATCATGCATGGCATCGGCGAGCGGGCTCAGCACGGCAATGCCGCGGCGGCGGATGCCCTCGAGACGGCCGCGAAGGCAGAGCCACTGGCCGCTATCGGCTGGCAGTGCGCGCAGCGGTATGACGACACCCGCCGGGAACGCGAGCCAGCGCGCTTTGATGGAGGAGGCGACACATGAACCGGGGTAATCCGGACGCTGCCATGCTTTCCAGGAGCTAGTGCGGGACGGTCAACGTTGACGGTTGACGGTTGACCATCGGCGGATTCGGTCTATGCGGTATTCCCGAGAGGCTGACCGACGCGATGATGCATACCGGCGTGCAGGGTCTCACGGCGATTTTCAGCCACGCGGGCATCGATGCGGTTGGCCTGGGGAAATGACTGGATGACGCTGTATTTATGGTTACGGCCGGGGTTCGGCCGATGAGAGGTATTCCGGGGGCGCGGTGCGGCGTGAGGCGATCTCGATCTGCTCCACGGGGGCGTCGATTTGCAGCAGCAGGGCGGCGAGTTGCCGCTGATGCGCGCCATCGCTCGTTGAGCAAAAGCGCGGTAAGCCTGCATGACTGTCATGACTGGCCAGTAGCGCATGCCGGCCGAGAACGCGCTCCAGTTGCTGGGCAATGGCGATGCTGGTGTCGATCAAGGTGAGCTGCTCGCCGGCGATATCGCGGATCGCCGCGTCGAGAAACGGATAGTGCGTGCAGCCGAGGACGAGGGTATCCGCCCCCGCATCCAGCATGGGCTGCAGATAGCTTTGCAGCAGGGTACGGAGTGCGTCGGAGTTGATATCGCATTGTTCAACGGCTTCGACCAGGCCGTGGCCAGGCTGGCACAAAAAGCGGCAGTCAGAGCCATATTGATCGAGCAGTGCCTGAAAACGGATGCTGCGCAATGTGGCTTGTGTGGCCAAAACGCCCACGATGCGTGTTCTGGATATCTGGGCGGCAGGCTTGATGCCGGGCTCAACGCCCACCAGTGGAATGGCCAGTTGCTGGCGGACAAGGGCGATGGATTGCGCCGTCGCCGTATTGCAGGCGACGACCAGCGCCTTGGCTCCCTGCGCTACCAGCCACTGACCGATCGCCAGGGTCCGGTCGGCGATGAAATCGTCATCGCGCTCGCCATAAGGTGCATAACGGGAATCGGCGACATAAATCAAAGCTTCGTCAGGAAGCTGCGCCCGAATGGCCCGCAACACGGACAAGCCCCCTAAGCCGGAATCGAAAACCCCGACTGGTGCCGTGGCCGACATCGTCAGCGAGGCATGGCGTGGCGAAGGGGTCATAAGAGGCGGGAGGCGAAAGGAAGCAGCCGGTAAGCGGTGCCCGGCAGATCATCAGCCACCATGAGTCACCATCAGCCACGCCATCGCGTGAATCGTGAATGTAAACACCGTAGACATGGACTGATGCTGACTAGTGCTGGCTGACGTTGTGCATTCAGGAATCGAGTGTCATGGCGGATTGCTGGTAGTTTTGAATCCCAACTTTGCCGATCAGATCGATTTGTGTTTCAAGCCAGTCGATGTGTTCTTCTGTGTCGTCGAGAATTTTTGTAAAAATCTCACGTGAAATAAAATCGCGTACTGATTCGCAATACACAATGGCTTCCTTACATGTGCTTTGCGCGATCTTTTCAAGTTTCAGATCGCATTCCAGAATTTCCCCGGTTTCCTCGCCAATCAGCAGCTTGTGCAAATCCTGAAGATTAGGCAGGCCATCCAGCATGAAAATGCGTTCAATCAGCCAGTCAGCGTGTTTCATTTCGCCGATGGATTCGTCGTATTCGTGTTTGCCGAGTTTTTCCAGACCCCAGTGCCGGTACATGCGGGCATGCAGGAAATACTGGTTGATCGCTGTCAGTTCATTCTTCAACTGCGCGTTGAGATATTCGATAACTTTTTTGTCGCCTTGCATGATTCTTCCTTTTTGTTTGTGGGGGTTTTAAAGCAGCAACAACAATAAACGCCGAGCCTGAAAAAGCCAAGGCCCGGATGCATGAGTTCACAGTTGCGAACAGATTTTCTTGACACCATGTCAAAGCAAACCGCTGCGGCGTGGTGTCATGGCAGCCTGAAAAAACCGTGCTGTTCAGACAGACACCCGCGGCAACTTGCCGATCTTCGCCTGCCACTCTTTAGGCCCTGTCTGATGAACTGACGTGCCTGTCGAATCGACCGCCACGGTCACCGGCATGTCCTGAACATCGAACTCGTAAATCGCTTCCATGCCCAGGTCTTCGAAGGCCAGTACCCTGGCACCCCGAATGGCTTTTGAAACCAGATAGGCGGCCCCACCTACGGCCATCAGATAAGCCGCCCGGTGTTTCCGGATCGCCTCGATGGCGACCGGGCCGCGCTCCGCTTTGCCGATCATCGAAATCAGGCCGGTTTGCGCCAGCATCAGCTCGGTGAACGAGTCCATGCGCGTGGCGGTGGTGGGGCCGGCTGGGCCCACCACTTCGTCGCGTACCGGATCGACCGGGCCCACGTAATAGATGACGCGATTAGTGAAATCGACAGGCAGCTTTTCGCCTTTGGCCAGCATGTCGGCAAGCCGTTTATGCGCCGCATCGCGGCCCGTCAGCATCTTGCCGGACAGCAGGAGCGTCTGGCCTGGCTTCCAGCTGGCAACCTGCTCGGGCGTCAGCGTATTGAGGTCGACGCGCTGGCTGGTTTCAGTATTGGCTACCCATTGCACTTTCGGCCAGGCGTCCAGCGAGGGCTGCTCAAGCTGGGCGATGCCCGAGCCATCGAGGGTGAAGTGCGCGTGTCGCGTAGCCGCGCAGTTCGGGATGATGGCCACCGGTTTGCTGGCGGCATGTGTGGGCGCGGCCATGATTTTCACGTCGAGGACCGTGGCCAGACCGCCCAGCCCCTGAGCACCGATACCCAGCGCATTCACCTTTTCGTACAGCTCGATCCGCAGGGCCTCGATCCAGTCACGTGGCCCACGGGCGATGATGTCCTGGATATCGATGGCATCCATCAGCGATTCTTTGGCCATCACCATCGCTTTTTCCGCGGTGCCGCCGATGCCGATGCCCAGCATGCCTGGCGGGCACCAGCCTGCGCCCATCAAGGGCACGGTTTTGAGCACCCAGTCCACGATCGAATCGGAGGGGTTGAGCATGGCGAACTTCGTCTTGTTTTCGGAGCCGCCGCCCTTGGCCGCGATCTGGACCTCGACGGTATGGCCCGGAACGATTTCGTAGTGGATCACGGCCGGGGTGTTGTCTTTCGTGTTTTTGCGCGCGCCCTCGGGCGGGCTCACGATGGAGGCGCGCAGCACGTTGTCCGGATGGGTATAGCCCCGGCGCACGCCCTCGTTGATCATGTCGGTGACGCTGAGTGTGGCGCCATCCCAGCGGACATCCATGCCGACCTTGACGAACACCGTGACGATGCCGGTGTCTTGGCAAATAGGCCGGCGGCCTTCGGCGCACATGCGGCTATTGGTCAGGATTTGCGCGATCGCATCTTTCGCCGCGGGGCTTTGTTCGAGTTCATAAGCGCGGCCAAGCGCCTGAATGTAATCGAGTGGATGGTAGTAGCTGATGTGCTGAAGGGCGTCAGCAATGCTCTGGATTAAATCTTCCTGCTGGATAACGGTCATGACGCTCTCGTGGGGACGGGGGCACTTGATCTGCCGCGTTCTTGGGCGGAACGAAGTCAGTCGTGCGCTTTTTCGGGGAAAACAGTATTGGGCACAGCAGGGTGCCCGTGAGCGTTCTCGTGGAAATGCTCGGGATGCGTATAGGTGGTCAGACGATCGACCCACGCCATCACTAGCGCCGAGGCGAGGAACGCAATATGGATGATGACCTGCCACATCACCGCATGCGCGGAATGCTGGTCGGGATTGATAAAGGTTTTCAGCAGGTGGATGGATGAAATGCTGATCAGCGCCATCGACAGCTTGACCTTCAGTACACCCGCATTGACGTGATCGAGCCATTCGGGCTCGTCGGGATGGTTTTCGATGCCAAGACGCGAAACAAAGGTTTCATAGCCGCCGACGATCACCATGATGAGCAGGTTTGAAATCATGACGACATCGATCAGGCCCAGCACGACGAGCATGACGTTGGTTTCGTCCAGCGTCATCGAGGCGGTGACCAGATGCCAGACTTCTTTCAGAAAGAGGACGACGTAGACCCCTTGCGCGACGATGAGCCCGAGGTATAGCGGCACCTGTAGCCAGCGGCTCATGAAGATCACGGCAGGAAGCGGGCGCATGGGACGGCGAGGCTGCGTAGCAAGGGGACGGCGTGGAGCGGACATGGGACTCGGGAGGATGAACGCGGAAAAAAAGAGCGTGCAGGGCTGGATTGCCCCTGGCGCCAGGCGCGCTATTGTACAGCCTCAGGTATCGGAATCGCATCGCCATGGACAAGCGCCCAGGGGCCTGGGGTCAAGCCCTGGGTGTGGTTTTCAGGCGCGGCCTGAAGGAAGCGGGGGCGCCTGTTTTTTCTGGCGGCCCTTGCCGCTGGCAAGGCCAATGCCCGCGATGACACAGATCAGCGCCACACCGTGCGCGAGCGTCGGACGCTCATGCAGGAACAGGATGCCGTAGAGCGCTGCCGCAATCGGCAGCACCGCACAGAACACGCCGGCCTGGCTGCCGGGGATATGACGGATGCCTTTCATCCAGAGCCAGAATGCGAAGATGCTGGCGGCCAGGCTATACCAGAGCACCAGCAGCCAGATACCGGCGGGCACGCTTGAATAATCGAAATGCAGCAGCGCGCCCGCACCGAGCGGCAGCATCAGCAACAGGCCGAACAGGTGGGTATAGGCGCAGATCTCGAGCGGTGCGAGCGTTTGCGTGAGGCGGCGCGACAGGATGACATAGAGCGATTCGCAGCACACCGCGCCTAGCACCATCAGATTGCCCGCGAACGAGCCTTGTGCCGCGGCGTTGGCATGAACGTCAGCCTGCGCCAGATTGATCACGCCGATGCCGACGATGGCGAGCGCAATCGATGCCAGGGTCCATCCATTGGGCCGTTCTTTCAGAAAGAGCCAGGCAAACAGCGCGACGATCGCGGGAATGGTGCTGGTAATCACGCCCGCTGCGACGGCGCTGGTGCGCTGCACGCCGTTGAGCATGAGCAGCGTAAACCCGAAGGTGCCGAAGAACGCCTGCAAGAACAGGTTGAGCCATTCGCTGGCGGTGACGCGCCGCAGTTTGGGCCAGCGCAGGAGCGGCCCAAGCACCGCCATCGCAAGCAGAAAGCGCAGCAAGGCGAACAGCGAAACCGGGAGAAACGCGACAATGGATTTACCAATGCCGACATTGCTGCCGACGAGCAGCATCGATGCGATCAGGAGCAGGGCGTAGCGATTCAAGCTGGAATCCGGTCGGCGAGTTCAGTGAGGTTCAGTTAGCATGACGCGAGGGCGTTTGTTATAGCGTAAACAGGGTGCAGGGTGCGAGTAGTGATTTGCCGCGACTCGCATGCGCTCACGCCAGGCGTGCGGTGCAGGGCGCCAGACCTCCTCTCCGACGTAAGTGCCGGGTAAGTTGTAGCGCTTATTGTCGCGTGACCATACAGGTTCCAGTTCGGCTTACAAGTTTGATCATCATCAGGGGGTAGTCGATGTCTGCGATTGAATCGGTTCTTCACGAACACCGGGTTTTCCCGCCGTCGGCAGCGGCGATGGCCGGGGCTGCGGTGTCCGGCATGGAGGCCTATCACGCGCTTGCCGCCGAGGCCGAGCGCGACTACGAAGGCTTTTGGGCGCGTCTGGCACGCGAAACATTGAGCTGGAGCAAGCCTTTTACCAAGGTACTCGATGAATCAAACGCTCCGTTTTATACGTGGTTCGAAGATGGCGAACTCAACGTTTCCTACAACTGTCTTGACCGTCATGTCGAAGCGGGCAATGGCAACCGGGTCGCGGTGATCTTCGAGGCGGATGACGGCCACGTCACCCGCGTTACTTACCTCGATTTGTTGCAGCGCGTGTGCCGGATGGCGAATGCGCTCAAAAAGCGCGGCGTCAAAAAGGGCGACCGCGTGGTGATTTACATGCCGATGTCGGTCGAAGGCATCATCGCCATGCAGGCATGCGCGCGTCTTGGCGCGATCCATTCGGTGGTGTTTGGCGGGTTTTCGTCGAAGTCGCTTCATGAGCGCCTGGTGGACGTGGGCGCGGTCGCGCTGATTACCGCCGATGAACAGATGCGAGGCGGCAAGGCGCTGCCGCTCAAGCAGATCGCCGACGACGCCCTGGCGCTTGGGGGGTGCGAGCATGTCCAGAGCGTGATCGTTTATCGCCGCACGGGCGGCAAGGTGGCGTGGCACGCCAGCCGCGATGTCTGGATGCATGAGCTGATGCAAGCCGAAGCCGATACCTGCGCGCCGGAGCCGCTGGGCGCGGAGCATCCGCTCTTTATTCTCTATACCTCGGGCTCGACAGGCAAACCAAAGGGCATTCAGCACAGCACCGGCGGTTATCTGCTGTGGGCCGCCCAAACCATGAAATGGACCTTCGACTGGAAGCCCGCCGACGTGTTCTGGTGTACCGCCGATATCGGCTGGGTGACGGGGCATAGCTACATCACTTATGGGCCGCTGGCGCTGGGCGGCACCCAGGTAGTGTTCGAAGGCGTGCCGACCTGGCCGGACGCCGGACGTTTCTGGCGCATGATCGAAACGCACAAGGTCAGCGTGTTCTACACTGCGCCGACAGCGATTCGCTCGCTGATCAAGCTGGCCGAAGCGGATGCGAAAGTGCATCCGCAACGCTTCGATCTTTCGTCGTTACGCATCATTGGGACGGTGGGGGAGCCGATCAATCCCGAAGCCTGGATGTGGTATCACGACAAGGTCGGCGGTGGACGCTGCCCGGTTATCGATACGTGGTGGCAGACCGAAACCGGCGGACACATGATTACCCCGCTGCCCGGCGCGACCCCGCTGGTGCCGGGCTCCTGCACCTTGCCGCTGCCCGGCATCATGGCCGCCGTGGTGGACGAAACCGGCCACGATGTGCCCAATGGGCAAGGCGGCATCCTGGTGATCAAGCGTCCATGGCCCGCGATGCTGCGCACTATCTGGGGTGATCCTGAACGTTACAAAAAAAGCTATTTTCCGGCCGAGCTAGGCGGCACGCTCTATCTGGCGGGAGATGGTACGGTGCGCGACAAGGAGACCGGATACTTCACGATCATGGGTCGTATTGATGACGTGCTGAACGTATCGGGCCATCGCCTTGGCACGATGGAAATCGAATCGGCGCTGGTTTCCCATCCCCTGGTGGCGGAAGCGGCGGTGGTGGGCCGGCCCGACGACACGACAGGCGAAGCCGTGGTGGCTTTTGTGGTGCTCAAGCGCTCGCGCCCGGCAGGCGATGAAGCAACGCAACTGGCGCAAGAGTTACGCGCCTGGGTCGCCAAAGAAATTGGCCCGATTGCGAAGCCGAGAGATATCCGCTTTGGCGACAATCTGCCCAAGACGCGCTCGGGCAAGATCATGCGCCGGCTGCTGCGCTCGCTGGCGAAGGGCGAGGCGATTACGCAGGATGTTTCGACGCTGGAAAATCCAGCGATTCTGGAGCAGTTGGGGCAGGTGCTCTAGGGGCAGGCTGGTTACACGCGCTAATTTTTTGTGTTTTTACAGCGTTTGAAACAATCGCGTCAATCGCGTCAATCGCGTGCGAAAGACGCTGTAACAGTTGGGCGAGGTAGTCTGTTTGCCATCGCTTCGGCAAAATACTACCTCGCGGTTTTGCTGTTTATCCCGGTGCGGCGGGTCATACGATGTCTACGAGAACCTCATCGTTAGGGGCGGCCCGACATCGCTGTACATGACCCCTCGGCACCGCCTGGAAGCGCCGTGCCGGTTCAGCGTGTCAGGTTCACTTTCGCCAGATCGATCAGCTCGCTGCCGCGGCCGTTCATGACCGCTTTCATCATGAAGAGGCCGAAATGCCAGGCTTCACCGAAGGTCGTTTTGGACGGCATGATCAGTTCCTGGGGCGAGCTGACGACATCGACCAGCACCGGCCCGTCATGTGCGAGCGCGGCCTTGAGCGCGCCTTCGAGCTCTTGCGGTTTCTCGACGCGGAAGCCTTTCACGCCCACCGCCTCAGCCATGCGTGCGAAGTTCGGGTTGACCAGATCGCAGCCGGAATCGACGAGGCCCGCCGTGCGCATTTCGATTTCCACAAAACCCAGCGTGCCGTTGTTCAGAACGATCAACTTCACCGGCAGCTTCGCCTGAACCAGCGTGAGGAAATCGCCCATCATCATCGTGAACCCGCCATCACCGGACAACGAGATCACCTGACGTCCGGGATACGTGGCTTGTGCGCCAATGGCATGCGGCATCGCGTTGGCCATCGAACCGTGATTGAACGAACCGATCAGGCGACGCCGACCGTTTAACTGCAAATAGCGCGCCGCCCATGCGACCTGCGTTCCGACGTCGCAAGTGAAGATCGCGTCGTCAGCCGCGAGCTGGCTCACGAGCCGCGTCACGTATTGTGGATGGATCGTCGTACTCGACGGACGGCTCTCCGCAAGCGCGTCGAGATCCTTGCGCGCTTGCCGGTAATGCGCGAGCGCGCTGTCGAGATACGCTGAATCGGTTTTTTCGTTGAGCGCGGGCAGCAACGCGGCAAGCGTGTCCTTGACTGTGCCGAGCAGGCCAAGATCGAGCGCACAGCGGTTGCCGAGTGCTTCGGGACGCACGTCGATCTGGGCGACCTTCGCGTTTTCCGGATAGAACTGGCGATAAGGAAAATCGGTGCCGAGCAGCAGTAGCATGTCGCATGCCTTCATCGCGGCGTAGCCCGACGCGAACCCCACCATGCCGGTCATGCCGACGTCGTAAGGGTTATCGTGCTCGATGTACTCCTTGCCGCGCAACGAGTGCACGATAGGCGCTTTCAGGCGCCTGGCAAGCTCGATCACTTCGTCGTGCGCGCCCGCGCAGCCAGCGCCACACATCAGCGTTACGCGCGATGCCGCGTTCAGCATGCCCGCGAGGCGTGAGACCTCGTCGTCGGCCGGGCGCAGCATGGGCGGCGCCGAGGGTAGCAGCCAGGGTGCCGGCTTGGCCGTCGTAGGGGACAGCATGATGTCGCCCGGCACCACGATGACCGCCACACCGCGCCGTGCGACCGCGACACGCATCGCGCGGGCCAGGATCTGTGGCAACTGGCTGACGTTCGACACCAGTTCCACGTAATGGCTGCACTCCTTGAACAGGTTTTCCGGATGCGTCGCCTGAGCGTAGTCGATGCCGATCTCCGAACTGGGAATGTGCGCGGCGATGGCGAGTACCGGCACGCCGCTGCGGTGGCAGTCGAACAATCCGTTGATCAGATGCAGGTTGCCCGGTCCGCAGCTCCCGGCGCATACCGCCAGGTCGCCAGTGAGATGGGCTTGCGCCCCCGCCGCGAAGGCGGCGCCTTCCTCATGCCGGACGTGGATCCAGTCGATCTTGCCGGAGCGTCTGAGCGAATCAGAGATGCCGTTCAGTGAATCGCCGACGATACCGTAAATGCGCTTTACGCCAGCTTGAATCAGTGTATCGACCAGGTAGTCCGCTGCTGTTGCCATGATGTTCCTTTGTGAGTGAGCGGATTCGCACAGCGCTTTCAACCGGTCAACCTGTATTGCGTTGCATCAGGTTCTTGAGCACGTGCGGGTCCGCGACCGTGTCTGAAATGTCCATGTGTCAGGCCCGCGCTATTTCTTCGTACCGATGCGAGCGTCGACAGTTTATCGCCCGTCGCGTTGGGGGATCGGTGAGGAATGCAATATATGGATAACGAAGCAGGAAGTCGGCAGAACGGACGGCAAGAATGCTTCGCGGAACGCGTACCGTTGCTGTCAGCGGTGCTGGGTGTGAGGGAGGGAGGAGGGTTGGGGCGAGTGCTTTTCCTGGCGGGTTGTCTTCCTGGACTACAACGAGGAACGACCTCACAGCGCACTGAACTATCTTTCGCCAGCAGAGTTCGCGGCGAAACATCGGGCAACAGCGGATGTGACCTGACGGATATTTTCGTACCACTGGTTTCTAGAGATTCACAGCTCCAGTGGTTGAACTACGTCCGCTAGCCCGGCGAAATTCTGCCGGGCTTAGGTACTGCAAACTCGAATGCGGGCGCACTTCGTTGTAGTGTGTACTTCGACGACTCGACTTGAGCGAATCGATCCCGCCACATCAATCGCCAGGCACTCCCGCGTATATTCGTCGACCACCGTCAGGCATTTGACCTGCTGGCCATTCGCACAGGCGTCGAATACGAAGTCATAGCACCACACCGAGTTTCGAGCTACCAGCGCCTGGTCGGCGACCAGCTTCTTCAGCCTGACATTCTCTGCTTCAAGCGCTTTGAGGCGTTTAACGTCGTCGCGGACCATCTCGCCGAAGCGCTTTCGCCAGGCGTAGATCGACGCTTCGCTTACGCCGTGGCGCTTGGCCACTTCAGGAACGCTCTCCCGATCCGCCTCGCGCAATATCCGCACAATTTGTTCGTCGTTGTACCGGCTCTTCTTCATACCAACTTCTCTCTAGATTTCTTTGGTACGAAATTTCACGGTCAGGTCACTACCGCTAAACCCGCATTAACTTAAACCAACCAGCCTCCACGATTCCCGGGGCGGTTCACCACCTCAATGGAACGTTATTTCGAGTAATGTTACTAAAATCATGAGGCGGCAATAAGCCGACTTCATATACATCAACCAAAAAGTTAATTCGAACATGCAAACTTCATCAGCAACATCTTCTAGAATTGATAGAAATCTGTCGATTAATACGGATCAGAACAACGAAACTACATCATCAAATATCGGAGGAAAAATATGTACTATTGACTCGGTTGATACGGGCTCTACAACTGCCAAGTCGCAGTCATCTTTCACGGATCAAATCAAGATTGAAAATCGAAGTGTTACGCTAGCCAGTCCCCAAACGGAGACGCAGGATAAGGTCGACAACCCAGGGAAAGTTCCGCACAATTTTTCAGATAATATTTCCAAAGAACAAAATATTACAACTGAAAAATTTAATTTTTTAAAAAGAGTTGATGAGGAAAGACTGGCGCACGTGAAAATTTTAAAATTAGCCGCGCAAAAACTTTCATCTGAAAATTTTATAAAAAATAACTCGGATTATGAAAGCAACCGCCTCTCTCCTCTGATCAGAGCAATTCAGATCCTATTAAGCAAAAGTGAAAATATTTCCGAAGAGTCCTTTAGCACAGATTTAGCGAATTTTTCGTTTATGAACTCGTTGCCTCCCGAATCTATCCCACTCCTGAATAGCCATATTTCTAAAATAGAAGAATTCAATAAAGACGCCAATTCATTAATATATGAAACGCTTCTGGGGGCCCCAGTGGGCAGCATGGGTCGTCCTACTATACCGACGCAGAAGAGGAATGAAAAACTTGATGCTTACAAAAAAAATTTGGAGCAAATGAAAAATTGCAAGAAATTTCTGGAAGGGACTGTGAGGGTACTTTCCGGTGTTCTTTCCACGAAAAGTGATTTAACCGATAACCAAAAAGATGGAAATAATAAAGTTATCAACATGGCCAGCACCCTATTAAAACACAGTGATAATATTAATGAAAAATACAAAATAGAGTCCTTCGACAAAAATTTTCCGGAATTTTTGTCCGGCGAGCCGCTATCTCCCGATTTTTACCAGATCCTGGATAACCTGATGGCAGATATGGGAAAATTTATTATCCGTGCATCGTCTTTAATGAATAGCTTAATGTCTGACAAGCCAGTGTACTTCGTAGATTACTCATAGACTCCGTTGACGCGATACGCCCACGTCACACTTGGGCATATCGCGCATACAATGTAGTATCGTCGTCACCAAAGCCGAATCGCGTATCTAGCTAGCTCACTAACTTGATACGCGACCGGAATTTTGGAAAGGGCGATTTTATATAAACAGGCAACTTAAAGATCAACGAAACGCGGCAACAGGTCCTGGTCAGCCAAACGGATTTCGATATCGTTTGCCGCCTTGACGTGATCGCGGTTGTTCACATCGAATACCGCGTCCGTCACGCTAACGATGATCGTGCCTTGCTGCCTGTCGTCGCGCATGACAGGAATCAGGTCGCGTGCTTCGGGAACCTGGCTTGACTCGAGGACATGCGGCAAATAAAGCATCCAGCTAACGCCGGGCCGATCTTCGAATACCTGCTTTCCCTGATATTTCCTTGGCCCAAACGTTAAATTCGACGGAGTATAAATTTCGACGACCTTTTCTACAACTTCCACCGCCGATCTATAGTCTCCAAGCCTGGAGGTTTCGGCAGTCATTTCATTGACCGTCAACTCGAAAGTATTGGAAAACACCGTGCTGTCAATGCAAAATTCAATCGAGCTGCCACAACCTTTTTGTAAATCTCCATTCCATATTCCGATGAACTTGGCGTCGTCAATAACATCAGCATTTTTTCTTCGCAATTCGTCAATGACTTCTTTTCTGATCGCGCGACCACTGAAAACCGGGAATCGTTGAGCATCGGCAATACTACTTCCGCCCAGAAACCAATCCCCATCCAATTTCGCATCCTTTTCAGCAAGAAGTTCAATGACAGGTCGCAAACGTCGGAGGTGAAATTCAAAATCTGCCTTTCTTAGGTTTTCACTATCTCGATGCTGTGAAGTTAAGTACATGAAATTCTCACGGCTGATAAACAGAGGGGACACTGGCGCGCGCAAGCGTATCCATCAGATACACTCGTGCTTCGGGTGTTTGAAAGTACCATATCAATTTTGTTGGTGGATTTTTCTTAACAAGCGTGCCTTGTTTAAATATTTGGGTTTTTGTCGAGGTAAATCCATCAAAGTTGTATTTCGGATCGCCATTTTCATCAAAAAATTTATCCAGTAATTGATCGTAATTTCCCTTGGCTTCCTGCAATAGGCACTGCTCTTTTACAAAGCCGTCGAAATCCGTCCCCAGCCAGGCAAACTCCATATTCCAGTCATCCTTAGTCTCTCGGCCTCTGCCATCCGTCGTGATACCGTATTCGTATCCAGTGATGCGGGCTTGATAACGCCGCGGCTCGGGGTTCATGTTGTGCTTTCTCCGCACTTTTTCGCCGCTTTTCTCAGGCGGGCACTTGCAACGCGGTTGCTGCGTGCGCGTGTTTGCCTGTGCTTCCGCTCTCGCCTTGTCATTGTCCTGTGCCGTGTCTCCCGGCAACGCCAGAACAGCCGCCGCCGCCGCGCCGCCCGCCACCGCCGTTGCGGCACCTGATGAAACGAACGCCGACAATGCGGCTGCAATGGCTTCGCCAGCCCCTCCGAGCAGGGGAATTACGAATACCGCCATTTACCTGTTCTCCTTCTTCTCACGCAGCTTCGCGCGTGCTACATCCATTGCCATATCAAAGCGCTGTTCAGGGGGCATGCCCGGTTTGCCGAGCCATGCCGCGATGGCTGGCTTCGTGTAAAAGCCAGCTGCAATCGCTTCAAGATATAGAAACTGAACGATCTGCCGGTCGTAGGTGAATCCAAGCTCTTTCGTGCGCGCATAAGCTGCATTGAGCCGGTCGCGCAAAGTCGGATCGTCGGCCAGCCTGGGATAATCGCGCACGATATGGCCGCGGATAAAGTCCACATAGTTACGGTCTTCGTAGACTTTCAGGATCGCCCATTGTTCTTCAGTGAGTTGCATTGTCGTTGATGGTGAACCGTTGTCCTTCGTTGAGGTATTGCCATGCTTCGGCGGTCCTGAAAAGGCTCCGGCTGGCCTTGTCCTGGTACGCTGCATTCAGCGCATGCAATACCCTGGGGTCCCAGAAGCGCAGCAGTGCAGACTGCCCGGTTGGTAGCCTGGTATTCAGGTGCGGGCGCAACTTTGCGGCTTGCCTCTCCAAACTCTCTGAAGTAATCAGCCAGATCACCCCAGGGCGGCCCTGTTCGAGTTTGCCAAGGTCTCCAACACGCTCCCGCGCTGTCTTCGGGTCAATCAGCCACGGACCCGCATGCGCAAGCGCAATCTCTTTCGTGCCCGCGAACAGCGAAACCGCCATGCCATCTTCGGGCGTGAGTTGCCAGCCGGTGTGCTGCTGATACTGGAGCCCATCAACCAGCGCCACGACATGGCTACTGTAGTGGTGACGCTTACGGAATTCGCGGAGTTGTGCAGCAACAGAGGCAGGAATCATCAGCGTTCCAATGTCATCGAGCCTTGCTCGGCGGCGTGAATCATGCATTCGAGACAAATACTCGGCTGGGGCAGGAGCGACCACGGCGTAACGCCATACATCGATGCCTTGCCCTGCTTTTGCACGGTAATGGTCTTGAGGAACAGGTCGCCGGGCCCGCCGAGCGTAATGCTGCCGTCCTTGATTTGGACGAACGCGCCGCCGCACTCCAGGATGATTTCCTGCGCCGCAGAAACCTTGACCTTGCCGTTGACGCTGGCGACGTTCACGTCCTTGTCCGCAATGAGAGACATCGGGCCGCCTTGGGCCTGGACTTCGACAGGGCCTTTGGTCGCAAAAATCTTGATGCCGAACTTCTGTGCGAACAGTGAAATTCTTTCGCCCGCCGTGACCGTGAAGCGCTTCAGCACACTCCAGTCGGCATTTTTCCCGGCAACGGTTGAAATGCTGTCCTGCGCCGAAAGCTGAACGCCACCGCCCGCGACAATGCCCGCCGATGCGGGCGTGCTCATCAGCAGGCCTGGTTTCTTCAGGCCGTCCAGATCGTCCTTCATCTGCTGTTGTGCGGCGGTGTCGGCAGGCTCGGCCTTCGCGCTGCTGGCCGAACCAGCCAGTGTCTTCGCAAGTTCCAGCGCGCTTTCCAGTTGCGCAATGGTTTCCTGCATGTCGAGCTGGTGCCCGGTTGCGCCGGGGCGGTCATAGGTCGTGACCATCACGCCCTTGCCCGCACGGTTCACGCCGTAACCGGACGTACGCGCTTCAAAGCCTTCGCCCCGATATTCGAGCTTGCTGTTTACCAGGTAGCCGAGATTCAGTTGTGACTTGCCCGAGTGGTCGGTGCTGAGCTTGATGCCCTCCTGGCCCGACCAGTCCTCCATGCGCAGCTTGTTGTTCTTCTGCGTGCGGATCACGTTGCGCGAGAGCCAGCGCCGGTCATTCGTCACCAGGTCGCGCGCCTGGCTGTGATGGTGAAACGCAACGATTTCAGGCTTGTCCGGGTCGCCATCACGACAGGTAATCACGGCTTCGGCATCGTCCAGCGCTGGGAAATGCATGCCGGTTTGCAGCTTGCCCGCGAACGGTTTTGCCAGCCTTAGCGGTACGCTCTCGCCACCGTTAGGCCAAGTCTCGAAGTCCGCATCGAAGCGAACGATGTAGTGGCCGTCTTTTGTGATGTACGCGTATGAGTAGGCGTCCGGGCTTGTGACGCGCGCTGACAGGGTACCGGTCACTTTGGCCCAGGTTTCCGGCTCAAATTGGAGACGAAAACGGCGGTCGGCGGGAATCGCCCTGTAGCTGTTCATATAGGACGCATCGCGTGCGCCGCTATGGGTGACTTCGACAATCAGTTGGCCTTTCGGTGCATCGGGCAAGACAATATCTGTTTCCAGCACGTAGCCCGGCTGCAAGGCCAGGACATTGCTTTCGCCTTCATAGACGACCTGCCAGGCAATCGCCGCTTCGTGGCGGAGTTGCGCTTCCCACTTCGCGCCTGCCTGGTCCAGGTGGTGAGTGCCATAAATATAGGGCTGACCATAGGTGGTGGAATCGCCTGGGGCCACATTGACTTCGTCTTTCAGACGCTCCCACGCTTTTTCAGGGTTGTAATCCGCAACCACGAACGACTGCGGCACGATCACGGTATGGGTCCTGATCGCCGTTACGGCCTCGACGCCGTCCGCCTCAAGTCCCGCCGCTTCGCGGTACGGCACGATGCGTTGCGGCTCATCGTAAATGTAATGATCCTGATCATCTCCGTAGACCACCTGGTCGCCGTATTCCGTCTCCTGGATATAGCTGTAGATACCCGCTTTCTCCTGGAGCATGTGGGCATAGGCTGCATCGCTCATGCCGTGCTGCATGCGGAACGCGTGTGTCGGGTACTGACGGCGCAGACGAAAACTGAATTGATGCTCACGCATTCCATGACCGCGCAGGATTTCCGCGAGAATGCCGGGCGTTGAAGCATGCTGGAAAATCCTGTTTCGGGTGACTGCGGCGAGCCGACCGACATGCGACTTCAGGACAATTTGATACTTTACATAGTCGCTCGTGGTCTGAATCGTGGAAAAGCGTTCTATGAAGCCGCTGAATTTTCGCGGTTGGCCATCCTCGGACACGATGCTAAACGTCGCATCAAGGTTCAGATAATCGGTGCGTGGAAGCTGTTCGGGATGCGTCACCTCGACAATCACTTCGGACGGTGCGCCCATCTTTTCGGTGGCCTTGAACGACACGACCGAGAGCGCCGCCGCGCTGGCGGTGCCGGGCACGTCGAGAAAATACATCTGGCGCCCCGCGACACCCTGACGTAATGGATCAAATTCTGCCACTTCCCGCTCCCTGAAAAGATCAGCGATGCAGCATTAGCTGTCAAACCTGTTACCTGACCATTTAAATCCATTAAGGTCCACGAATTTAATATGGGATAAGCAGCGATTAACAAACCGTGACAGAATTTCGCATTAATCTATTCCCGATGCATATTTCTGCGGCAATGTACTGGCGATTGATGTGGCGTGATCGATTCGCTCAAGTTGAGTCGTCGAAGTGCTTGGTCGATTGATTAGCGTGCATGGCGCACCGCGTTATCTCCGGTCAGACAATGGGCCAGAGTTTGTCAGCACAGCGCTATTGAAATGGGCGGTTCAAGAGCAGATTGAGACGGCACTGATTGATCCGGGTAAGCCTTGGCAAAACGGCACCAACGAAAGCTTCAACGGAAAATTCCGTGATGAATGTTTGGCGATGGAATGGTTTCGCAACCGGATCGGAGCGAAGATCGTGATCGAAGACTGGCGTACACATTACAACGAAGTGCGTCCGCATTCGAGTTTGCAGTACCTAAGCCCGGCAGAATTTCGCCGGGCTAGCGAACGTAGTTCAACCACTGGGGCTGTGAATCTCTAGAAACCAGTGGTACGAAAATACCCGTCAGGCCAGATGGACCAGAAAAAACAAAAACCCCGTAAGTTCTTGAACTTACGGGGTTTTGATATTCCATTGTGGCGGAGAGACGGGGATTCGAACCCCGGATAGGTATTAACCTATACACGCTTTCCAGGCGTGCGACTTAAACCGCTCATCCATCTCTCCGCGAGGACGCAGAGTATAGCAAACTCTCGCCCATTCGCCAGGTTTTCCGCGCCTCTCCTTTGGCTTGCCAGCATCGCTCCATCTCACGGATGCCGGATATAGTCGACCAGTGCCCGGGTATAGGCATCGGGACGCGTATCCAGCAAGCTCACCGCAATCGCGCCCAAAAAACCAGCAGGGACACCAAACACGCCCGAACTGATCGGATCGATACCGAACCAGTGCACGCCGCGATACCCCGTGAGCTGGATGAAAAACGGATAAGTCGAGACGATGTAGTAAACGCACACCAGCAATCCAGCCACCATGCCTGCCACCGCGCCGCGCCGTGTGATTCTTTTCCAGAACACACCCAGCACCAGGACCGGAAAAAGACTCGATGCCGCCAGCGAAAACGCGGCACCCACCAGAAACAAGATATTTCCCGCATTGAGCGATGCCACATAAGACGCAAAAAGCGCCACGCCTAGCAATAAAAGCTTCGAAACACTCACCCGACGCTGGCTCGAGGCCGTCGGGTCCACCATGAAATAGTAGATATCGTGCGAGAGCGCATTGGCAATCGTCAGCAATAACCCATCCGCTGTCGAAAGCGCGGCCGCGAGCGCTCCTGCTGCAATCAGGCCTGACATGACGTAGGGCAGCCCGGCAATCTCGGGTGCCGCTAGTACCAGCATGTCGGGTTGTATCTGAATTTCGCCCCAATGCACGATGCCATTGAGATTGCTATTGCTGATACTCAGCAAATAAGGCTCGACCTTGCGCCATTGCATGACCCATTGCGGCAGTTCGCTAAAACGTTGGCCTACCAGGTGAGTCAGGATTTCGTATTTGATCAGGACAGCCAGCAACGGCACGGTCAAATAGAACAGGGCGATGAAAAAGAGTGTCCAGCCTACCGAGCGGCGCGCAGAGGCCACCGATGTCGTGGTGTTATAGCGCGTCAGAATATGCGGCAGACTCGCGGTCCCAAGCGAGAGGCACAGCAACAACGCAAGAAAATTGATGCGATGGTGCTCGCGTGCTTCTTGTGTCGCAGCGGGAAACGGTTCATGCATCGGCAGGGGCGCGGCTGCGCGGGCTAACAGGGTGTCGCGCTGCTCCGTCCACCTGATCTGCGCGCTTGCCGCATTCAGTGGAAACGCTTCGAACGCCCGCTCAAGCGTGTTGATCTCGCGTAACGGACCGTTACGTCGCCGCAACGTCTTGATCTCCTGCTCCATGCGCTGCCGTTCGGTCACAAATGAGCCAGGCAAGGTATCGAGCAGGCTCTGGATGTGTGCCGCCCGTTGCCGGTACTGATCCCGGATGATCTGTTCCTCTGGCGCAGCAAGCACCTCGTGCTCACGCGTTTCGACTTGCGTCATCAGCTTGCCGTAGCTGAAATGCGGTATCCAGCCGAGCCCATCCTTGTGCGCAATCATTGCCACGGGAATCAGGATGGCGGCAATCAGAATGATGTATTGCGCCACTTGCGTCCAGGTCACCGCGCGCATGCCGCCGAGAAACGAACAAACCAGAATGCCCGCCAGCCCGCAGAAAATACCGATGGCGAAATCGACGCCGATAAAACGCGCGGCAATCAGGCCGACGCCCTGAATTTGCGCGACAAGATAGACAAACGAACACAGAATCGTGGCGAGTGCGGCGAGACCACGGACCAGATTGCTTGAAAACCGTGTGCCGAGAAAGTCGGCGATGGTATAGCGCGCCAGCTTGCGCACATACGGGGCGAGCAACAAGGCCACGAGACAATAGCCGCTGGTCCAGCCCATGAGATAGGCGAGGCCATCGTAGCCGGTTGCATAGAGTGACCCGGCGAGGCCAATGAAAGAGGCCACTGAGAGCCAGTCGGCGGCCGTCGCCATGCCGTTGAAGACGGCTGGCACACGCCGCCCGGCGACGTAGTATTCGACCAGATCCGAGGTGCGCGATAACAGGCCGATGACCGCATAAACCGCGATGGGCACAAACAGAAAGACATAGCCGATCCACGTGCCAGGCCCGGTGCTGCGCTCGATTTGCAGCATCACATAGATAAATGCCAGAAAGCCCAGCGTGTAGAACGCGTATGAACGAATCAGCCGGTGCGTGAGCGTCATGAGGTAGACGGTTGGGGCTTGCCGTTTGCCGGAGCGTCTGCATGCTGCCGCAAGATTCGGTCCGCGCGTTGCATCAGCACGATGTAGCTCACGACGAGCGCCAGATAAATCAGGATCGCGCCTTGGGCACCGAAGTAAAACGGCAAGCGGAATCCAGCGAAAGAGATTTCATTGAGTTCGCGTGCGGCAAATGGGAGCGCAAACGTGACCAGGCCGCCTAACGTCAGTAATCCCGCGATCAGACGCAGGTTAAAACGCCAATACCGTTGGTAAGCGAGCGCCATTTCGGCCGAAACGGCTGGCGGCTCCACGGGCGGCGGTGGGCGGAAAGGAGAGGGCCTGGACATGTGTCTGTGTACCAAAAAGAGATAGCGTTCGCAATTAGGATTGCCCATGCAGACCGCTAGATAAGGACATCGTCACAGAATGATTTAATTTTGAGATTTTATTGAGGAAGGGTTAAACACCTTGATGTTCTAGAGTGGATCAATTTTAAGATTGATCCCATAGGTTTAGGACTGGGGCGACGTGTATTTTTCTCGGCTAGGTAAATAAGTCAATAAGAAAAAGCAAAGGCCAGAGATGGGTGCACCGATATCGTTTCGGATGGAGATTATTTTTTTAACATTTGCGCGACAGTATTCATGGCGATATGAAATGTCGCGCTCGCTACGAACGTTACGAAATTCTGATTTCGATACAGTCGGGCAATGGCCTTCTTATCTTGAAAATAAGGTGTTGAAAGACATCCGCAATTTTAAAAGCAATATCGAAATACAAAAAATAAAGGCCCGACAGGCAAGCCTGTCGGGCCGGGTTCGGTTCATCGCAATGAAGCGATAACCTTATTGTAGCAACGGCTCTCACCCCGGAAGACTACAACGAGGGCCACTCTAAATGATTAGGATCGTCAGTGCAATTAAAAAATCTACCGTATACATTGGGCCTGGATATTGGCATGGCTTCAGTGGGCGCTGCGCTTTTGCTGCCCGATGCCCAACGTATTATTGCGATGCATGTTCGAACTTTCGATCGGGCCGAGGTGGCTAAAACAGGAGAGTCGTTGAATAGCATTCGGCGTGAATCTCGTTTAACCCGCCGTAGGCTTCGGCGGCATGCCCATCGGCTGGTCAGGCTGGCGCGTTTGATGAGGCGGAGGGGAATCATTGATTCAATCGTGCCGAAAGAATTTATCGATCCTCTGGTTTCGCCGTGGACGTTACGGGCTGAGGGTCTTGAACGGAAACTCGAGCCGGGAGAGTGGGCAACGGCTCTTTACCATCTTGTTAAACATCGCGGCTTTCAGTCCAATCGAAAATCTGAAGCCAGGATAGACGAGAAAGCCGGACAAATGCTTGCTGGTGTTGGGCATATTCAGTCTCTTTTGAAGGCGCAAAACTACCGGACGGTAGGCGAGCTAATCGCACATGATCAATATTTCAAGGAGGCGAAACGCAATAAGGGTGGGAGTTATAGCCATACCGTTGCGCGCTCGGATATCGAAGCGGAATTAAACACTTTATTTGAGTGTCAGCGTGAACTGGGGCAGCGTTATGCCGATGCGAATTTCCAGAACGAAGTGCGCACTTTGCTGTTGGCGCGGCGTCCTACATTATCGGGGGAGAAACTATTGCAAATGGTTGGCCGTTGTACGTTCGAAAAAGACGAGTTCCGTAGCCCCAAAGCGAGCTATCGTGCAGAGCGTTTTGTCTGGTTGGGCAAGCTGAATAATCTGAAAATTATCAATGGTGGAGATGCGCGTCCCCTGACAGATGATGAGCGACGGAAAATCATTGAGTTGCCATTTATCCTGTCGAAATTAACTTTCCAGCAGGTACGAAATGTCCTGGATCTGAAGCGAACACAGCGGTTTAACATGGTGTCGTATCGCGTTAATCCTGACGCAGCGGAAAAAAATCATGAAGACAGTGTTTTTTTTGAAGCAAAATATTTTAAAGAACTATGTGGTGCATACAGGAAGGCTGGCCTGGATAAAGAGTGGCAACGGGACTCTATTAATCCAGACCGGCTCGATACGCTGGCTTATGCATTGACCTGTTATAAGAATGATGCCGAGAGCCGTGACTGGATGATGGAACAAGGTATCGAGCCCGGAATTATCGAGGCGGTGCTGGTCGAATCATTTGACCAGTTTATCCATTTGTCACAAAAGGCATTAAAAAAAATCATTCCTTTTATGGAGCAAGGTCAGCGTTATGATGAGGCGGCTGCGGCGGCAGGTTATCACCCTAGCCAGTTGAATAGGGATGCGATTAAAACGAAATGGCTCCCACCGCCTGACTCGGGGTTGATTCGTAATCCAGTAGTGTATCGCGCGCTGAATCAGGCACGGAAGCTGGTTAATGCGGTTGTGCGTCAATATGGGCCTCCGGCCGCCGTGCATATCGAATTGGCCAGGGATTTATCAAAATCTTATGATGAACGTAAAAAAATAGAGCGGGAGCAAAAAGAGTTTCAGATGGAAAAAGAAAAATCGGTTTCTGATTTTGAGGAACGCTTTGGTTTCAGGCCCAAAGCGCTAGACCGTGAAAAGTGGCGGCTTTTTCGGGAGCAACTGGATCAATGCCCCTATTGTCAGAAAGCGCTGGATATTAATCAGCTGTTTAGCGTGGGTTATGCGCAGGTGGATCACGTATTGCCGTACTCGCGCAGCCTGGATGATGGAATGAATAATAAGGTTGTTGTGCATATTGCCTGCAACCAGAACAAGGGGAACCGCACGCCTTATGAATTTCTTGATGGAGAAAATGATAGTGAGCGCTGGCGGTACTTTAAAGCATGGGTGGAAGGAAACAAGGCATTGCGCCAGGGCAAGAGAAATAGTCTGTTACGGATTCATTTTGGCGCGGAGCAAGCAGAAGAATTTCGGGCGCGCCATCTTAACGATACCCGTTATATTTGCCGGGAATTTAAACGGCTCGTTGAGACTTATCTGGAATGGCATCCCGACGTGAAAGGCTCAGAACGTTGCGTGGTGGTATCGGGCAGGCTCACCTCGCTGCTGCGAGCGCGCTGGGGATTAATCAAGATTCGGAAAAATGGTGATTTGCATCATGCGATGGATGCGGCTGTTATTGCTGCCACGGGACGTAATTTGATCAAGCGGATGGCCAACTATGCTCGTAGAAGGGAACTGGAGAGCGTCACTGAACGATATACCGATCCAGAAACAGGGGAAATTCTGAGCAAACTTACCACGGTCATTCCTGAGTCTCGTTTTCCTGAGCCATGGCCGCATTTTCGCAAGGAATTACAGGCCTGGCTGACGCCCGATCCGGCTAGCCAACTGATTGACGTACCGGGTTACGACGATGCGTTGCGCGAAGCCATCCGTCCGGTAAGGGTGTCACGCGCACCGACGCGACGGGGTTTGGGTGCGGCCCACCAGGACACGATTCGCTCGATACGGGAAGGATTTGTCTCGGCCATCAAGACACCGCTTAAAGAGCTGGGCATGAAGGATCTGGAAAATATCGTTGGGTATGGGCGTGATACAGGGTTAATCAATACAATTCGGGCGCGGCTTGAAGCATTTGGCGGAGATGGAAAAAAAGCATTTGATGAAAAACAGCCGCCTTTATGTAAGCCATCAGCTAATCCGGAGAATGCGCCGATTATCCGTAGCGTCAAATTAATCACAACACAAAAAAGTGGCGTACTGGTGCGTGGCGGTATTGCAAATAATGGTGCAATGCTTCGGGTAGATATTTTTTCTAAAGATAGCCGGTTTTATTCTGTGCCACTTTATGTGTCGGATATCGTGAAAAAAGAAATGCCGAATCGAGCTTATACTTCTGGAAAAAATGAGAATGATTGGGTGGTAATGGACGATGGTTATCAATTTTTATTTAGTTTGTATCCCAATGACTGGGTGACGGTTCGCCTTAAAGATGAGGTACGTGAAGGCTACTATGCCGGTTTTGACCGGGCAACCGGCACCATCAATATCTGGTTGCATGATCGTAATCAGTTACAGGCCAAACAGGGTCTGCTTAGAAGTAATGGGATTAAAACCGCACTGTCGATTGAGAAATGTCATGTGGATTTTCTGGGAAATCTGCATCGTGTGCGGCAGGAAAAACGTGAACCATTGCGTGTCTCTAAAGGGCAGAGGTAAACGGTGGGCTGGCGCAGTGTGGTTATTGCTAATCCAGCCGCGCTGACGCTGGACAATGGTGCCATTGGCATTCGGCAAGCAGGGCAAAGCGCGAGAGTGATGCTCGAAGACATTAATGTTCTGATACTGGATCATCCTCAGATCAGTCTGACTGCTCCACTTCTTGCGGCTTGCGCCGAAGCCTGCGTGGCTGTCTTGACCGTCGACGCGGCTCATTTGCCTAATGGTGTGCTGCTGTCGTACTTGCCGCATAGCCGGGCATTAAAAGTGATGACCGCACAATTGGCTATTGGCCTGCCGACGCGGAAATGTCTGTGGCGACATATTGTGAAAATGAAAATTATGAATCAGGCAGCCATACTAAAGATTGTGGGGCGAGATGAATCTGGACAGCGCTTGTTTAAATTGGCCAGGACGTTACGTTCGGGTGATCCGGATAACCATGAAGCGCAAGCTGCACAAGTTTATTTTCGACATATTTTTCATGCTAATTTTAATCGAGGACAAAGTTGTTTTTATAATGCGGCATTAAATTATGGTTATGCAGTGATTCGCGCTGCAATTGCCAGATCGCTGACGAGTTATGGATTTTTACCGGCATTCGGAATTTTTCACCATAACGAACAGAACGCTTTTAATCTCGCGGATGACTTGATTGAACCGTACCGGCCTTTTGTAGATGCTGTTGTGTTGCACCATTATCCGGATGAGCCTGAACGCGAACTGGCGCCAGCTGACAAAGCCAGGCTTGTTAAGGTACTGCACCAGGATATCAGGATTTCAAGTCATCGTGCAGAAGAAGGGCGCTGCACATTAATGGCTGCAGTGGATGCAACGGTGTCAAGTCTTTCGGGTATCGTATTGAATGGTACCCGGATTGAAAGCCTGGTTTTGCCGCTGTTTGATGTTTCAGTTCATGACGATTTGTGATCATGAGCCAAATTACTCGTCGATATATGCGTCTACTTGTTTTCTTTGACTTGCCAGTTACGACTCGGGAAAAACGTCGGACATATACTATTTTCCGTCGGTTTCTGATTCAGGACGGTTACGACATGATCCAGTGGTCGGTTTACGGGCGAATGGTGAATGGTTTCGATGATGCGGAAAAGCACATGAAACGTCTCGCCAACAATCTTCCAAAAGAGGGCTCGATACGCTGTCTTCAGGTTAGCGAGAAGCAGTTTGCCAATATGAAGTTGCTGGTCGGGTTGCAAAGTTTTCAGGAAAAGAAGGTCAATGCCAACCAGATGCTGCTTTTTTGAAGGAAAAAAAGCGTCGGAATTCCTTGCAAAGCTATGCTGGCAGGGGATTCCGGCGGGGATATTGTAGGCTTCCGGGGTGAGAGAGGGAGCTACAACACTCTTCTTCGACGTAAGCTTGAACTTTTGATTGTAGGCTTCCGGGGTGAGAGAGGGAGCTACAACACTCTTCTTCGACGTAAGCTTGAACTTTTGATTGTAGGCTTCCGGGGTGAGAGAGGGAGCTACAACCGATAAAGCCATGCAGGCCATCAAGGTCTTATTGTAGGCTTCCGGGGTGAGAGAGGGAGCTACAACACATATTCCGGCGAATGCGCGTGTCTCATCATTGTAGGCTTCCGGGGTGAGAGAGGGAGCTACAACGGTAGTCGACAACGCCCCTCTGCTGGTCAAATTGTAGGCTTCCGGGGTGAGAGAGGGAGCTACAACTTTGTGACGATGCGGGCCTGACTCGATATGATTGTAGGCTTCCGGGGTGAGAGAGGGAGCTACAACTTGAAACAGGCGCATCGTATTGCGCAGTGCATTGTAGGCTTCCGGGGTGAGAGAGGGAGCTACAACTGCCGTCGTTGCCGTCTGCGAAATCGCAGGATTGTAGGCTTCCGAGGTGAGAGAGGGAGCTACAACCGGGAAGCCATCATTTAGTGATGCCGCGCCATTGCAGGCTTCCGGGGTGAGAGAGAAATCTATAACGCGAAACATCATGAAGAAACGAAGCCCCGGATTGTAAGCTTCCGGGGTGAGAGAGGGAGCTACAACTGCGAACGGCACCGTCTTTATGACCGTTCATTGTAAGCGTCCGGGATGGAAAAAGGCGTCCCAAAAAAACCATTGATGAGGCTCGACGATGCCCCCAAACGTTCAAAAAACGCATCGAGGATCCCATCATAAAAAGCCATCACAAGCATAAAAAGCCATCACAAGCACACATAAAACATACGGCTGGTTGCTGGCTGTCTGAGCGACACGGCGCATGCCCGACGCTTTATTTTCTGCGGTCCCCATACGCCAATCCGCTAGCCTCCCTATCTCTATTTAAGTATCGCCGTAATTTTTGTATGCCTTCTTGAGCGGAGCGGCTAAATTACGGCATTCGGCATGCATGCCAATACCCGGCGCCGGTGTCGGCGGGCGATAGGCGCCGCGCCTTGCCAACCTGCTGCAGACCACTACAGACTGCGGCCAGTAACAGGCGTTGAAGCGGACAGCGAGTGCCGGCTGCCTGTGCTGCTCTTTCACGGAAAAGGGCAAAAGATAAAAGGAGAAACCTGCCGTGTCTGAACAGAACGTTTCGCCATCCCGTTTCACCCGAATCGTCACGACGCTGTCCGCTCCCGTCGTCATCCCATCATTGCTAGCCGTGGGTGTCTTGCTGCTGTTGTGCGCAGTCTGGCCTCAGGAGGCCGATGATCTTTTCTCTCAGGGGCAACGGTGGGTCAGCCATCATTTCGACTGGTTTTATTCCCTGGCCGTTACGGTTTTCCTTGTTTTTCTCATCGTGGTGGCGGCAAGCCGCTTCGGTGATATTCGTCTCGGTCCGGATGACGCCAAGCCCGAGTTCAGCTTTATTTCCTGGAGTGCGATGCTGTTCGCGGCAGGCATGGGTATTGGCCTGATGTATTTCGGCGTGGGCGAGCCGATGCAACATTATCTGAAGCCGCCCACCGTTGCGGGCAGCACGCCTGCGGCAGCCCGTGAAGCGATGCTCACGACGTTTTTCCACTGGGGTTTTCATGCATGGGCCGTGTATGGCGTGATGGGGCTGGTGCTAGCGTATTTCGGCTTTCGCTACAACTTGCCGCTCACCATGCGTTCGGGGCTCTACCCGTTATTGCGGCACCGGATCAATGGGGTTTGGGGTCACACCGTCGATGCTTTTGCGCTTGTCGCAACCATCGCCGGGATTGCCACGACGCTGGGCTATGGCGTGCTTCAGTTGAGCGCGGGCCTGCATCAGGTGGGGGGCTGGAATACCGATTCTGACTGGTTCCGCACGGCGCTGGTGCTGGCTGTTGTGGTGCTGGCGGGTCTTTCGGCGGCTACGGGGCTTGACCGGGGCGTGCGGCGTCTGAGTGAAATCAATCTCACGCTCGCATTCTTGCTGCTGGCGTTTGTGATCGTTACGGGCCCTACAGTGTTTTTGTTTCAGGCACTGAGCGAAAACATCGGCAACTATTTATCGAGCGCGGTTGCCCTGTCGTTGCATACCTTTGCCTATGAGCCAGCGCGTGAGGCCAACTGGTTTGGCAACTGGACGATTCTCTACTGGGCGTGGTGGATTTCCTGGTCGCCGTTTGTCGGCATGTTTATCGCGCGTATTTCGCGGGGGCGCACGATTCGTCAGTTTGTCGTGGGTGTGTTGCTGGTGCCGACGGCGTTCAATCTGCTCTGGATGACGGCATTTGGTAATAGCGCAATCTGGCTGGATACGCACGTGGCACTGGGAGGGCTGGCGCAAACGGCGACCAACGTCGATGCGCTGCTGTTTCATTTCTTCGAATATTTCCCGCTGACGAAGCTGTTGTCGTGGTTGGCCATCGTACTGATCGCGGTCTTTTTTGTGACGTCGGCGGATTCAGGGGCGTTTGTGATCGACACCATTGCATCGCGCGGGGCGGTGAACTCGCCGCTCTGGCAGCGCTTGTTCTGGGCGGCGGTGCTGGGCGCGACGGCGACGATCCTGCTGGCGGCGGGCGGCTTGAAAGCCTTGCAGGCGGTGACGCTGGTGGCGGCGTTGCCCGTTGCCCTCATCATGCTGGCGCTGTGTTATGGGCTGTGGCAAGGCTTGAGGGCCGACCGGGCGCATTATTCGCAGGATCTCGCGCCTTCGACGAATTTCTGGAGCGGACGGCATTGGCGGCGGCGTCTGGAGCAGATGGTGCATCAGACGACCGAGCCCCAGGTGCGTCAATTCTTGCGCGAAACGGTGTTGCCCGCCTTTCAGGACGTGGCGGCCGAATTGCGCGGGACAGGCGCTGACGCGGTGATTCATCAGGATGAAAACGACGGCTCAATGCGTTTGATCGTGCCGCACGATGGCTTGCGTGATTTTGTTTATGGGGTGCGTCCGGTGCGCAAAACGTTGCCTGCGTTTCTGGTTCGCAATGCGGCTGACCCGGAGGCCCAGGGGCATATCCATGAACCGGTGACTTTCTTCGAGGATGGCCGGGAAGGCTACGACATCCAGTATTTGCGTCAGGAAGAAGTCATCGCCGATATCCTGCGCCAGTATGAGCGCTACCTGTCGCTCAACGCGGATCAGCGCACGCATTTGTTGAGCCGTGCGCCGGGACATACGGAGGCGCGGAAAGCGGCTCCCGATTGAGAATGAAGCGGCTTCCCAGGGACACTTCAGAAGCCGTGCAACGCTTTTTATTGGCCCGTGGCGTCAAGCGTCATTCCCGCTGGACGCTGGGCCAGATGCGCGCTGAGTACTTGCCGGATTGCCGTGTCGAACGGTGTTCGGCATCCTATTTCCAGGTTTTCCAGACGGCTTGAATCAAGATGGCAATTGCGTGGCCGGGGTGTCGCGTCAAGCGGCATGGGCACGGCGGTAATCGGTGCATCGAGCTGTAACGCATCGGCCAGCCGCACGGCCATATCGTATTTGCTCATCGCTTCATTGCCCGACCATTGCGTCATGCCGCAAACCGGCGTGCCGTTGGCATGGCATTCGAGCAGTTGCCGGATGACGACGGCGACATCCGGCGTAAAAGTGGGATACCGGATGGCCCATGCATCCATGGCGGCGGCTTGCGGTTGCGCGCTCGCGCGGGTTGCCGCGGCCGCTATCAGCGGAGGCACGAGGCTGGTGACGGCGGATTCCTGCCAGTCGTCGATCGGCCCATAAAGCAGGGGGAGCCGGAGCACGCATCCGAGTGGCGTGGTTTCCGTCAATGCCTGTTCACCCTGGAGCTTGCTGCGGCCGTAGGCATTGAGAGGGGCGGGCAAGTCCGTGCAGCGATACGGCGGGTTCGTGCCATCGAAGACGTAATCCGTCGAAATAGAGAGCACCCAGGTGCCTGTTCGCCGCGCGGCTGTGGCGAGGGTGCGCACGGCTTCAACGTTGAGCGCCGAGGCGAGTGCGGGGTTGTGCTCGCATACGTCGGGGCGGCGTTCCGCGGCCAGAATGACCAGGGCATCGGGGGCTTCGTGTTCGACGAACTGGGTGAGTGCTGCCGCATCGCGGATGTCGAGTGTGATGTGACCGGGCGCGGCCCGGCGCAAGCAGGTCGCAATGGTTTGCCAGCTGCGCTGTCGCCCCAGTTCAGCCGTCACGGCGCGTCCCAGCAGGCCCGACGCGCCAATCACGGCGACCTTGAAGCGGGATGTGGTCTTTCGAATCATGGATTGCGCGGTGCGGCCGTGACGGTATAACCGGCTTCCTCGATGGCGTGCTGAAGTGTTGCAGCGGGTTGGGCTGATTCGATGGCGACCCGTCCGGCAGCCAGATCGATCTCGACGCGTGCCGTGGCGTCCAGGGCCTGCACGGCACGCGTGACGGCCGCAACGCAATGCTGGCAGCTCATGCCTTCCACTTTGAATGCGAGGTTCATGTGTTTTCCTGTTAAAGATCAAGAGGGGGAGTTGAATTATGCCTTCCTGCATGCACCTGAGCAGCAGGATAGGCGAGGGCGTAGGCGCCGTGCGCACCGTGCGCACCGTGCGGAAAGGGAAATCAATAAAAAAGGTGATTGATAGGAGAAAGTGCTGATGAATATCGGAGAAGCGGCGCGCCTGTCGGGCGTCACGGCGAAGATGATTCGCTATTACGAAAGCGTTGGCCTGCTTGCCGCAAAGGCACGGACGTCGTCGGGGTACCGGATTTATGGCAAAGCGGAAGTGGAGGCCTTGTGTTTTATCCGGCGCGCGAGGCGGCTTGGGTTTCTGGTCGACGATATTCGCCAGTTGCTGATGCTTTGGCGGGATGGTTCGAGGTCCAGTGCGGAGGTCAAGCGGATCGCGCTTGAACAAATTGCCGACCTCGATCTGCGCATTGCCGAGCTGACGGTGATGCGCGATAACCTGGTGCAACTGGCGCGACAGTGTCATGGCGATGAGGGGGCGGAGTGTTCGATCATCGATGGCCTGGCGGATCGGGCCGGGTTGCCAGGCGGCGCCCATCATGGCGCCCGGTCCAGCGAATAAACGGAGCCGCAGACGATTGTTGGGATTTGCCCACAAGCGTGCACCAGCAGGGTGCAAAAAATATCCGGATATTTTTGAATCTTACTAATAATCAATAAAATCAAAGGGTTGAATTTGCATTTTGATGCTCGTGGAGGGGGCTTGATGCCTGTTGACAGTGCATGCCCCCTAGCCAAACTCCGTTAGATGTCTATAATCCGGGTTAACCCGTTTTAGGGTAATCCCTGATTTTTCAGCCGCCGGGGATAGGTCGAATCCTTGGAGAACATTATGTTTGCTTATTTTCTTGAAAACTTGAGTAACTGGTTTGAACGTGCTGAGCGCAACCGCCGCGAAGCCTATCTGGCGTCATCAACGGATATCGTTCAGCTTGAACAGCGTATCCGCTCTCTCGAAACGAACGGCTACTCGCTGTAAGCATTCGTTTTCGCCTGTGTGAGCGGCATCTGAGCAGCACCTGAGCCGCAGCTCTGGATCCAAAGCCCCGTACATCGGGGCTTTGCCGTATCTGAACGACGCTTTATGATTTTTTGCCTGTATCGAGCGCGCTTCACGCTAGCCTGAATTTTTTTACACCGTTAAGGTAAAGCGCTTAAGCGCTCTTAGGCCGTTCGTTTCATTGGATTCATTGGCCTGATTTGTCACCGGATTCCCTATGTTGCCTGCTATGCGAATACTTCGTTCGATACGAACCCGGCTTCCCGTTATGTTGCTTTTGGCATGGGTGACTGCGAGTGCCACTGCGGCGGGGACAGGGCAGGGCGGCGCGCGGCCGCCCAAGGTGCTGGACTCGCAGCAAGGCATCCAGGATGGGGAAAATGGGTTGATGCTGCAAACAGCGCCCTTATTGCGAGCCCCGATCGTTGCGCCGCAACCGATGGCGGCCCCGGCTGAACTGGCACCATCGAATACTCCACCGCTCATCGTGGCGCCTTATATCGAGTACCCGGTTGGCCGCCCCGTACCCTATCCACCTCATCCGCCTCATCCACCCCGTCCTCATCCGCAGCCTATGCCCACACCACCGCTGCCGTGAGCCCCTTGGGGTTTGCGCTAATGCGGTTCACCAGACCCGCGAGACCCTTTTCGCATCTTTCCGAAATGCCTGTGCCATGTGCAATACGGCTCATTAAATCGACAAGTTTTGTGCAGATCGCCATAATCCGTTGCCATATGCCTTATCTCATAAATGGCGGGAAGGGGATTAAGCGATGGGCAAAGGACGTATCGAAGCGTTTAGCGATGGCGTAATCGCCATCATCATCACGATCATGGTGCTTGAGTTGCGAGTCCCGGAAGGCGCGAGTCTGGCCGCCTTGCGCCCGCTTTTGCCGGTTTTTTGCGCATATGTGCTGAGTTTCATCTACGTCGGCATTTACTGGAGCAACCATCACCCTATGTTCCATGCCGTGCAGAAGGTGAATGGCGCCATTTTATGGGCCAACCTGCATTTGCTTTTCTGGCTCTCGCTGTTGCCCGCGGTGACGCACTGGATTGGGGAAAGCCCCTTGTCGGCATGGCCTGGTGCGATGTATGGCATGGTGCTTTTTATGGCTGCCATAGCCTATTTCATTCTGACGCACGTCCTGATGCGCCATCACGGCGCTGACTCAACCCTTGCCCGGGCCATGGGGCGGGACGTGAAAGGCAAGATGTCGGTCGGTCTCTATCTCGCGGGCGTTGCGCTGGCGTTTGTCGCGCCATGGGTTTCGGCACTGCTCTATACGCTGACCGCGGCGATGTGGCTCATACCGGACCGGAGGATTGAGCGCGTGCTGAGCGCTGAATCATGATTCATGAATGATGAAGGCTAATCGCGCGTGGGCCCAGGCGCATGGCCCAGCGCGCCATGACGCTGCGCTGGATTGATGGCTGATGGGGTTGATGGGGTTGATGGGGCGTTAAGCCCGCGCCACGGCCTCCGGGGCATAACACACCTCATCGGCCTCGAGGTTTGCCGCGTCCTCGCGCAAAATGGCATGCGCTTCAGCCTGCGTGGCGACCGAGGGGGCCGAGCCCAGCAAGGGCTGGCGAGCGGTTTCGGTCAAGGCCAGCACCGCCACGGCCCCGATCAGCGAAGCGCCCATCAGGTAATACGCGGGCATCATCAGGTTGCCGCTGAAATCCACGAGCCACGCCGTGATGAGAGGGGTCGTGCCGCCGAACAGCGATACCGAAATATTGAAGCCAATCGCCAGCGCACCGTAACGGATGCGCGTCGGGAACAGGGCGGGCAGCGCGGAAGGCATCACACCGGTAAAGCACGAGAGCAGCACGCCGATGATCAGCAAGCCGCAGAACACCGGAAGCATCGTGCCTGTGCGGATCAGCAGGAGTGCGGGGATCGACAGGATAAAAAGACCGATGCAGCCCACGAGCATGACGGGCTTGCGTCCAACCGTATCCGAGAGCCGTCCTGCCAGCAGGGTCATGGGCATCATGAGCAGCATGACCAGCAACACCAGAAAGAGGCCGTGGGTTTCGTTGAAATGCAGCGTGGCCGACAGATAGCTGGGCAGATACGACAGCGCCATGTAATCAGTCACATTGAAAATCAGCACGAGGCCGATGCAGATGAGAAGCGGTTTCCATTGCTGGACGAGCAACTGGATAAACGAGGGCTGGGGCCGGGCCTTGTCTTCGGCTTCGCGCGCCTCAGCCTGTTTTTTGAAGGCGGGCGTTTCTTCGAGCTTCATGCGGATATATAGCCCGACCAGCCCTAGCGGGCCCGCGATCAGGAACGGTATACGCCAGCCCCATGACAGCAGGGCTTCCTGCGAGAGCAGCGCAGTGAGCAGGGTGACGGTGCCTGCGCCCAGCACATAGCCAATCAGCGTGCCGAACTCAAGAAAGCTGCCCATGAAACCCCGCCGCCGGTCGGTCGAGAATTCAGCGATGAAGGTGGCCGCGCCGCCATATTCGCCACCGGTCGAAAAGCCTTGCACGAGCCGCGCCACGAGCAGCAAAACCGGCGCGAGAATGCCGATCGAGGTGTAGCTCGGGATCAGGCCAATGGCGAACGTGCCCAGTGCCATCATGATCATGGTCATGGCGAGCACGCGCTGGCGGCCGATCCGGTCGCCCAGCGGGCCAAAAACCATGCCGCCGATGGGACGCACGACAAACGCCGCAGCAAAGGTGCCGAAGGTGGCTAGCAGTTGAGCCGAGGGGCTGCTGGCGGGAAAGAACACTTTGCCGAGCGTCACCGCAATGTAGCTATACACGCCGAAATCGAACCATTCCATCGCATTGCCCAGCGCCATCGCGCTCACCGAGCGTTTGAGCAGGCTGTGATCGACGACGGTGATGTCGCTGGAAGAAAGGTTGTTGTCTTGCTTGTGCTGGCGCCACAAGCCGTTGCCGAAAGCGGTCATGAAAACTCCAATGACGGCGACACAATGCGTCAGGCATTGCACGCAGTTGCTGGGCAAGTGCAGTTTTCCGGGAGCGGAAAGGGGGTGCCGCCGGGGGGGGGCCGCGGCCACTGGCCCACAAGCATGAGGAAAAGCAGGTCCCATGCGGCGCCGGTTGCGTACCAGTTGGCCGTGAAACTGCACTTGAAGGGTAGGGTTGCCGGGAGGCGTCTTTACCTGGCCGGGACACGGGGGCAAAGAGCCGGGCGGGTGCGGCTGGAAGCGTCACTGAAAAATCAGTTTGACGGGCCGTGTGCCGCGAAAGATTGAAACTGAAAAACGTGTGTCCGATGCGAGGTGGACATACCCGTTTTAGGGTTTCAAAATTGAAAATGAAGTGGGTTACTGTTAGAAGAGCGAACATGATAGCACGATGACAGAGGATTATGCAAACCCAAAACCCGCCAACGCGCCAGCCAGCGGGGCGCAAATGCTTTTGCCACAGGCCTTTACGCGCAATTGTCAAAAATTGATGATGACCGGATAAGCTGCCTGGCTCAGGAAATGCAACGCCGCTCACGCTTCAAAAAAAGCGTCCGTCATCCGGCTGGCCAGACCATAAAAAATCCGCGCACGCGGCGCGGATTGGCGGGGGACGAGTTGGGTGTACGTCATTTAGCCCGGTGGCGGCACAAAGCCTGTGGCCTGATCCGCGCCTTCACCGAAGAAGAATTTTTCGGTTTGCTTGAGCAGATACTGGCGTGCCCGGGCGTCGGCCATATTGAGCCGGTTTTCGTTGATGAGCATCGTTTGCTGTTTCAGCCACGCCTGCCACGCTTCTTTCGAGACGCTTTCGTAAATGCGCTTACCGAGTTCGCCCGGCAGCGGTGGGAAATCAAGGCCTTCCGCTTCCTTGCCAAGTTTCGCGCATTGAACCATACGAGCCATGTTGTGCTTCTCCTGTTTCTTGTGATCAGTGTGGGGGCTGGCGCTTTGAAATCCGGCGCAACCTTGAAAAATGCGCTTCAGAGATGCTTCATCAGAACCAGCGATTTGCGTTGCCAGTTATAGAGCCGGCGCCGGTCTTCAGGAAGGTCGTCGACCGTCACCTTGACGAAGCCGCGCTTCAAAAACCAGTGCTCGGTGCGTGTGGTCAGCACGAAAATGCGTGTCAGGCCACGAGCGCGGGCACGCTGTTCGATGCGCTTGAGCAGCCGCTCGCCATCGCCGGAGCCCTGGGCTTCGGGGGCGACCGTGAGGCATGCCATTTCGCCGATGCGCTCTTGCGGATAGGGATAGAGCGCCGCGCAGCCGAACAGCACGCCATCGTGCTCGATGACCGAGAAATGATCGATGTCGCGCTCGATCTGGTGACGCCCGCGCCGTACCAGCGTGCCATCGGTTTCGAGCGGCTCGATCAGTGTCAGGATGCCGCCGACGTCGTCAGGCGTGGCTTCGCGCAGGCTTTCGAGGTTTTCATAGGAAATCATCGTGCCCACGCCGTCGTGCAAAAACAGCTCGAGCAACAGGCTGCCATCCAGCGCGTAAGGCACGATATGCGCCCGTGCCACGCCGCCGCGGCAGGCACGAATCGAATGCTTCAGATAAAAGCCTGCATCGCCTTGCACCTCGCCGCTTTCGTGCAGCCGGTAGGCGTCGTCGAGCGAGAGTTCGCGGACGAGCTCACCCGCTTCGTCCATGAGCCCGGGGGTTTCGGTCAGAAACACGATCTTGTCGGCGCGCAGCGCGATGGCGGCGGCCGAGGCGACGTCTTCCATGGCCAGGTTGAAGGCTTCGCCGGTGGGCGAGAAGCCGAGGGGCGAAAGCAGCACCAGCTTGCGGCTGGCTAGCGAATGACGGATCGAATCCGCATCGATCTTGCGGACAAGGCCCGTATGGGCGAAGTCGACGCCATCCAGAATGCCGACCGGCCGCGCCGTGACGAAGTTGCCCGACACCACGCTGATGTGCGCATGCGCCATCGGCGTATTGGGCAAGCCCTGGCTGATGGCGGCTTCGATGTCGAGACGGACTTCGCCTGCGGCCTCCTTGGCGGATTCGAGCGCGCGGGCATCCGTGATGCGCATGCCATGAGAAAACTCGGATTCGACGCCATGCAGGCTCATCTGTTCTTCGACCTGGGGCCGCGAGCCGTGAACCAGCACGATCTGGATGCCCATGGCCTGCAATAGCGCGATGTCGGACACGAGCGCGTTGAGCAGGCCCTGATGCACGACTTCGCCGCCAAAACCGACGACGAATGTCTTGTTGCGAAAGGCATGGATGTACGGTGCAACCGAACGCATCCAGTCAACGAACTGGGCGTGTGGCAGGCCGGTTTCCGCCACGCCAGGCGCGGCTGGCGCGCTGGCGGAGGGGGGAGGGATGTCGGTTGGGGAATTCATGGCCCGGATTATAATGCGGCCCATGTCGAATGTACCCAAAAGCCCCGCTCCGGCGCGCCCTGATTTGCCGTCCGAGGCCCGACAGCGCAAGCCCGTCCGCCGCGCGTCTGCCCCTTCCGCTTCCGTCGCCGCTTCTGCGGCTTCCTCTCCCCAGGCCCCCGTCAAATCCCGCCAGACGCCACCCGCAAGCAACACCCGCGCGCCGCGCGGCGCGCGAGCGGCGGCGCGTCAGGTCACGCCCAACCCGGTGCCACCGGTCACCTTTCCTGAAGCGCTGCCCGTCTCGGGCCGCCGCGATGAGATCGCCCGGGCGATCACGCAGCATCAGGTGGTCATCGTGTGCGGTGAAACCGGTTCAGGCAAAACGACGCAATTGCCGAAAATCTGCCTCGCGCTTGGACGCGGGCTGGGTGCCGGAGGCACCGGCCTGATCGGCCACACCCAGCCGCGCCGGATCGCGGCGTCAGCGACCGGGCGGCGTATCGCCGAAGAACTGGGCACGCCGTTTGGCGAGGTGGTCGGCTACAAGGTGCGGTTTACCGATAACCTGGCGCCGGGGGCTTCGGTGAAGCTGATGACGGATGGCATCCTGCTGGCCGAAACCCAGACCGATCCGCTGCTGCGTGCCTATGACACGCTGATCATCGACGAGGCTCATGAGCGCAGTCTCAACATCGATTTTCTGCTGGGCTATCTGCGCGAAATTTTGCCCAAACGCCCTGATCTGAAGCTGATCGTGACGTCGGCGACGATCGACGCCGAGCGCTTTGCCCGCCATTTCAGCCAGGGCGGCACGCCCGCGCCGGTGATCGAGGTGAGCGGACGGCTGTATCCCGTGGAAATCCGCTACCGCCCGGTGGTCGAAGACAGTCCCGCCGTGAAAGCTGCGGAAGGCAGCGCCACGGCCGCGCGCGAGCGGGCCCGGCCACAGCGGGCCGCTTCAGGCAAGGACCGCGACCTGATGGACGCGATCGTCGACGCTGTCGACGAACTCTGCCGCGTGGGGCCTGGCGACGTGCTGGTGTTCTTGCCCGGCGAGCGCGAAATCCGCGATGCGGCCGAAGCCTTGCGCAAGCACCATCCGCCGCATACCGAAATCCTGCCGCTGTTCGCGCGTCTGTCGGCGGCGGAGCAGGAGCGCGTGTTCCGTGCCTCCAACGCTCGCCGCATCGTGCTGGCCACCAACGTGGCTGAAACCTCGCTGACCGTGCCCGGTATCCGCTATGTGGTGGATACCGGGCTGGCGCGCGTCAAGCGCTATTCGTATCGCAACAAGGTCGAACAGTTGCAGGTCGAGCCGATTGCCCAGGCGGCGGCGAACCAGCGCGCGGGCCGCTGCGGCCGGGTCGCGGATGGCGTGTGCATTCGCCTGTACGAAGAGAGCGACTTTCAGGCGCGCGCGCGCTTCGCCGATCCGGAAATCATGCGCTCGTCGCTGGCGGCGGTGATTTTGCGGATGAAATCGTTGCATTTGAGCGCAATCGAAACCTTTCCCTTTATCGAGCCGCCCCCCGGCCGCGCCATCGCGGATGGCTACCAGTTGCTCAACGAGCTGGGCGCGGTCGATGACAGCAATGCGTTGACGCCGCTTGGGCGTGAGCTGGCGCGCTTGCCGCTCGATCCCCGGGTGGGCCGGATGATTCTGGCGGCGCGTGAGCAGCACGCGTTACGCGAGGTGCTGATCATTGCGAGCGCGCTCTCGGTGCAAGATCCGCGCGACCGGCCGAGCGAAGCCCAAGAGCAGGCAGACCAGGCGCATCGCCGTTTCGCCGACGAGCGCTCGGAGTTTTTGCCATGGCTGAAGATCTGGACATGGTTCGAAGAGGCCATCGCCCACAAAAAATCGAACCGGCAACTGGGTGAGGCATGCCGCGCGCAGTTTCTGTCCCAGTTGCGCCTGCGCGAATGGCGCGATGTGCACGCGCAATTGCTGACCGTGGTGCGCGAGCACGGCTGGCGGCTGAACGAGGCCGAAGCGACCTTCGAACAGATTCATCTGTCTTTGCTCACAGGCCTGCTGGGCAACATCGGCCTGAAAGCCGATGACGAGCCCTATTACCTGGGTGCACGCGGCATCAAGTTTTATCTCTGGCCCGGCTCGACGCTGGTGAAAAAAGCGGGGCGCTGGGTGATGGCGGCGGAACTGGTCGAAACCAGCCGACTGTACGCGCGCGGCCTCGCCAAAATCGAGCCGGAATGGATCGAGCGCGTCGGCGCGCATCTGCTGAAAAAATCGCTGTCTGAACCGCACTGGGAAAAGCGTGCCGCACAGGTCAGCGCTTATGAGCGGGCGGTGCTTTACGGCCTGCCGGTTTATCACCGGCGGCGCGTGAGTTTTGGCCGCCAGGACCCCGCGCGGGCGCGCGAGCTGTTCATCCGCGGCGCACTCGTGGAGGGCGAATTCGAGACAAAACTGCCGTTTTTCGCCCATAACCGCAAATTGCTGGCCGACATCGAACAGCTTGAGCACAAATCGCGGCGCCAGGATGTGCTGGTGGATGACGAGCTGATTTTTGCCTTCTACGATCAGGCGATTGCGCCGGGGATTTACACCGGCGCGTCGTTCGAGCGCTGGTACCGGGACGAAGCGGGCAAAAGCGGCCAGCCGGAGGGGCAAACGCGGTTGCTGTACCTGTCGCGCGACGATCTGATGCGGCATGAAGCCGCGGGCGTGACCACCGATCTCTTTCCGAAGCGCATGACGATGGCGGGCGTCGAGATGGCGCTGACCTATCACTTCGAGCCCGGCACGCCGCGCGATGGCGTTACGCTGGCGGTGCCGCTCTTTGCGCTCAACCAGGTCAATACGCGGCGTTGCGAATGGCTCGTGACCGGCATGCTGAAGGAAAAGGCGCAATTGCTGCTGAAATCGCTGCCGCAAAAACTGCGGCGCCATTGCGTGCCCTTGCCCGACTATGCAACGGGCTTTGCACAACGGATGAGCGGCGCGCGTTTTGGCGCGGGCGGCCTGATCGAGACCTTGATCGCCGATGTGCGCGAGCAAACCCAGGTCGTGCTGAAAGTGACCGATTTCAAGCTGGAGACGCTGCCTGCGCATCTTTTCATGAATTTCAAGGTGCAAGACGAGCATGGCCGGCAACTGGCGATGGGCCGCAACCTGGCGCAATTGCGCGCTGAGCTGGGCGGCCAGGCGCAGCAGCATTTCCAGAAAATAGCGAGCGGTGCGGCAGGTGTGGCGCTGGCCAGCGCCACGCTCGCGCTGGGCTCGGCGTCAGCGGGGGTGCCGGAGGCGGCGGATGCGGAGGCGGCGGGGCGCAAGCGGCACCCGTCTAAAGCGTTCGCCACGGCGCCAGGTGCCGCCGGTGCAACTCAGGCGGCAGCGGCGGCATCCTCCACCGCGCTGTACGAAAATCTCACGACATGGAATTTCGGCAAGTTGCCGGAGCTCCTCGAAATTCGCCGGGGCGGACAAACGCTCTTTGGCTATCCGGCGCTGGTGGACCGGGGCACGCATTGCGATGTCGAGGTGTTCGATTCGCCGGATGAAGCGGCCCGGATTCATCGTGCAGGGTTGCGGCGGCTGTTCGCGTTGCAACTGAAAGAGCCGATCCGCTATCTGGAAAAGAACTTGCCCGGATTGCGCGAGATGGCGCTGCAGTTCATGCCGCGCGGCACGCAAGAGGCGCTGCGCGAGCAGCTGGTCGATACGGCGCTGGACCGGGCCTGCCTACAAACGCCGTTGCCTGACGATGACGCCAGCTTTCACCAGCGCCGCGACGAAGGACGCAGCCGTCTGACCTTGCTGGCCCAGGAAATCGCCCGGCTGGCGGGGCAGATTCTCACTGAATACGCGACGGCGGGTAAAAAGCTGATGCAGGCCAAACCCTACGCAAGCGCCCACGCGGACATGCAAAACCAGCTGGATGCGCTGATCGGCAAGCGCTTCGTGATTGATACGCCGTATCTGCAACTCACGCATTTCCCGCGTTATCTGAAGGGGATTGCGCTGCGTATCGACAAGCTGAAAGCCGATCCGGCGCGCGATGCGCGCCAGTTGGCCGAGTTCCAGCCGCTGTGGCAGCACTATCAGCGCGCCTTGGCACTGCGCGGTGGGGTGCCGGATGCACGTCTGGTGGAGTTTCGCTGGTTGCTGGAGGAATTGCGGATTTCGCTGTTTGCCCAGGAACTGCGCACGCCGATGCCGGTTTCAGTGAAGCGCTTGCAGAAAGTGTGGGAATCCATGCAACGCTGACCTCACGCCGGGTTTTGCCGCTTTTGGCGCTGGGCCGCCCGTTCGTGTGAAGCCGAAACCAGACTGGCGTCAACCGTCCAGCAAGGCAAACGTTCTACAATAACGATCGTTTTCCGATATAGGTTTTTATGCGTATTTCTTTTTTCTCAACTTTTGCTCGCACGTTCGCGGCGAGTGCGGTATTGAGCGCCGCGGCGGGTTTTGGGGCGCCGCTTGCTCACGCGGACAACGTGATTGTGCTCAATTCCGGTGAGGCCACGCTCAGCCTGATCGACCAGGCCAGGCGCGAAGTCGTCGGCACGGTGCCCACCGGCAAGGAGCCGCATCACTTGATGGTGACGCCCGACAACACGTCGCTGATCGTCGCTAACTCGGTGTCGGACAACCTGATGTTCGTCGATCCTAAAACGGGCAAAGTGCAGCGCTGGCTCGAAAACATCGAAGATCCTTATCAACTGGGCTTCTCGCCCGATCGCAAATGGCTCGTGACCGCGGGCTTGCGCCTCGACCGTATCGATATTTATCACTACGACGGCCATAACCCGACGCTCGCCGCACGCCTGCCGCTGGCCACGATGCCCAGCCATCTGGCATTCACGAGCGATAGCAAGACGGTTTTTGTCACGCTGCAGGTTTCCGGCGAGCTCGCCGCAGTGGATCTGCCCACGCAAAAAGTGAAATGGAAGATGAAGCTGGGCAAGGCGCCCGCCGGGCTCTGGATGACGCCGGGCGAAAAGTATCTGCTGGTCGGCATGACGGGGGCGGATTACGTCGCGGTGGTGGATTGGCGTAACCAGAAAATCATCAAAACCATCCCCACGGGCAAGGGCGCGCACAATTTCCGCTCGCTGGCCGATGGCCGCCATGTGGCCGTCAGTAATCGCGTCGCCAGCACCATCAGCATCATCGACGAAGACACGCTGACCAATGTCGGCAATATCACCGGCTTGCTGCCAGGCCCCGACGATATGGAACTGACCGCCGACAAACGCTATTTGTGGGTGACGTTCCGCTTTGCCAAACGGGTCGGCATTATTGATTTGACTACCCGCAAGCTGATTCAGACCATTGCGGTGGGGCGCTCGCCACACGGCATTTACTTTTTCGATCGTGCGCCGGTGACTGCGCCGAATGGCGCCTGACGGCCCGATATGCTGAAGCGGAGGCGGCACGCATTATGTTTCACCTGATTTTTTCTTCGATAGACGGTTTTATTTCGACGGTGCAGACGTGGCTATACATCGAAGTGGTGCAGCCGTTGCTGTTCCACTTCGACCTGATGGTCTACGACGAAGACACTTACGACAGCCTGTACTGGGTCCTGGTCGGCGTGCTCGAAGTGCTGGTGATGTATGCGCTGCTGCGGCCGCTGGAAGCATTGCGTCCGGTTGAACAGTGGGACAACCGCAAAGCGGTGCGGGTGGACGTGATCTACACATGGATTGCCAAGCTCGGCATTCTGAACCTGTTTTTCTTCTTCGCGCTTCAGCCCTGGTTTGACGAACTGCAAGGCTGGCTGCGCCTGCACGGCATCGCCAACATCGAGTTCGATAATCTCTGGCCCGGTGTGACCACCCAGCCGCTGGTCACCTTCGTGATGTATCTGCTGGTGCTGGATTTCGCCGGTTACTGGTATCACCGCTGGCAGCACCGGATTGGCGTCTGGTGGGAGCTGCACGCCGTGCATCATAGCCAGCGCCAGATGTCGCTCTGGTCCGATGACCGCAATCACATACTCGACACTTTGCTGCAAGCGTCGTTTTTTGCCGCGATTGCGCTCGTGATTGGCGTCTCACCAGGGCAGTTTGTCGTGCTGACCGCCATCACCAATCTCGCGCAAAGCGTGCAGCACGCCAATATCCGGCTGTATTACGGCTGGCTGGGCGAGCGCTTGCTGGTCAGCCCGACGTTTCACCGGCGTCACCATGCCATCGGTTATGGCCATGAGGGCCTGAAATACGGTTGCAATTTTGGCGTGCTGTTCCCGTGGTGGGACATGCTGTTTCGCAGCGCATCCTTTAGCCGCGAGCTTGAACCGACCGGCATCTCCGATCAGCTCGAAGGCCGGCATTATGGCGAGGGCTTCTGGGCCCAGCACGGGCTGGCGTTCAAGCGCATCGGCGAGCGGCTGGCGTTCAGGCGCCGCCGCGTGGACAACGATGCGTCTGCCGTCTGATCACGCCGGGGTTCTCACGCGCCGCTCCGGCTTGCCGGGCGGCGCGCCTGATGATGACTGTCTGACGGCATCCTTGCGTTTGACGGTTCGTTTGACTGTGCGTTTGACTGTTCGCTTGACGGTTTTTGCCGCGTTTTCTGCTGTTTCTTCCGCCCGCTTGTCCTGTTCCCGCCTCTGTCCCTGTCTCTGTCCCCCTTCTTTTTTCGGCTCTCCGCTCGCATGAACGATCTATTGCGCTCGTTTGGGCGTGCGCTTCTGGCTGTATTTCATCCGCGCATGCTGTGGCTCACGTTTTTGCCGTTTGTCGTGGCCGCGATCCTGTGGGGTGGGGTGTTCTGGCTGTCATGGCAGCGGCTTGCCGGCGCGGTGCGTTTCTGGCTCGACGGCGGCGCGTTGACAGGCAATCTGTACGGCCTGCTCGACTGGTTTGGGTTTGCCTCGTTGCATTCGGTGATCGCGCCGTTTCTCGTGATGATCCTGGCGATCCCGCTGATTGTTCTCACGGTGCTACTGCTGATCGCCACGCTGTCGATGCCGGGCGTGGTCCGCTATCTGGCGGTACGCCGTTTTGCCGGGCTCGAGATGCGGCACGGGGGCACCTGGTACGGCGGTCTTGCCCATGCGCTCTGGACCACGCTGGTCTGTGCCGTGCTGCTTGCGATCACGCTGCCGTTATGGCTCGTGCCACCCTTTTTCGCGGTGATTCCACCGCTGTTGTGGGGCTGGCTGACCTATCGCGTGATGACGTATGACGCGCTGGCCCTGCATGCCAGCCAGGAGGAGCGCCGTGCGCTGGTGCGGCGCTATCGCTGGCCGTTGCTGCTGATCGGCATCGTCAGCGGGCTGTTGGGGACGCTGCCGTCGCTGCTCTGGGTGTCGTCGATCTGGCTGATCGCGCTGTTTCCGTTCATCACGGTGGCGATGATGTGGGTTTATGCGTTGATTCTCGTGTTCTCGGCGCTCTGGTTTGGCGATTACTGTCTGAGTGCATTAGCGCGTATGCGTGCTGAGGCGGGGCAGGAGCCCCAGTTCAGGCGTTTGCCGGAACGTCATTTCTGAATTTGCATTTTGCGAGGTAGCCATGGCAGTCGGGGCCATCATCATCGGCGACGAAATCCTGTCGGGCAGGCGCCGTGACAAGCATCTGCCGAAAATCATCGAACTGTTACAGGCCAGAGGGCTGTCGCTGGCCTGGGCGGAATATATCGGCGACGATCCCGCCCGTATCACGGCGACGCTGCAACGCACGCTGGCTTCGGGCGATATCGTGTTTTCAACCGGCGGCATCGGCGCGACGCCGGACGATCACACGCGGCAATGCGCGGCGGCGGCGCTGGGTGTGCCGCTTGAATTGCATCCGGAAGCGGCGGAGCTGATCCGTCAGCGGATCGTCGACATGCATCCGGCAGATGCCGCCACGCCCATCGATTTCGCTTCGCCTGAAAGCCTGCACCGGCTCAACATGGGCACGTTTCCGCGTGGCGCGTCGATTATTCCGAACGGCTATAACCGGATTCCTGGCTTTTCGCTGGCCGATCATCATTTCGTGCCGGGGTTTCCCGTGATGGCCTGGCCGATGATCGAGTGGGTGCTGGATACGCGTTACGCGCATCTGCATCACGCCACGCCGCACACGGAGAAATCATTGCTGGTGTTCGAATTGCCCGAATCGACGCTCACGCCGCTGATGGAACAAATCGAGCGCGATTTCGCTGGCGTGCGGGTTTTCAGCCTGCCCAGCGTGGGCGATGCAGAGCGTGGCGGGATTTACGCCCGGCGGCATATCGACCTCGGCGTCAAGGGCGAGCCGGAGGCCGTGGCAGCGGCGTTCGTCAAGCTGCGCGAGGGGGTGTATCTGCTAGGCGGCGATATTGTCGAGCCCTAGAGCCCTAACTCAAGGCGCTCTGGCGCGCTGGCCTGATCCGTCGCGCCTTGCCTGTTTCAGGCGCCAATCCAGGGCAAGCCGCGAAAGCACCATCCCGAAACGGTCTTGCGATGCCCCTGGCTATCCTTGTCGCCTTCGAACCCTTCGAGCAAATCAAACGCCCGGCTGAATCCCGCCTGGCTGGCCGCCACCGCCGCCAGCTTCGAGCGCGCCGCGCTGCGGCACAGCAGCAGCAGCGGGGTATCTGGCGTGAGCGCCTCGCATAATTGTCCGATGAATGCCTCATTGGGTGCGCCACCGGGGTAGCGGATCCATTCGAGATGAAGATATTGCCCGTCGCCAACAACCGGACGTCCCACCCAGTCCAGTTCGGCGCGGGTGCGCACATCGACCAGCCGCGCCTCGGGATCGAGCTGCAAGAGCTCGAAAGCCTCAGCCGGCGAGAGCGCCCCCGCATAGGGCAACTGGTTGCTGGCGCGGCGCTTGCCGGCCTCTGCATAGAGCTGTTCGAGCGTACTCATGGCGCTTGCCTCCTGTAACGGCAAAACGGCATTCTAGCGCGCTGCCCGCGACGAAGAATTTTGGCATGGCCAGCATGTTGAGCGCGTCAGATGTGCCATATCGGTGCAAAATGCTCCCCGCGCACCAAAACCATGAGCGGGATCAACGGCATCTTCTGGTTTGCACGATGCTGGTGCAAGCGCGCGTCATGCCTGCCATGTGGCGCTCGGATCGAGCTGCATGGCACGGATGATGCTTAATAGTTCCACGTGACCGGTTCACCGCATGTTGCCAGGCCTCGCTGCCAGGGTGCTCCGGTGCTTTAAGCCCGCTTGAAGCGGCGGCCCATCCGCCGAATTCCGAATTCGTTAATCAGGAGAAAAGGTTATGAGTAAATCCGTGGCTGACGTCATGCAGCTCGTCAAGGACGAAGACGTCAAATTTGTCGACTTCCGTTTCACCGATACACGCGGTAAAGAACAGCACGTTTCGGTGCCGGTATCGGCCTTCGACGACGACAAGTTCGAAAGCGGCCATGCCTTCGACGGCTCCTCGATTGCCGGCTGGAAGGGCATCGAAGCTTCGGACATGCTGCTGGTGCCGGACCCGGATACGGCTTTTCTCGACCCGTTTTACGAAGAAGCGACACTCGTGCTGACGTGCGATGTGGTCGAACCCGCCGATGGCAAAGGGTATGAGCGCGATCCGCGCTCGCTGGCCAAGCGCGCCGAGGCCTATCTGAAAAGCACGGGCCTGGGTGACACGGCCTTCTTTGGTCCTGAACCTGAATTCTTTATTTTCGATTCGGTGCAGTGGAATACGGATATGTCCGGCTGCTTTGTCAAGATCGGTTCGGAAGAAGCGCCGTGGTCGTCGGGCAAGGAATTCGAAGGCGGCAATACGGGCCACCGTCCCGGCGCCAAGGGCGGTTATTTTCCGGTCGCGCCCGTCGATGCGTTTCAGGACATCCGCTCGGAGATGTGCCTGCTGCTCGAACAGATCGGCATTCCCGTCGAAGTGCATCACCATGAAGTCGCAGGCCAGGGCCAGAACGAGATCGGCACGCGCTTTTCGACGCTGGTACAGCGCGCCGACTGGACCCAGCAAATGAAATACATCATCCATAACGTTGCCCATACCTATGGCAAAACCGCGACGTTCATGCCCAAGCCCATCGTGGGTGACAACGGTTCGGGCATGCACGTGCACCAGTCGATCTGGAAGGATGGCCAGAACCTGTTCGCGGGCAACGGCTATGCAGGCCTGTCGGAATTCGCGCTGTTTTACATCGGCGGCATCATCAAGCACGCCCATGCCCTGAACGCGATCACGAACCCGACGACGAACTCGTACAAGCGTCTGGTGCCGCACTTCGAAGCGCCGGTCAAGCTGGCGTATTCGGCGCGTAACCGCTCGGCCTCGATCCGCATTCCGCATGTCTCGAACCCGAAGGGTCGCCGCATCGAAACCCGCTTCCCGGACCCGATGGCCAACCCGTACCTGTGTTTCTCCGCGCTGATGATGGCGGGCCTCGACGGCGTGCAAAACAGGATCCACCCGGGCGAAGCCGCCGACAAAAACCTGTACGACCTGCCGCCTGAAGAAGACGCACGCATTCCGACGGTTTGCGCTGGGCTCGACCAGGCGCTCGACGCGCTCGATAAGGACCGTGAATTCCTCACACGTGGCGGGGTATTCACCGATTCGATGCTGGACGCGTATCTGGAGCTCAAGGGCGGCGAATTGCAACGCTTCCGCATGACGACGCATCCGATCGAGTTCGAGATGTACTACTCGCTGTAAGCGGCAAGGTCGATGTCGATGTCGATGTCGATGCCAATGCCGGTGTTATTTCTCGCAGGGCGGGCAGCGCAGTGTCTGTCCTGCCGTGGCAGATGACATGAATGGCGTAACAGCAAGGAGGGACGGCGGTGCCGTCCCTTTTTCGTTGGCCTGCGATGTTGGCCTGCCGATGTTGGCCTGCCGATGTTGGCCTGCGATACCTGGCAGGACGCGATAGGGAGCAATGAAGCCATGGATCTTCCGACGCGCAAGGCGGCGCTAAAAAATCTGGAACACAGCAAAAGTGGCCAGCCCGAGCCGCTCACGAACGATCTGGCGCTGGCCGAATCCGGTTTGCTGCCGGGCTTCGAGGCATTCCCGACGGTGGTGCTGGTGCTGGAAAAACACACGTTGCGCGTGGCGTTCGCCAACCCGTCCGCGGAATCGCTGCTGGAGCTGTCGCGGCGGCAACTGGCCCATCTGGCCTGGTCCGATCTCTTTAGTAACGCCGATGAACTGATCGCCATGATCGCGGCGATTGCCGGGCACCGGTTTCAGGCGACACATCTCGACGCGGTGCTAGAGCGCCCCGGGCACGAACCGTTGCCGGTGCATGCGGTCATCGGGTTTCTTGAAAGCGCGCCTGACTACGTGCTGCTGGAGCTGTTCGAGAACGAGCGGCATTTGCGCACGGACCGCGAAGCGCGCATTCACGATCTGACGGCCGTCAACAAACAACTGATCCGCAACTTGGCGCATGAGATCAAAAACCCGCTGGGTGGGATTCGCGGGGCCGCGCAGTTGCTCGAATTCGAACTGGATGCGCGCGAGCGCGGGGCGCTGCGCGAGTACACCCAGGTCGTGATTAAAGAGGCCGACCGTTTGCAGACCCTGGTGGACCGTTTGCTTGAGCCGCACCGTCATCCGCATATCGTCGGTGATGTGAACATTCATGAAGTGTGCGAGCGGGTGCGCGCGGTGATTCTCGCGGAGTTTCCGCAAGGGCTGACGATCGGGCGTGATTACGACGTGAGCGTGCCCGAGTTGCGCGGCGACAAGGAGCAGCTCATTGCGGCCTTGCTCAATATTGTGCGCAACGCCGCCGAGGCGCTGCGCGAACAGATCGGGCAGGGCACCGCGCGCATTGAACTGCGCACGCGCATCGCGCGCAAGGTCACGATCGCCCGGCGGTTGCGCAAACTGGCACTGGATTTGCGAGTGATCGATAACGGCCCCGGCATTGCCGAGGACATCCGCGAGCGGATTTTTTTCCCGCTGGTATCGGGCCGTGAAGAGGGCAGTGGCCTGGGGCTGACGCTGGCACAGACCTTCGTCCAGCAACACGATGGCCTGATCGAAGTCGAAAGCCGGCCAGGTCATACCGAGTTTCAGATTCTGTTGCCGTTCGCGGATTGATGCGATGGAGGCGATTGACGTGATTGAGGCGATTGACGTGATGAAGGCCTCGCTGGCCTTTTATTTTCCCGAGCCACTTATATGAAGCCGATCTGGATAGTCGATGACGATGAATCAATTCGCTGGGTGCTGGAGAAGGCACTGGCGCGTGGCAACCTGCCGAGCCGCAGTTTTGCCAATATCCGCGAGGCGTTAGCCGCGCTGGAGCATGACCGTCCCCAGGTGCTGGTTTCCGATATCCGCATGCCAGGCGGCTCGGGGCTGGAACTGCTGCAAGCCGTGCGCGAGCAGGTGCCGGGGCTGCCCGTCATCATCATGACGGCGTTTTCGGATCTGGATAGCGCGGTGTCGGCATTTCAGGGCGGCGCGTTCGAATATCTGGCGAAGCCCTTCGACGTCGATCGCGCCGTGGAGCTGATCCGCCGTGCTGTCGATGAAAGCCTGCGCGGCGCGCCGGTTGCCGCCGAGCGCATGGCCGATACCCCCGAAATGCTAGGGCAGGCGAGCGCGATGCAGGATATGTTCCGCGCGATTGGGCGGCTCTCGCATTCGGTGGCGACCGTGCTGGTGACGGGCGAATCGGGCACCGGCAAGGAGCTGGTGGCGCGGGCGCTGCACCGTCATAGCCCACGCGCGAGCGGCCCCTTCATCGCGCTCAATACGGCGGCCATTCCTAAGGATCTTCTCGAATCCGAGCTGTTCGGCCATGAACGCGGGGCGTTCACGGGCGCCCAGGCACAACGTCTGGGACGGTTCGAGCAGGCCGAGAACGGCACGCTCTTTCTCGATGAAATCGGCGACATGCCCTTCGATTTGCAAACGCGCTTGTTGCGGGTGCTATCGGACGGGCAGTTTTATCGTGTCGGCGGACATCAGCCGGTGCGTGCCAACGTCCGGGTGATTGCCGCGACGCATCAGAATCTCGATGCGCGTGTGCGCCAGGGGCTATTCCGCGAAGACCTGTTTCACCGTTTGAATGTGATCCGGCTGCGCTTGCCCGCCTTGCGTGAGCGCAGCGAGGATATCCCTTTGCTGATGCGCCATTTTCTGCAAAAAAGCGCGCGCGATCTGGGCGTCGAGCCCAAGCGCGTCTCCGCAGCAGCGCTGGCGCATCTCGCTTCGCTGCCGTTTCCGGGCAATGTGCGTCAACTGGAGAATCTGGCGAACTGGCTGACCGTGATGGCGCCCGCGCAAACCATCGAAGTCAAGGATTTGCCGCCGGACCTGCTACCCGGGCAACTGGGTGTGTTCGAGATGAATGCGGGCCCAATGCTGGATGCGGGTCAGGGGTTTCCTGCCGCTGAGCAGGGCACCGGGGGCGCAGCGCAGCCCGCGTCCGCGATCGTTGCCGCGCAGGCCAGGGGCATGGCCGACAACGGCTGGGAGAGCGGCTTGCGCAGCGAAGTCGCGCGGCTTTTGCGGGAAAACGGCGAGGGCGTGATGGATGCGCTCTCGCGGCGCTTCGAGGCGGCGATCATCCGCGAGGCGCTCGATTTCACCCGTGGGCGCAAGGTCGAAGCGGCGGAGCGGCTCGGCATCGGCCGCAATACGATCACGCGCAAGATTCAGGAGCTGGATCTCGAGCCCTGAGAGACGGGGCATGGGGCTCGCCGGAGCCCGTATTTCAGTTGTGCTCATCGGCCCCCGAGCTGGGGCATGGATCGACCTCATATAATTAGCCTCGAACTCAAAACGGCGTGTGCACGCGAGGCCAGGCTGGCGCGTCCGTAAAAGAAAATTTATTCGGCACAACGAGGTTGGAGATGCAACAGCACACGATTCAACAGGAGACCCTACAGACAGCTTCTGCCCGGGATCTCTTCATGCCGCGGTTCCTCATCGGTATTTCCCAGGGATTAGTCCTGTATCTGCTCACGAACGCTGCCCATCAGCGCAGCGGCATCGCAACGATCCCGCTTCTGTTTTTTCCGCTGGTTCTGCTTAGCTTGTTCATCCCGCCAGCGGTTATCGTGGGTCTGTACCGGATGAGAGGGGACCGGCTCACGATGTGGGTCGCCGTGCTCACCGCAGTTGTCGCGGTCTTGGGCTATCACGACGCGTGGCGCTCGACAGGCGCTGAACTGGCCGGCATGCAATTGTTCGGCCGCGCCGGAGGCCCGCTGCCGTCAATGGCCGTGACCTTCTACAGCGGCGTGATCCTATTTATCGCTTATGGCCTGATTCTCGCCGGCGAGCATGCAAGGTCGTGGTACGCCCCCTACGAATCGTATTTCGAGTTCGCCTGGAAACTCGGGCTTCAGGTCGGCCTTTCCGCGTTGTTCGTCGGTGCGCTCTTTCTTGTGCTTTGGCTGGGAGCCGGGCTCTTCCTGTTGCTGAAGCTGGATTTCCTCACGCGGCTTTTGCTCGAATCGTGGTTCAACATTCCCGTGAGCGCGATGGCGTTTGCCTCAGCCTTGCATATCACCGATGTGAGGCCGGACATCATCCGGGGCTCGCGCACGCTGGTCTTGTCGCTTCTTTCGTGGCTGCTCCTGGTCCTCGTGATCATCGTTGGCGGCTTCCTCGCCTCGCTGCTGTTCACCGGGTTCGACCTGTTATGGGCCACGCGCTCCGCGACAGAGATCCTGCTCGGTGTCGCGGTATTGGAAATCGTTTTCGTGAACGCTGTTTTCAAGGGGGGGCTGGCATCCGATCTCGCTCCGCGTGTGTTGCGTGTCTGCATGAGAATGGCCTGCCTGACGCTGCCCATACTGGTGGTCCTTGCGATTTACGCGCTCGCACTGCGGATTGGGCAGTATGGGTTCACGCCGCATCGTATTGGGGCCTGTGCGGCAACGTTCGTGGCTTGCCTCTATGCCATGGGCTATGCGTGGGCGGCGCTGGCCCGTACCGCTATCCTCACAAGGATCGCGCCCGTGAACGTGATCGCAGCATGGGTTTCAATCGCGGTTCTCGTGGCTGTATTCACGCCGTTGGCGGATCCGGCACGCCTGTCGGTGAACAGCCAGGTGGGCCGCCTGCTCGCCGGCAGGGTTGAGCCCGACAAGTTCGATTACAACTTTCTGCGCTACCGCTCCGTGAGATACGGACTGCAAGCGCTCGTGCGCCTGCAGGGGGAGACTCAGGCCGCCCATGCCGCGCGCATCCGCGCACTGAGCGCGCAGGCTGCCCGTCTGCCCGGCCAAGACCCTTTGGCCGCGGACCATCCGGATACGGCAGCGCTCGCGCTTAACATCGTGTCGCGGACTCCCGGGCAGCCGGTTCCGGCCTCGTTTCTCTCGCAGGACTGGCAACGGGTCACGCTGCAGCGGCGTCTTCCCGATTGCCTGAACTATGGTTCGATGAAGTGTGACGCTTACCTCGTCGATCTGGGCGGCGCGCACAAGCCTAACGTGGTGCTCTTTTCTGGCAGTGACAGTACGGGATTCGTTTTTGGCGAGGCCAGCGATGGCGCTTGGCAACTGGTGGGCAAGCTTTCGATCGCACCGCACTGCACTGCGGTTCGGGATGCCCTGGCGCAGGGGACTTTCCAGCTCGTTGAACCGCAGCTTCGAGATATTCAGGTCAACGGTCAGCGTATTGGCGTCACGGTGACGCCGGAGCGTGATGCCGCCTGCTCGGGATGAGCCTGGGTTCGCGCGGGGTTCACGGCGCCCATCAGGATGCGACCGGCGCAGGGTGCGCCGGTCTGCGCGCTCAATCCAGCACGGCGAAGACTGGCGCGTGATCCGACGGTTGTTCCCATTTGCGCGGCGTGCGGTCCACATCGCACGCACTGCAGCGCGCGGCGAGCGCGGGCGACAACAAAATATGGTCGATGCGCAAGCCGGCATTGCGGCGAAACGCCAGCATCCGGTAATCCCACCACGTGAAGGTTTTATCCGGGTGTTCGAACTGGCGGAAGGCATCGCTTAGCCCCAGCTCCGTGAGCCGGAGAAACTCCGCGCGCTCTTCCGGCGACACCAGGTTTTGCCCTTGCCATTGGCTGGGATCATGCACGTCCCGGTCTTCGGGCGCGATGTTGTAATCGCCCAGCAGCGCGAGCGCGGCATATTGCTTGAGCTCGGCGCTAATCCAGTCATGCAGCGCATTGAGCCAGGCCAGCTTGTAGGTGAACTTGTCCGTGCCAGGCGCCTGGCCGTTCGGAAAATAAGCTGAAATCACGCGTACGCCTTCGATGGTCGCCGCAATCACGCGTTGTTGCGGATCTTCAAAACCAGGAATATTGCGCGTCACGCTCGCTTCATCGACGATGAGCCCATCGCGCACCAGAATGCCGACGCCGTTATAGGTTTTTTGCCCGGCAAACCAGCTGCGATAGCCTTGCGCTGCGAATTCGGCGCGCGGAAATTTATCGTCGGTCAGCTTGAGTTCTTGCAGGCACAGCACGTCGGTCTGGCTGAGTGCGAGCCAGTCAGCGACATGTTGCTGGCGTACTTTCAGCGAGTTGACGTTCCAGGTGGCGATTTTCACGGAAAATTCCCAGTTCTCAGGCTTGAAGGGTGGGGGGTGTTCAGCAGGCGGAGTTTGCCAGAATTCCGCTTGCAGTAGAGCGGGGGAGGGTGGCGCAACGCGGGGCGCATTTTATCGTTTCAGGCTGGGCCGCGCGTCTTTTCGTGGCCCGGCTTTTCATGACACACCAGGGTGGCGCGGGAATGCCGCTGGTGGAAAAACGGGTTAATTCGTGTTTGCTATGTCATGCATTGCGCTTAAAAATTCAGACATGTCTTTGTGTGTGGCGACATAATCCAGATTTTTTAATTTATAGCTTGTGCAATAAATTCCAGAAAACAGAACTTCCAGTAATTTTATTGCGTCAGGATGTTTCATGCTGCTTTCCTTGTAAAGTGACAGAGATTCCCGGATTTTTTCTTTAAAAGCACCCGTTTTTATTTTAAGCGAGGATTTCAAGGTGAGGTTGGCTATATTTTCAGACAGATAGTGATGGTATTGCTTGATCTCGTTTGGTTCGACAGGGTTTTCGTCTTTATTGCGCTCAAACAGGAATTGGTGAAGCTCTGACCCAGGCTTGGCATGATTTTGAATTATTAGCTTGGAGGTATTTTTCCACCTGGCTGAAGGATCTCGAGATATCTGTGCGGCCGATTTGACGATTTCCATTGTATTTATAATTCGTTTTAATTCGTTTCTAATGGATTGATAGTAATAGATATTTAAGGAGTCAAATGTGCCATACTTGTTTTGATTAACAAAAGGGATTTCGAAGAATTTATTGGCATCAGTTGCCAGACGGTTGGCAAGCGCAAGATACTTGTAAAAATAAAAAACATCCGTCACCAGATTTTCTTCTTCAGCGTTGACAAAAGTAATACCCATTGCCTCTTTTTCATTGAGTTTGGAGGTTTCTGGATTGTTTATTTCTTCTGTGAAAAATTGATTAAAAGCAGTGCTGAAAAGTTCCAGCGGGTCTGCCAGGTCGTTATAAATATTTTTTTCTCGTTGTATTTCTGCGGCGCTTTGGGTGAAGGGCAGAAGTGGGAACTCCTTTTTTTGCTGGGGCGGCAGTTTAAATTTGCGGATGCAGAGCAAAATTTTCTTGCTGTCTGAAAAATCGTTGCCTTCGATTAAGGTTTTAATTTCATCTGTGAATTCCTGATTAAGCGAATTATTTATAACTTGATCGCTTTTTCCCATCAGAAGTTTGGGTGAAAATATTAATTTAGGATGAGACTGTACGCTTGGGTCATAGTCGGTGGCATCTGGTTTTGCTTTTGCGGCCGTGGCTAATAAAGTTTTATATAAATTCTGCTGTGTAGATTGGGTGGAAGTAAGATTGGCTCGGATCATGTGATATGTGTAATTTTAAAATAATAAAACCATGAGTTTCATCATGGCTGGGCAGGCGTAAATAACGCAAGAGTTGCCTGGGCTGGGTTCTTCAGCAGTTGTCTGAAGTAGTTAGTGAGTAACATGGCAGCTTGACCCGTTCCAGAATTCGCCCTGCCTGCCACATGTCCCGCAGCAAGAAACAGATGATTTTCCGCCGCCGCCTGCTGGCCGCGTTGCGTGGTGAATCGTCGCGGAAACCGGGGGGCGCGGGAAATATATCCGATGCCCGACAGCGGCACAGCGTATAGTCAGGCGACTCTTAACGTCTCTAATCATTCTGGGGGAAGCATCATGGCCGATTTATATCCTGCGCTGTATAAAGATTTCGAAGTTCACCCGCTCGTGTTTTCCCGCAAGTTCGACAAGTTCGATGGCCACAAACGCCAGGCCGAGGGCTATGACGTTGCGGTGCGCGTGTGCCGTCCGGGCGCGATCAGCGGCTCGAAAGCGAGCCGCGTGTTTCGTCTGTTGCAGACGCTGACGTTCTCCGATTTTGGCGTGGCCAAGCGCAGCGCCAGCCAGTATGGCGCGGACATTATCGACGGCAAGATCAAGGGCGCGACGGTCGCCGATCTCTGAAGACGAAAATAAGTGACGGATTCGTTTGACGGCCAGGCCTGACTGCCCGTAGAATCCGGTCTCTCTGACGCGGGGTGGAGCAGTCTGGCAGCTCGTCGGGCTCATAACCCGAAGGTCACAGGTTCAAATCCTGTCCCCGCAACCCGCTTGATCCAGCGCCGCCCGCTACAGCAACCTGTACCGGGCGGCGTTGTTGTATCTGGCTGGGTGAGGGGTTCTTTTCTGCGCGGACCTTGGCCCGCTCGTCTTGGCTTGCCGGAAACACTGTATTTTTGTACAGTGCTGGCATTGTGCCTGTTTCCTCTATTTTTCCCTTTTCGCCGGGTTCCACGGCATCGCCGCTGCGCAAGATCATTCATTGCGATTGCGACTGTTTTTATGCATCGGTCGAAATGCGTGATGACCCTGCGTTACGTGGCCGCCCGCTTGCCGTAGGCGGCCAGCCTGGGCAGCGCGGGGTCGTGGCGGCTTGCAATTACGAGGCGCGCCGCTTTGGCGTGCATTCGGCCATGCCGTCGGCGCTCGCGTTGCGCAAATGCCCGGCGCTGCTGATCGTGCCGCCCGCGATGGATAAGTACCGCGCGGTGTCACGCCAGATCATGGCGATCTATCACGATTACACCGCGGAGGTCGAACCCTTGTCGCTCGATGAGGCTTACCTCGATGTCACGCAGACAGAGCGTTGCCGTGGCAGCGCGACGCTGATGGCGGCCGAGATCCGCGAGCGTGTGCGGATGAGTGTCGGCGTGACGGTCTCGGCAGGAGTTGCGCCGAACAAGTTCGTAGCCAAGATCGCATCGGACTGGAACAAGCCCGATGGCCTGTACGTCGTGCGTCCGCACGAGGTCGACGCCTTCGTGGCGGCGCTGCCGGTGCGCAAGCTGTTTGGTGTGGGCAAGGTGACGGCGGCCCGGCTCGAAAAGCTGGGCGTGACCACCTGCGCCGAATTACGCGAGTGGCCGCTAGTGGCCCTGCATGGGGAGTTTGGCGTTTTTGGCACGCGTCTCTATGAGCTTTCGCGGGGTATCGACATGCGTCCGGTGCAAGCAGACCGGGAACGTAAATCCGTCAGCGTCGAGACCACTTATGTAACCGATTTGCGCACCTATGACGAATGCGCTGCCGAGCTGGTGCATTTGACGCAATTGCTGGATGCGCGCATTGCGCGTGTCGGGGCCGCGTCCGCGGTGTGCAAGTTATTCGTCAAGCTGCGCTTCGCTGATTTTCAGCGCACCACGGTTGAGTGCGTCGGTACGGCCACGCATGTGCCCACGCTGCTGGGCTTGCTTGAAAAAGGCTTCGCGCGGCGCAGCCAGCCCGTGGTGCGGCTGCTGGGTGTGGGCGTGCGGCTGGAAGAGGGCCTGGCGCCAAACGGGCAATACGGGCTGTTTGATGAGGGTGCTTGAAGCGAACCCGCCCGGTGAGCCGGGCGGGCTACGTGCCTGATGGCGCTATGCGGTCATGCCGTTATGCCGCAGCAGCGCATCGACGCTGGGTTCGCGGCCACGGAAGGCCTTGAATGACTCCATCGCGCTGCGGCTGCCGCCCACTTCAAGAATTTCCTTGCGATAACGCCGGCCTGTTGCCGCATCGAGCACGCTGCCCTGGCTGGCCTCGGCCGCTTCCTCGAAGGCGGCGTAGGCATCGGCTGACAGCACTTCGGCCCACTTGTAGCTGTAATAGCCTGCGGCATAACCGCCCGCGAAGATGTGGCTGAAGGTATTGAGCCAGCGCGAGAACGCCGCTTGCGGAATCACATGGAACTGCTGGTTGATATCGCGGGCCAGATCCATTGGGCTCAGGGGCCCCGCCGGATCGAAATCGACGTGCAGGCGCATGTCGGTCAGCGAAAACACGATCTGCCGTAACGTGCCAAGGCCGCTCTGGAAGTTTTTCGCCGCGAGCATCTTGTCGAAGAGCGCACGGGGCAGCGGCGCGGCGCTATCGACGTGCGAGGTCATGCCGCTGAGCACATCCCATTCCCAGCAGAAATTTTCCATGAATTGCGAGGGCAGCTCGACAGCGTCCCACTCGACCCCGTTGATGCCCGAGACGCCTGCTTCATCGACTTGCGTCAGCATGTGATGCAGCCCGTGGCCGAACTCGTGGAATAGCGTGATGACTTCGTCATGCGTGAAGCACGCGGGTTTGCCGCCAACGGGCGCAGAGAAATTGCAGGTCAGGTAGGCCACGGGGGTTTGCACGCCCTGGGCATGGCGCCGCCGGGTGCGGGCATCGTCCATCCAGGCGCCGCCGCGTTTGCCTTCGCGGGCGTACAGGTCCAGATAAAACTGCGCGATGAGCGCGCCGTCTTGCCGCTCCACCCGGAAAAAGCGCACGTCCGGATGCCAGGCGACGGCCTCGTCGGGGCGAATGCGCACATCGAAGAGGGTTTCGGTGACGTTGAACAGGCCCTTGAGCACGATGTCTTGCGGGAAGTACTGTTTGACCTCGTTTTCAGAGAAGGCGTAGCGCTTTTGCCGCAAGCGCTCGGCGGCGAAGGCCATGTCCCAGGGCTGCAAGTCGCTCAAGGCGAGTTCGCTGGCGGCGAATTCGCGTAATTCCTGCCAGTCCTGTTCCGCATAGGGGCGGGCCCGCACGGCCAGGTCGTCGAGAAAGGCGATGACCTGCTCGGGCGATTCCGCCATCTTGGGTGCGAGCGAGACTTGCGCGAAGTTCGCGTAGCCCAGCATGTGCGCCTCTTCGGCACGTAAGGCGAGCTGTTCAGCGATGTTGGCGGTGTTGTCCCATTCGGGCTGGCCGCCGCCGTATAGGACGCCCTGCTCCGAGGCGCGTGTCACATAGGCGCGGTACAGCGTTTCGCGCATCGGGCGGTGCTCCGCATACTGCATCACCGGAAAATACGACGGAAAGTGCAGCGTGAATTTCCAGCCCGGCTGGCCATCGCGTTCAGCGGCTTCACGGGCGGCGGCAATCACGTCGTCGGGCAGGCCCGCGAGTTCGCTCTGCGCTTTGACGTAATACGTGTAGGCGTTGGTGGCATCGAGCACGTGGTCCGAATAGGTTTTGGCCAGTGTGGCCAGGTGCTCCTGCAATTGCGCAAAGCGGGGCTTTTGTTCTTCCGGTAACTCGGCGCCCGACAGGCGGAAGTCGCGCACGGCGTTATCGAGGATCTTCCTGCGCTCGTGCGAGAGCGAGGCGAATTCACCGCTTGCCTTGAGCGCCTTGTATTTGTCGTACAACGCGAGGTTTTGCCCGACGCTAGACCAGAACTCGGTGACGCGCGCCAGGTTGGCGCCGTAGGCTGCGCGTAGTTCGGGCGTATCGGCGACGGCATTCAGATGGCCGATCACCCCCCAGGCGCGCGCAAGCGGCTCGGTGGCGCGTTCGACGGGTTCGACGACATCGGCCCATGAGGCGGGCGTGGCGCTCGCGCTGGCACGCTCGACGGCGGCCTGCGCGGCGGCGAGCAGCACATCGAGGGCGGGGGTGACGTGTTCGGGGCGGATATCGCCAAAGCGGGGCAGATCGCTGAAATCGAGCAGCGGATTATCAGAGGCCGGTTGCGAGAGGGGCATGAGAGGCTTCCTGTCAGGCGCGATGAGCGCGGGGGTGGAGGGCGGGCCGGTGCGCGGCCGAAGCGGGCACCGGATGACCCGGTGATGATCCGATGATGGGGCCGTATGTGCCGATTCCAATCGGGGCAGAGGACAAACTAGCAGAAGTTGGGCCGCCGCGCGCTGGGCGCACGGTGGCCCCAAGCGGCGCAGGCCGTCAGGCCGCCAAGCCGCCAGAAGAGGCGGCGTGGCACGGTTTTAAGCGTGTGCTGCTGCGCGCTCGGCGGCTTCAAGGGTATTGACCAGCAGCATGGTGATGGTCATGGGGCCTACGCCGCCGGGCACAGGCGTGAGATAACCCGCCACGCTGCTGACCCCGGCAAAATCAACATCACCGCAGAGTTTTCCCGCCTCATCGCGGTTCATGCCGACGTCGATCACGGCAGCGCCTGGCTTCACCATCTCTGCCGTCAGGAGGTTGCGCTTGCCCGTGGCGGCCACCACGATATCGGCTGTGCGCGTGTGCGCGGCCAGATCGCGGGTTTTGCTATGACAGACAGTGACGGTCGCGCCGGCATCGAGCAGCATCAGCGCCATGGGCTTGCCGACGATATTGGAGCGGCCGATGACCACGGCATGGGCTCCGGCTAGCTCGATGCCATAGGCTTCGAACATTTTCATCACGCCATACGGTGTGCATGGACGAAACAGCGGTCTGCCTGTCATCAGCGCGCCCGCATTGGCGACGTGAAAGCCATCGACGTCTTTTTCCGCGGCGATGGCTTCGATCACCTTATGGCTGTCGATATGGGCGGGAAGCGGCAACTGTACCAGGATGCCGTGAATCTTCGGGTCCTGGTTGAGCGCCTCGATACGCGCCAGCAGCGCGGTTTGCGTGAGCGTTGCCGGATAGCGCTCGCAGGTCGAGGCGAGGCCGTTGTCCGCACAAGCCTTGATCTTGTTGCGCACATAGACTTCGCTGGCCGGATTGTCGCCAACCAGCACGACGGCGAGACCTGGCTGATGGCCACGGGCAGCAAGCGTGGCGGCGCGCGTGGCGACCTCGGCGCGCAGGGTTTTCGAAAGGGCGTTGCCGTCGATCAGTTGGGCTGTCATGGTCGGTCGAGGAGTGGAGCAGTGGATGGGTGTACCGGTGTATCGGTGTATCGGTGTATCGGTGTATCGCGGTGTATCAGGAAAGCGGATGCGGGAGGATTTCCCGGGAGGAAAAACCGTGACGCGCGCGGGTATCCGTCATGCCCGCCATGCCCGCCATGCCTGCCATGCCTGCCGTGCGCGCCGGGCTGCCGCCGAGCGGCCCGAGCGGCTATACCTGTGCAAACGGCACGGCCTGGCATGGCCGCAAGGGGCGGCATTATACCGGTGTGCCGGGGCCAGGCCGCCCGCGCGGCGCCTCATGGGACGCCGCGCGCGAGCGGTGACGCACCGCAGCGCGGGCGAAAACAGCGGCAAACGATAACCGCGAGCTTGATTTACTGCGGCGGCTGCGGCTTATTGGAGAGCGCGAGACGCAGCAAGTCAGCGACCGTGTTGACGTTGAGTTTTTCCATGATGTTGGCGCGATGCGCTTCGACGGTCTTGATGCTGATGCCCAGATCGTCGGCAATCTGCTTGTTCAGGCGTCCGGCCATGATCCGCTCCAGCACCTGGTGTTCGCGCGCGGTCAGCCGGCTGAGCCGCTCCGAAGTGGCGCGCTGCTGCTGCACGCTGCTGCTTTCGTTGCGTGCGCGCTCCAGCATGCGTTCGACGAGCTTGCGCAATTCGGCTTCATCGAACGGCTTTTCGATGAAATCCATCGCGCCTTTTTTCATCGTCGAAACGGCCATCGGCACGTCGCCGTGGCCCGTGACGAAGATGATCGGCAGCAGGGCATCGTCGGCCATCAGGCGCTCTTGCAACTCAAGGCCGCTCATGCCGGGCATGCGCACGTCAAGGATCAGGCAAGCGATCTGGCCGGGGTGCTGATGGGGCTGCCAGGCTTCGAGAAACTGTTCGGCTCCGGCGAAGCACTGGACGCGATAACCATTCGCTTCCAGCAGCCAGCGCAGCGAATCGCGCACGGCCTCATCGTCATCGACAACAAAGACAGTTTCCTGTGTGACGGCCAGACTGGGACTGTTCATAGCTCTCTCGTAACGGTTCGTGATGGGAAGGCCTGTGTCCCGCTTTGACCTGGAACGTCAGGATCTCCAACAGGCAAGCTGCAATGGAAGGTGGCGCCTGTGATGCGGCCGTCGGCTTCAAGATTGTTGACGACCCACAGGCGCCCCCGGTGCGATTCGATAATCGAACGGCAGATGTTCAGCCCCATGCCCATACCGTCGGACTTGGTGCTGTAAAACGGTTCGAACAGGCGCTCGGCGGTTTTTTCATCGACACCGGGCCCCTGGTCGATCACGCTGATGCAGACAAAACCATGATCGAGCCGCACGACGATCCGGATCACCGGATCAGGCGCCTGAGGGGCGGCGTCATACATGGCTTCGGCGGCGTTTTTGAGCAGGTTCACCAGCACCTGTTCGATCAGTACAGGGTCAACGTAGATCACGGGCAGGCGCGAGCGCAGTTCGGTGACGATGCGGATGCGGCGCTTGCGTACCTCGATTTCAGCGAGACCGACGGCATCGGCGACGATATCCGCGACACGGCTGGCCTGGCGTTTGGGTTCGCTGCGTTTTACAAACTCGCGGATGCGCTTGATGATCATCCCGGCGCGCACCGCCTGCTGCGAGGTTTTTTCGAGGGCGGGCAACAGGTTGTCCGCCGTGGAGCGCCCCGAGCGCACCAGCGCGACCGCGCCGGAGCAGTAGTTGTTGATCGCGGCCAGCGGCTGATTGAGCTCATGCGCCAGCGACGACGCCATTTCGCCCATCGTCATCAGGCGGCTGGTGAACTGCAGTTTTTCGTCTTGCTGCCGTGCCAGCTCCTGGGCTTCCTTGCGCGTGGTGATATCGGTGGCGATCTGCATTTGCGCCAGATGCCCATCCACCCACTGAATATACTGGCGCCGCACTTCGAACCATTTCTGGATGCTCTGCACATAGACTTCCTGGGCATCGGCGGCGCTTTCAGTCAGGGCCGCAGCGGGCAGGCCGGCATAGGCGTCGACCATGTCGATCGAATCCGATGAGGCCTCGCCCGCATCGAAGGCGTCACCGGCGAGTTCCAGATGGCCGTCGGGCCGGATGCCGAACAGATGGCGGTAGTAGCGGTTGGCGAACAGCAGCTCGGCCTCGTCGGCGGCCAGCACCGAGACCGCCGCGTCAAGGCTCTCCAGCACGGTGGTGAAGCGTTCATGGGCGGCGGCGAGTTCTTCGCGGGCCCGTTTGGGTTCGGTGATGTCGGTCATCGACGACATCCAGCCGGTTTGCCGCCCCGCGCTATCGATCAGCGGCGAGACATAAAGGCGTGCGTGGAACAGCGAACCGTCCTTGCGCCGCACGCGCAGCTCGAACCCCGACGAGGGCGCCTTGCCGCGCAAAGTCATTTCGTACTGGCGCTGCATTTCGGGATAAGCGTCGTGCGGCCAGTAAGGAAAGGGGGCGAGCTTGCCGACCAGATCGCTTTCATCCCAGCCGGTCATGCGGCAAAACGCGGGGTTCACGTGGGTGATGCGGCCATGCATGTCGAGCACGCGCATGCCGATCAGCACGGAGTTTTCCATGGCCCGGCGAAAGAACGCTTCGGCGTACAGCGCCTGTTGCGCCTCAAAGCGCTGGCGGGTGTGCTTCCACAGGCTCCAGAGGCTCCACAGCACGAAACACGACAGCCCGGCTACCAGCCAGACCAGCGTGTTGTTCGTGAAGTTGGTCATCTGCGGATAGGCATAGACCCTGACCGACACGCCCTGGCCGGGAGGATCGAGCGGCAGGTCGTAGGAGGCGTCGCGCGGCAGGCGGGGGCGAGTGGAGGTGGTCGCCAGTTCGCGGTTATTGACGTCGATGATCGAGATTTTGTATTTCGCGGAGAGCTCGGGCGGGATGTCGTGTTTCAGGATGCCTTCGATCGAAAACACCGTGGCAATCGAGCCCAGAAACTCCCGTTCACGATAGACCGGCGTTTGCAGTGTGAGATAGCCGTTGCCGAGGTCGTCATAGATCAGCGGCGAATAGATTTGCCGGCGCGTGCTGCGCGCCTCGCTGAAGGCGGCCTTGACGGCTTCGTCCATCTGCGCGTCGCTGGGCCGCGTGAGGCGCTGGCTGAAAATGGACAAGGCGGTGGTGGGCCAGCGCGGCTGCTGCTCGCTGATGTACCAGTTCATGTAGAGGATCTCGGGATGCCCCTGCATGATGTCCGCCGTTGCTTTCTGGAATGAATGAGGATCGGCGCGGGCGACAACCAGATCGCGGGCGAGTGCCTGGACCTGCTCTTGCGAGCTGGTCATCGACAGACGGATTTGCTGCTGCGCCCAGGCAACGTTGCGGTAAAGGGTGTCTTCCTGCTGCTGCCGCTCGCGCCGGTTCAGGCTCCAGAGGATCAGGCTCATGACGATCAGAAAGACGAGGATCGACAGAAGCGGCGTGAGTAGATAGGAATTGGACCACCATGGTCCATGGTGCCAGCGGGACGGCGACGAATCCGCCGGCGAACCAGACGGGCGCGCCGAGCGTGCAAAAAGCCGTTCGGTCAACATGGCAGGCATTGTAGCGCAGCAGGTACGGCGCAAATGGCGCAAAAAACGGCGAATCCCGGCCTGAGGGTTGATTCAGGATCATGCCCAGGGGAAACCCTTGGCTGCCCGGTGATTTTTATGAGATAAAGCATGAAATTGAGCGCAAGATCAGGGTGCGTTGCAGCAATTTTCCGCATTATGGGAAACCATCCCGTCATTCGAAAGTTTTGTTGCGCAGATCACGAACGGCTTATTACAATCGTCCGCACGTTGCCGCGGCGGGGTCTGGTCCGCGTCGTCTGTTCAAGAGCGTTCCTTATATTCAGGAGACGAGCATGTCTGCAGTACCCGATGAAGTCATGAAATATGTCGCCACCGATAAAGACGACGACCCACAGGAAACCGGTGAATGGCTGGAAGCGCTTGATGGCGTGATTTCCGCCATGGGCCCTGACCGCGCTCACTATCTGATCGAAAAGCAGATCGAATTTGCCCGCGTACATGGCGAGCATCTGCCGTTTTCCGCCAATACCCCCTATATCAATACGATTCCGCTGACCGCCCAGGCCAAAATTCCGGGCGACCAGGATATCGAACACCGTATCCGTTCGTACACGCGCTGGAATGCCATCGCCATGGTGCTACGGGCGGGCAAGGAAACCAACGTTGGCGGCCATATTGCTTCGTTTGCGTCCGCCGCAACGCTTTATGACGTTGGCTTCAATCACTTTTGGCATGCGCCGTCCGAGGCGCATGGCGGCGATCTGGTCTTCATTCAGGGCCATTCATCGCCGGGCATCTATTCGCGCGCGTTTTTACTGGGCCGCCTGTCGGCCGCGCAGCTCGATCATTTCCGCCAGGAAGTGGGCGGCGAAGGGATTTCGTCCTATCCGCACCCGTGGCTGATGCCTGATTTCTGGCAGTTCCCGACGGTTTCGATGGGCCTCGGGCCGATCATGGCGATCTACCAGGCGCGCTTCATGAAGTACCTGCAAGCGCGTGGCATCGCCCAAACCGATGGGCGCAAGGTCTGGGCCTTCCTCGGCGACGGCGAGACGGACGAGCCGGAATCGCTCGGCGCGATTGGCATGGCGGGCCGCGAACGGCTGGATAACCTCGTCTTCGTCATCAACTGCAATTTGCAGCGGCTGGATGGCCCGGTGCGCGGCAATGGCAAGATCATCCAGGAGCTCGAAAGCGAATTCCGGGGTGCAGGCTGGAACGTGATCAAGGTGATCTGGGGCAGCCGTTGGGATGCCCTGTTCGCCCGCGACAAATCAGGCGCGCTGATGCGCCGGATGATGGAAGTCGTCGACGGCGAGTATCAAACCTACAAGTCGGAATCCGGCGCCTTTGTGCGCGAGCACTTTTTCAATACATCGGAGCTTCGCGCGCTGGTGGCGGACTGGTCCGATGAAGACATCTGGAACCTGAACCGCGGCGGCCACGATCCCCACAAGATTTACGCGGCGTTCCAGCAGGCGTCCCAGGCTGTCAGGCAGCCCACCGTGATCCTGGCGAAGACGATCAAGGGTTATGGCATGGGCGAAGCGGGCCAGGCGATGAACATCACCCACCAGCAAAAGAAAATGCAGGTGGAGCAGCTCAAGAAGTTCCGCGACCAGTTCCGTTTGCCGATTTCCGACGACGATATCGGCAACGTGCCCTATCTGACGTTCGAGGAAGGTTCCAAAGAACTCGAATACATGCGTGCGCGCCGCCAGGAACTGGGTGGCTATCTGCCCGCCCGCCGGCAAAAGGCCGAGCCCTTGCCGATACCCGCGCTCGACGCGTTCGAGGCGGTGCTCAAGGGCACAGGCGAAGGCCGCGAGATTTCAACCACGATGGCTTTCGTGCGCATTCTCAACATCCTGCTCAAGGACAAGGCGCTCGGTAAGCGCATCGTGCCGATCGTTCCGGACGAGTCCCGTACTTTCGGCATGGAAGGCCTGTTCCGCCAGATCGGCATCTGGAACCAGGACGGCCAGAAGTACGTGCCGGAAGATTCCGACCAGTTGATGTTCTATCGTGAATCGGAAACCGGCCAGATTCTTCAGGAAGGGATCAACGAAGCCGGTGGCATGTGCGACTGGATCGCGGCCGCCACGTCGTATTCGACGCATGGCGAGATCATGATTCCGTTTTACATTTTCTATTCGATGTTCGGCTTCCAGCGCATTGGCGACCTGGCCTGGGCCGCGGGCGACATGCGCTCGCGCGGCTTCCTGCTGGGCGGCACGGCAGGGCGTACCACGCTGAACGGCGAAGGCTTGCAGCACGAGGATGGCCATTCCTTGCTATGGGCCGCCTCGGTGCCGAACTGCATCAGCTATGACCCGACCTTCGGCTATGAGCTGGCGGTCATCATGCAAGACGGGCTGCGCCGCATGATGCAAGAGCAGGAAGACGTGTACTACTACGTCACCGTGATGAACGAAAACTACGAGCATCCCGCGATGCCGCAGGGCGATAGCGTAGCCGCCGACATCATCAAGGGCATGTACGCGTTCCGCAAGGCCGAGGCGGCGGGCAACGCGCCACGGGTGCAACTGATGGGCGCGGGCACGATCTTCAATGAGGTGATTGCTGCCGCGGAACTGTTGCACAAGGACTGGGGCGTGGCCGCTGATCTATGGAGCGTGCCAAGCTTTACCGAACTGGCCCGCGAAGGCCATGAAGTCCAGCGCTGGAACCTGCTGCACCCGGCCGAGGCCCGCAAGATCTCGCACGTCGAGAAGCTGCTGACGGGCACGAAAGGGCCGGTGATCGCTTCCACCGATTACGTCCGCGCGCTGACCGAACAGATCCGGGCCTTTGTGCCGCAACGTTTTGTCGTGCTCGGCACGGATGGCTACGGCCGCTCGGATACACGCGAAAAGCTGCGCCACTTCTTCGAAGTCGATCGCTACTGGGTAACGGTCGCTGCGTTGAATGCACTGGCAGATGAGGGCACGATCGAACGCTCGGTCGTTGCCGAGGCGCTCAAGAAGTACAACCTTGATCCCGCCAAACCTAACCCGATGACCGTCTAACGCATCATCCCCCGCGTGCCGTGACGCGCCGCCGTTTTCAGGCGTGCGCGGGCACGGTTCAGGAGACATCAACAATGAGTCAAGCGATCGAAGTCAAGGTGCCGGATATCGGCGATTACAAGGACATTCCTGTGATCGAAGTGCTGGTGAAGGCGGGTGATGCCGTCGAAAAAGAGCAGTCGCTGGTCACGCTGGAATCCGACAAGGCGACGATGGATGTGCCGAGCCCGGCTGCGGGCACGGTCAAGGAAGTGAAGGTCAGCCAGGGCGATAACGTGTCCGAGGGCACGCTGATCGTGGTGCTGGAAGGGGCTGCAGGTAGCGCCGCGGTGAATGGCGCAGCGGGCCATGCGGAGTCCGCGCCTTCGCCTGCCCCGGCGCCTGCCCCGGCGCCTGCTCCAGCACCGGCTGCGGCACCTGCTCCCGCGCCCGCTGCGGCGGGTGGCGTTCAGGAAGTCAAGGTCCCGGATGTCGGCGATTACAAAGACATTCCCGTGATTGAGGTGGCGGTCAAGGTAGGCGATCGCATCGAAAAAGAGCAGTCGCTGGTCACGCTCGAATCCGACAAGGCAACGATGGATGTGCCGAGCCCGCTTGCGGGCGTTGTCAAGGAAGTCAAGGTCAAGGTGGGCGACGCCGTCTCAGAAGGCTCGGTGATCGTGCTGGTTGAAGCAGCCGTGGCAACTGCGGCGGCTGCGGCGTCCGCCCCTCAGGCTGCGGCAGCCAGCACCCGGCCCGCGGAGGCGCCGCAGGTGCCCGCACCCGCTGCAACGGCTGCGCCCTCCGCACTGGCCCAGGCACCGGTCATTCCTGCTGGCGAAGGGGGGACGCGCCAGGCGAGCCATGCCTCGCCTTCCGTGCGTAAATTCGCGCGCGAGCTGGGTGTTGACGTGGCGCGCGTGCGGGGCAGCGGTCCGAAAGGGCGCATTACCCAGGCGGATGTGACGGCCTTTATCAAGGGTGTGATGACGGGGCAAGGCACGGCCTCTTCGGCCGGCGCGGCGGGCAGTGGCGGTGGTGAGCTGAACCTGCTGCCATGGCCGAAGATCGACTTCACGAAGTTTGGCCCGATCGAGCCCAAACCGCTGTCGCGCATCAAGAAAATTTCGGGTGCCAACTTGCATCGCAACTGGGTCATGATCCCGCACGTCACGAACAACGACGAAGCGGATATCACTGAGCTTGAAGCGCTGCGCGTGCAGTTGAACAAGGAAAACGAAAAAGCAGGCGTGAAGGTCACGATGCTGGCTTTCGTGATCAAGGCGGTGGTGTCGGCGCTGAAGAAATTCCCGACGTTCAACACCAGTCTTGATGGCGACAATCTGGTCTACAAGCAGTATTACCACGTTGGGTTTGCCGCCGATACGCCAAATGGCCTCGTCGTACCCGTCATTCGTGATGCGGACAAAAAGGGCTTGCTTGATATCGCACGTGAAATGACCGAACTGTCGAAGGCCGCGCGCGAAGGCAAACTCAAGCCTGATCAGATGCAAGGCGGCTGTTTCTCGATTTCATCGCTGGGCGGGATTGGCGGAACGAACTTCACACCGATTATCAACGCGCCCGAAGTCGCCATTCTGGGCCTGTCGCGCGGCGCGATGAAGCCGGTCTGGGATGGCAAGCAGTTCGTGCCACGGTTGATGTTGCCGCTGTCGCTGTCCTACGATCACCGCGTGGTGGATGGTGCTGAAGCCGCACGTTTCAACGCTTTCCTGGCCGCTATTCTTGCCGATTTCCGGCGTGTAATCCTTTGATCGCTGAATAGGTACTTGCTGGCGGGAGTGCGGCCCTGACGGCTGCGCTCCCGCTTATTTTCCTGTGAACGCGATTAATAAAAGAAGGGGACACTGATGAGTCTCATCGAAGTAAAAGTGCCGGACATCGGCGATTTCAAGGAAGTCGATGTCATTGAAGTCAACATCAAGCCAGGCGATGTGATCGAGAACGAGCAGGCGTTGATGACGCTCGAATCGGACAAGGCCTCGATTGAAGTGCCCAGCGATGTGGCGGGCACCGTTAAGGAAGTCCGCGTGAAAGCGGGTGACAAGGTTTCAGAGGGGACGGTGATTGCGCTTGTCGAGGCCTCGGCGGCCACGCCGGCCAAGGAAACCGGGGCCCGGGCGGCAACACCGGCTCCGGCTCCGGCTCCGGCTCCGGCTTCAGTGGCAAAAAGCACAGCGAGTGCGGCTCCTGCGCCGCAGGCCGGTCATTTCTCGGGCAAGGCTGATGTCGAATGCGACATGCTCGTGCTGGGCTCGGGCCCGGGCGGTTATTCCGCGGCGTTTCGTTCGGCGGATCTGGGCATGAAAACGGTTCTGGTCGAGCGTTATGCCACGCTGGGCGGCGTTTGCCTGAATGTCGGCTGTATTCCATCCAAGGCGCTGTTGCATACGGCGCTCGTGATGGATGAAGCCGCGGCGCTGGCCACGCATGGCATCACATTCGGCAAGCCGCAAATCGATCTCGACCGTCTGCGCGAGTTCAAGTCCGGCGTGGTCAAAAAGCTGACCAGCGGGCTGGCCGGGATGGCGAAGGCCCGCAAGGTGGAGGTATTGACCGGTGTGGGAGCGTTTGTCGATCCGCATCATCTGGAAGTGCAGACGGAGAATGGCAAGAAGGTCGTCAAGTTCCGTCAGGCCATCATTGCCGCGGGTTCGCAAGCCGTGAAGCTGCCGTTTATTCCTGACGATCCACGGGTGGTCGATTCCACCGGTGCGCTGGAACTGAGGCAGGTGCCCCAGCGCATGCTGGTGATTGGCGGCGGCATCATTGGCCTTGAAATGGCGACGGTGTACGCAACGCTCGGCGCGCAAATCGACGTCGTGGAAATGCTCGACGGGCTGATGATGGGTGCGGACCGCGATCTCGTGAAAGTCTGGGAGAAGTACAACAGCAAACGGTTTGCCAACCTGATGCTGAAAACCCGAACGACTCGGGCTGAAGCGAAAGACGATGGCATCTATGTGTCGTTCGAGGGCGAGCAGGCACCGGCTGAGGCCCAGCGTTACGATCTCGTGCTGGTGGCGGTGGGGCGTAGCCCGAACGGCCGGAAAATCGGAGCTGAGCAAGCGGGCGTTGTCGTGACCGAGCGCGGTTTTATCGACGTCGACAAGCAGATGCGCACGAACGTACCGCATATTTTTGCCATTGGCGATATCGTGGGTCAGCCCATGCTGGCGCATAAGGCCGTGCATGAAGGGCACGTCGCGGCAGAGGCGGCTCACGGTGAAAAAGCGTATTTCGATGCGTTGCAGATTCCTTCGGTGGCCTATACCGATCCAGAAGTGGCGTGGGCGGGCAAAACGGAAGATCAATGCAAGGCCGAAGGGATCCAGTACGGCAAGGCGGTTTTCCCGTGGGCGGCATCTGGCCGGGCGATTGCCAATGGTCGGGATGAAGGCTTTACCAAGCTGATCTTCGATAAAGCCAGCCACCGGGTGATAGGAGGCGGCATTGTCGGCCTGAATGCGGGTGACCTGATCAGCGAAGTGTGTCTGGCTATCGAGATGGGTGCGGACGCGACCGATATCGGCAAGACCATTCACCCTCATCCGACGCTGGGCGAATCAATAGGTATGGCGGCGGAGCTGTATGAAGGCGTCTGCACTGATTTACCGCCGCAGAAGAAAAAATAATGAGGTTGTGCTGAGCCGGTGAGCCGTGATTCCGGCCAGATGAAAGCGATAAAAAAGCGCGCCTGGGGTATGAACTGCACCCCAGGCGCGCTTTTTTTGTACGCCCGTGGCCGGGCGCTGCTAACGGTTGGCTGCTAGCGGTTGGCCGCTAGCTGTTTCAGCCTGAACTCAGGCTTTTTTGGCCGTGCGCGAAGCTTGGGCCGCGGCGGCTTGCGAAGCGGCTTTCGATGCAGCGGAAGCGGCTGCATTGAAGTTGCTTTCTGCGATTTCGACGGCTTGCCGGGCTGCCTTGTGCACTGTTTCGTAAGTGGTGTTGGCTGCGGTGATGGCCGACTTGATGACGGCAACCGCTGTTTCTGAACCTGCCGGTGCGTTTTTCGCGGCGTTGTCGATCAACGATTGCACCTTGCGGTTTTGTTCTTCGTACTGTGTTTCGGCAACACGGGCGAATTCGTTTTGTGTTGCCGACAGGATTTCGTACAGGTGACGGCTATAAGACAAGGCTTTTTCTGCAACCGGCTGGCTCAGGCTGGCTTGCAGCGCGAGGAGTTCCTGTGCGTCTTTTACCGACAGCGCGCGTTGTGCGTTTTCCTGGGTTTCCGCGAGGGTCGATTTCACAACTTGCAGATTCAGTTCAACCAGTTTTTCAACGCCTTCGAAAGCCTTGGCTGTCAAGCCGAACAGTGCTTCGAGATTGGCTTTTTGGGCTGCGGCGAATTGTTCTGGGGTCAGCATTGTCACGTTTTTCGCTCCTGAAAACGATCCGTCTGATGTGGATCGTGTGGGGTTAAGTGGCTGTTTAATATAAAAATAATAGAAAAATTTAAAGGGTGATCCAAGCTGGGGAACTGTCTGGTTTAGTTTGATGCGCCGCAGCAATGGATGCCATTTTAGGATGGGCGGAGCGAATGTCAAGTATTTTTTGTGCGCCGCACAATGTCGATAAATTATCGATAAAACAATGATTTAAACAAAATGAATAATTTGAGATTGAAACAGGAAAATTCTTTTCCGGGAAAAATCGAGATGTATTAAAAAAATATATGCAGGGCCTGTTTATGGCGGGGCATGCTACGTGCCCGTGTAGCGCTTGTGTACCCGGTACCGCTAAATCTAATATCATCGTGGAACGTTCCGCTTTTGCTGTAGTCGAATGCCCGGTTTGATCGTAATTTCTGCGTGGCACCTGGTTTATCAACACATCTGGCAACCCATGTTGTCTGGCCCTGCGCTGGTTTCCCGGGCTGGACACGATGTTTGGGACCCACGCCGGATCGTGATCGTCCCTGGCAAATGAGTGTGGGCCTGGCGCCCAAGTCTAGTGGACCTCTCATTTATTTTTGTCGCAGATACGCATTGCGGCTACGGGTCTGCCTGATTCGATCGAAATTTGCGATCGAGTGCTTTGATTTGATTGGGTTTTAGCAATCAGATCTTACAACTCGGTTTAAAGAATGCGGGTAAGTATCTAATATTGCTAATTTTTAACACTTTTACTACACTTGCGGAAACTCTTGCCGCTCCCTCTAAAATTCCCATGAAAACCGACATGTTTTCGTCGTTCAAAATGATTCGCGGTGTTGCGTTCAGCACCGTTGTCTCGACTGCTACGGCGCTGGTTCTGGTGGCCACGGCGGGATTGCCGGCCGTGGCTTATGCCGCGCCTGCCAAGTCCTCCAAACCGGTCAAATCTGCCACATCGGCTAAAACCGCCAAGGCTGTTAAAAAGTCCGCCACCGCGACCCGGGTCGCAGGCCGGAAGCCACAGGCCTCGGCCGCCAAAATTTCGGCCAGGGCCGGCGTCGCGCTACAGGCGGGCGCCAAAAAGAAGCGCGTGAGTTACACGATGAATGCGCATTCACGCATGGCCGTGCGCAAGGTGGCGTTCCAGCCTCGCCCGCCTACCGTGGGCCAGGCGTTTGGTTTGCATGACACGCCCGATGCGCTGGCATTGCGTTCAAGCGTTGCTTATGTCGTCGACCAGAACACCGCCGAGCCGCTTTTCGAGAAAAATTCACGCGCCGTGGTGCCGATTGCCTCGATTACCAAGTTGATGACCGCCATGGTGGCGCTGGATTTACAAGCGCCGATGACCGAGCCGCTGGAAGTCACCGACGAAGACCGCGATTACGAGAAAAATACCCGCTCACGGTTGTCCGTCGGCTCCGTGCTGTCACGTGAGGACATGTTGCATATCGCCTTGATGGCATCGGAAAATCGCGCGGCCGCGGCGTTGTCGCGTTACTACCCAGGTGGCCGTCCGGGTTTTCTGGCGGCGATGAACGCCAAGGCGAAACAGCTCGGCATGATGGATACCCACTTCGAGAATTCGACGGGGCTGACTAGCCAGAATGTTTCGAGCGCCCGCGATCTGGTGAAGCTGGTCAACGCAGCGTACCAATACCCGATGATTCGCAAGTTCTCGACGGATCGCAGTTACGAGGTTTATACCGGCAAGCGCTCGCTGGCTTATGGCAGCACGAACGCGCTGGTGCGCAATCCGACGTGGGATATCGGCTTGCAGAAAACCGGTTTTATCAATGAAGCAGGCGAATGTCTGGTGATGCAGGCCACGATCCATGGCCGTCCGATGATTATGGTGCTGCTGGATTCATCCGGAAAATATTCACGCTTTGCTGATGCCGCGCGTTTGCGCACCTGGCTCGACAATGGCGGTGAACGTTTCACCAGTGCCGATACCGGTAGCTCAGGCATGTGAAGGTTCAAGGGTGGGCGGCTTGCCTGGCGCAGGCTGTTCGGGCAGGAAGCCGCTCACCCGGAAGAGAAAGCCGCCCGATGCATTACAAAAGCCTCGTCAGTGAATATGACGAGGCTTTTTTTTGAACGGGTGAACTCGCATAAGCCGTGTGAGTGGGCCTGTACGGTTTAAGTCTGGGTTTGATCGGGTGCGGGAGGGGGGCGATAGCCGAGCGCACCGGAAATCAGCAACGCGGTTTCGCCAAGCGGTCTAAGCCACGCATCTTGCAGACGGTCAGCCGGTGCGGAGAGCGACAGCCCGGCCACGAGCTGTCCCGTGTCGTCATAAATGCCCGCCGCGATACAGCGCACGCCGAGTTCCAGTTCTTCGTTATCGCGCGCGCAGGCCTGCTGGCGCACGTGCAGCAGTTCGCGTTCCAGTTTGACGAGATCGGTGATGCTGTTTTGCGTGTGGCCCGACAAGCCCGTGCGAGTGGCGTAGGCGCGGACCCGGCTGGTTTCGTCGGCGGCAAGAAAGAGCTTGCCTACCGAAGTGAGGTGCAATGGCGCCCGCCCGCCGATGGCGCGCACCACCTGCATGCCGGAGCGCTCCGAGTAGGAGCGCTCGATGTACACAATCTCATCGCCTTGCCTGACAGACAGATTGACCGTTTGCCCGGTCTGGCGATGAAGCTCGCGCATGGGCAGAAGCGCTGCCTCACGGACTGACAGGCGCGCCTTGACCAGATTGCCGAGCTCCAGCAAACGCATGCCCAGCCGATAGGTGCCGGGGTCCGAGCGATCGACCAGACGGCAGCTCACCATGTCGTTCAGGATGCGATGTGCCGTTGAAGGATGTAAGGCCGTGCGTCTGGCGAGTTCTTTCAGGCTGACTGGATCGCTATGTCCAGCGAGGTCATCGAGCAGGCGCATCATCCGTTCGATGACCTGGATCGAGGTTTTGTGATCCGGATTGGGGTCGCTCATGGAGAAAGGAAGATGGCGTGTCAGGCAGTGACAGCGGAGCGTGCATTGTATCTCACAATGTGAAAGCGACGAACACGATCCGAAGTGGTTTGCCGGCTGATGTCGACTGTTTCGCGGCGTTTGCTGGGCGATAGCGTTGCGGATCGGGCGCAAAGCGCTGCGCGTTGGTTTTACGAGTTAAACGGCGGATAATCGGGGGCGTTTTTTCTCAACGGAGGGTGCATGCGAGTTGGTTTGTTCGTTACCTGCCTGATTGACATGATGCGTCCCGAGATTGGGTTTTCCGCGATCAAGCTGATCGAGGGCGCGGGTTTCGAAGTGATGGTGCCGCCCGCGCAGACCTGTTGTGGACAGCCCGCGTACAACTCGGGTGAACGGGGTATCGCGCGCGACCTCGCTGAAAAAACCCTGCGCGAATTCGAACAGTTCGATTACGTCGTGATCCCTTCGGGTTCCTGCGGCGGCATGATCCGCGCGCATTACGGCGATCTTTTTCGTGACGATCCCGAGTTAATGAACCGCTATGGCCGCTTGCAGCCCAAGGTGTTCGAGCTGACCGATTTTTTGCTGAATGTTGCCCGGGTTGAGTTAAAGCCTGGCCAGTATGCCGGCCCGGTGGCTTATCACGATTCATGCGCCGGGCTGCGTGAGCTCGGCGTCAAGACCCAGCCCCGCGCCTTGCTGGCCCAGGTGGGCGTGGCGGTCACCGAGCTGCGGGATTGCGAAACTTGCTGTGGCTTTGGCGGCACCTTCGCGCTGAAGTACGGCGATATCTCCACGGCGATCGTCGACGAGAAATGCGCGAATCTCCATGCCAGTGGCGTCGATACCCTGGTGCTGGGGGATCTCGGTTGCATGCTCAACATCGAAGGGCGTCTGCGCCGCACGGGTGACGCCACGACACGCGTGTTGCATGTGGCGCAAGTGCTGGCAGGCGATGTCTCAGGCGATGTCTGAGTCGCACCCGCGCCAGCACGCTCCCCATTTCCGACTGACCTGACCGATTTCCAGGCACCCACGCGATGCAAGTTCAAACGATGCAGTTCAAGGCGCGTGCCGGCCAAAAGCTGGCCGATCAGCGTCTGCAGCAAAATCTCACCAAGCTTTCCAGCAAGTTCGTTTCAGCGCGGGCAGCTTCCCTGGCGGACCTCGATTTTCCGGCGACGCGCTCGGCGCTCAAGGAGCGCCGCAATCGCGCGCTGGATAATCTGGACGTCTGGCTCGAAACCTTCGAACGCGAAGCGACTCGCCGCGGCGTGACAGTGCTCTATGCCGAAACCACCCAGGACGCGGCCCAGCTCATCGCGGATATCGCCCGCCGTCATGCGGTTAAAAAAGTCATCAAGACGAAGTCGATGGTGACGGAAGAGATGGGTCTGAACGCGGTGCTGGAGAAGATCGGTGTGCAGTCCATCGAAACCGATCTGGGCGAATACATTCTGCAAATCAATGGCAACGAACCACCCAGCCACATCATTGCGCCGGTCGTGCATAAAGATAAGGACGAGATCGCCGACCTGTTTGCAAAGACGCACGGCCGCCCGCGGCTCACTGAAATCCCGGCGATGACGCGCGAAGCGCGCGAGGTGCTCCGGCCGCATTTCATCACCGCCGATATGGGCGTGACGGGCGGCAATTTTGTCATTGCGCAGACGGGCTCGGTGGCGCTCGTGACCAATGAGGGCAATGAAGGCATGTGCACGGTGATGCCACGCGTGCATGTGGCGGTGACAGGCATCGAGAAAGTACTGCCCACGCTCGAGGATCTGGCGACTGCCATGCGGCTCTTGCCGCGTTCGGCCACCGGGCAGGCGACGTCCAATTATTTTTCCCTGCTTACAGGCCCGCGCGGTCCCGGTGACCGCGATGGGCCCGAGCAGATGTATGTCGTTTTGGTGGATGGCGGGCGCAGTGGGCTGCTTGGCGGGGAGTTTCAGGACATGCTGCGTTGTATCCGGTGCGGCGCGTGCATGAATCATTGCCCGGTGTATCAGAAGATCGGCGGCCATGCTTATGGCTGGGTTTATCCTGGGCCTATGGGCTCGGTGCTGACGCCGAGTTATATCGGGCTCGATAGGGCGCTGGATCTGCCCCAGGCCGCTACGCTCTGCGGCGCGTGCGATAGCGTGTGCCCGGTGGGCATTCCGCTCTCCGGGTTGCTGCGCCGGCTCCGCGAAAAACAGGTGGAGCGCCATCTGCGTCCGTGGCGCGAGCGCGCAGGGCTGGCGCTGTGGGGTTACCTCGCACTGCATCCGTCGCTATACGCCCTGACGACAAAACTGGCGGTGCGGGTGCTCGAACTCATGGGCGGGGATAAGCGCAGGATCGTGCGCTTGCCGCTCGGGGCGGGGTGGACGAAAACGCGGGATATGCCCGCACCGGCAGGCCGGACGTTTCGTGAGCTTTATGCCGCGCAGCGCAGCCATCTGGGATAAAGCGCTGCTGGTTCAAATGGTTCAATGTGTTGCACATAACGGGGAGGGTATGACGATGAAAGCGGCAGGCACTGACATGGGCGATTACCAGGAAAGCTACAAGGCCTACGAGATCGAAGTGGCCATCGAACAGCTTTTGACCGGCGTGAAAGCCCATTTCCGAATACTGAAAGACACCGCCCTGGTGCACGACTGGCAACTGGTTGCGATAGACGATCTGATGCCGACTGAGCATGCCGCCGCTGAGGCAGCCTTTGCTGCGGGCCGGGCGTGGATCGATAGCGGGCGGGTGGCGGGTGTAGGTAGTAGCCCTTCAAACGGGGCTTGAGTGCCTTCGTGTGCCCCAATGAACACCGTGTGCGGAGAAGAAATGATGCATTTGTCGCCTGCTATTCCTGTGTTGCGTATTTTTTCCGAAGAAAAAGCCCGCGAGTTTTACGTGGATGTGCTTGGCTTCGCGGTGGATTGGGAGCACCGCTTCGCCGACGATTTCCCGCTGTATCTGCAGGTGCATCGGGCTGAGCTGAAAATTCACCTCAGCGAACATCATGGGGATGCGACACCGGGCTCCACGATTTTTGTTCCAGTGACAGGAATCGAGGCGCTGCGCGACGAGATTCACGCCAAAAAATACAAATATGGCAAACCCGGCATCGAGGTGATGCCTTGGGGCAAGGTGCTGGAAGCGACTGACCCGTTCGGTAACCGGATCCGGTTTTGCGAGTTTGACGGGACTCATGCCAACGATGCCTGAGGTTTTAGCCCGCCATAAGGCTGGGTTTGTCAATTTTTTTCAAGATGTTGCGTCCCGGTTTTTTGGCCGTTACCGCTTTATAATCTGGGCTTCGCAAAATTACGGCAACTGACGTCCTTTGCTAGACCAAGGCTCAAGCATGGGGCAAGTATGGCGGTCATAAGCATCCATACAACCACAACGCAGGCGCTCGGGGCAGCATCTCCTGTCGCCGCGACGATGAATATCTAGAAGGCAATTTCATGATCCTGGTAACGGGCGGCGCCGGTTTTATCGGCGCCAATTTTGTGCTTGACTGGTTGAATACCTCGCAAGAGCCGGTCCTCAATCTCGACAAACTGACCTACGCAGGCAATCTGCGTACCCTCAAGTCCCTGCAAAACAACCCGCGCCACATCTTTGTCCGTGCCGATATTTGCGACCGGGCAGCGCTCGATGCCCTCCTGGCTGAGCATAAGCCGCGTGCGGTCGTGCATTTCGCCGCCGAAAGCCATGTCGACCGTTCGATTCATGGCCCGGCGGATTTTGTTCAAACCAATGTCGTCGGTACTTTTACGTTGCTCGAGGCGACGCGTTCCTACTGGAATACGCTGGGCAGCGCAGACAAAGCCGCGTTTCGCTTTTTGCATGTTTCGACGGATGAGGTGTTTGGTTCCCTGTCCGCCACGGATCCGCAGTTTTGCGAAACGACCCCCTATGCACCGAATAGCCCGTATTCCGCAACCAAGGCGGGTTCGGATCACCTGGTCCGGGCGTATCACCATACTTACGGGCTGCCAACGCTCACGACAAACTGTTCGAATAACTACGGCCCCTACCAGTTTCCTGAAAAGCTGATTCCGCTCATGATCGCCAGTGCGCTGGCGGGCAAGCCGCTGCCTGTCTATGGCGATGGCCAGAACGTGCGCGACTGGCTGTATGTCGGCGATCACTGCAAGGCGATTGGCGTAGTGCTGGCGCGCGGCCTGGCCGGCGAGACTTACAACGTCGGCGGCTGGAATGAGAAAAAGAACCTTGAGGTGGTCCACACGCTGTGCGATCTGCTCGATGAACAGCGCCCGAAGGCATCAGGCTCATACCGCGACCAGATCACGTATGTGACCGATCGCCCAGGCCATGACCGCCGTTATGCCATCGACGCCCGCAAGCTTGAGCGCGAACTGGGCTGGAAGCCCGCCGAAACCTTCGAAACAGGCATGGCAAAAACAGTGCGCTGGTATCTCGACAATCAGGAATGGGTCGATGAAGTCGCTTCGGGCGATTACCGCAAGTGGGTTGAGACCAACTACACGCAACGCGCGTAAAAGGAAGGGAACGGGCCATGGCGCGCAAAGGCATTATTTTGGCAGGCGGCTCGGGCACTCGCCTGTATCCGATCACTCACGTCGTTTCAAAGCAGCTGCTCCCGGTCTACGACAAGCCGATGATCTACTATCCGCTGTCGACCTTGATGCTGGCGCAGATCCGCGACGTGCTGATTATTTCCACGCCCCAGGACACGCCGCGCTTCGAGGCGATGCTGGGCGATGGCAGCCAGTGGGGCATGAATATCCAGTATGAGGTTCAGCCGTCCCCGGATGGTCTCGCGCAGGCTTTTATCATTGGCCGCGATTTTATCGGCCATGATCCGTCGGCGCTGATTCTCGGCGACAACATTTTTTATGGCCACGATCTCGCGCGCCAGCTCGATCGCGCGAATCAGCAAGATCATGGCGCCACGGTGTTTGCCTATCACGTACACGATCCCGAGCGCTATGGCGTGGTGGAGTTCGACCCGCAGTTCCGCGCGCTTTCGATCGAAGAAAAACCTGCCAGGCCGCGCTCCAGCTATGCGGTGACGGGCCTGTATTTTTATGACCAGCAAGTGTGCGATATCGCTGCCGGCATCAAGCCTTCCGCGCGCGGGGAGCTTGAAATCACCGATATCAATTCACGTTATCTCGCAGCCGGCCAGCTCAACGTCGAGATCATGGGGCGTGGTTATGCGTGGCTCGATACCGGGACGCATGATTCGCTGACCGAAGCGGCAACGTTCATTGCCACATTGCAAAAACGTCAGGGGCTGATGGTGGCCTGCCCCGAGGAGATCGCGTTTCGCCGGCGCTGGATCGACGCGGCGCAACTGGAAAAGCTGGCTGCCCCGTTGTCGAAAAATGCTTATGGCCAGTACCTTAAAAATCTACTTTCGGACCCAATGGCATGGCAATCAACGTAATCGAAACCGCGTTGCCAGACGTGAAGATCATCGAACCCAAAGTGTTTGGCGACACCCGGGGGTTTTTCTACGAAAGCTTTAACGCCCGCGAGTTCGCCCATGAAACAGGCGTGAGCGCCGCATTCGTGCAGGACAATCATTCCCGCTCGGTGAAAGGGGTACTACGCGGCCTGCATTACCAGATTCAGCATCCGCAAGGAAAGCTGGTGCGCGTGGTCGCAGGGGAAGTTTTCGACGTGGCGGTGGATCTGCGCCGTAGCTCATCGACTTTCGGCAAATGGGTGGGGGTGTATCTGTCAGCGGATAACAAGCGTCAGCTTTGGGTGCCGCCTGGTTTTGCGCACGGTTTTTGCGTGACATCGGACAGTGCCGAGTTTCTCTATAAAACGACTGATTACTGGTACCCCGAGTACGAGCGCAGCCTGCTGTGGAATGATCCCGCCTTGCAGATCGAATGGCCGCTTGAGCAAGCGCCCCAGGTGGCCGCGAAAGATGCCGCGGCCCGCGTGCTGAATGACGCGGAGGTCTTTGCATGAGGATCTTGCTGACTGGCCGTAATGGGCAGGTTGGATGGGAACTGCGGCGAGCGCTGGCGCCACTGGGCGAGGTCGTCGCCTTTGATCGCCGCGAAGCTGATTTGACGAGGCCGGATACGCTGGCCCGGCTGGTGGCCTCGGTGCGTCCGCACGTGATTGTGAATGCGGCGGCCTATACCGCGGTCGATCTGGCGCAAACCGAAGCGGAACTCGCCCACCGGGTGAACGCCGAAGCGGTGGGGGTGCTGGCGGAGGCCGCGCGTGCGCAGAAAGCGCTGATGATTCATTACTCGACCGATTACGTGTTCGATGGCTCGGCAACCGTGCCTTATGTCGAGAGCGATGCGGTGGCGCCGCTCAACGTGTATGGGGCGAGCAAGCTGGCGGGCGAGCGCGCGCTTGAATCAGTGGCGGGCGACTGGCTGACGTTGCGCACCACGTGGGTGTATGGTCTGCGCGGACATAATTTTTTGCGGACCATGCTGCGTCTGGCGGGTGAGCGTGAGACATTGCGTGTCGTGTCTGACCAGACAGGGGCGCCGACTTCCGCGCGAATGATCGCCGACCTGACGGCCCATGTGGTCGCGCAAGCTCAGCGTGAACGTCTGGCGGGCGAGTTCGAATCCGGCCTGTTTCATATGACTGCGGCGGGACATACCACGTGGCATGGTTTTGCCAGCGCGATCATCGAAGCCGCTCGCGCTGCCGGCCTTGACATCAAGACTACCTCGATCGAGCCGATCCCGTCCGATGCCTGGCCGGTGCCGGCTCCCCGTCCGCGATACTCGATACTCGAGAACGATAAATTCGACCGTCGTTTTCGGCTTGGGCGCCTCGACTGGCGTGAGGGCCTGGCACTGGTGCTGGACGACCTTTTGGGGCGCTAGGCGTGCTCACATTACAAACAGGAACACGAATGGAAACACCAAAACGGCTGCTGCATCCGCTGGCAGTCTTGTATTCGCTGACCGGGAACTGGCATCTGATTGTCCAGTTCGTCAAGCGCGAGGTGGCCGGCCGCTACAAGGGTTCATTTCTCGGGCTTTTCTGGTCTTTCATTACGCCTTTGCTGATGCTCAGCATTTATACGTTTGTTTTCGGCTACGTGTTCAAGTCGAGATGGCGTCCCACCTCCACCTCTCACATCGAGTTCGCCGTGGTGATGTTCGTCGGCGTGCTGGGACACAATTTGATTTCCGAGTGTTTGACCCGGGCTCCGATGCTGGTGGTAGGCAATCCGAACTACGTCAAGAAGGTCGTTTTCCCGCTGGAGACACTGCCGTGGATCGCCATTGGCACCGCGCTCTTTCACATGCTGGTGGCCTCGGTGATCCTCTTCGCGGCGATTCTGTTCTGGCAGGGGCATATTCCCTGGACGGTGGTCTTCGTGCCCGTCATCCTGCTGCCTTTTGTCGTGCTGGTGGCCGGGCTGGTGTGGTTTCTGGCCTCCTTTGGCGTATTCATGCGCGATCTGGGGCAAATCATGGGCATCGTGTCATCGCTGCTGATGTTCCTCGCGCCGGTTTTTTACCCGTTGGCCTCGGTGCCGCCGCGTTTGCAGGCGGTCATCATGCTCAACCCCTTGACCTTCGTGATCGACCAGCTGCGTAACGCGGCGATTTGGGGCGTGCCATTGAACTGGACGGGCTGGATAATTTATTCGGTGATTGCCTACGTCATTGCCTCGCTTGGTCTGATCTGGTTCCAGAAAACGCGTAAGGGATTCGCCGATGTGCTCTGATAGCGTGCAACAACCGCAAGAACAGGAAGCGTCGCCGACGGCCATCGACGTGCATGGCCTCGGCAAGCGTTACGAGATTTATAGCGCGCCGCAAGACCGGCTAAAGCAGATGATCTTTCCCCGCATCGCACGGATGTTCGGGCGCAAACCCAAAGAATATTTCCGCGAGTTCTGGGCGCTGCGAGACGTCGATCTCACCGTGAAACGGGGCGAGACGGTGGCGATCATCGGCCAGAATGGCTCGGGCAAGTCGACGTTCCTGCAACTGGTGTGTGGCACGCTGTTCCCAACTCAGGGGCAGGTGCGGCATCATGGCCGGATCGCCGCGCTGCTCGAACTTGGCGCAGGTTTTAATCCGGAGTTCACCGGCGAAGAGAATGTCTATCTGAGCGGCATGCTGTACGGGCTGACTGAGCAGCAACTCAAAGAGCGCTATGCGTCAATTGTCGAGTTCGCAGAGATCGGCGATTTCATTTCGCAGCCCGTGAAAACCTATTCAAGCGGGATGTATGTGCGTCTGGCGTTTGCGATCGCCGTGCACGTTGATGCCGATGTGCTGGTGGTGGACGAAGCGCTATCGGTGGGCGACGTGCGCTTCACGCAAAAATGCATGCGTTTTTTGCGCGGTTTTCAGAAGTCCGGCACCCTGCTGTTTGTCAGTCACGATGCAGGAGCCGTCACCAGTCTATGTTCTCGCGCCGTCTGGCTGGATCATGGTTCGGTGCGCATGGACGGGGCAGCGAAAGACGTGGTCGAGGCCTATCTGGCCGAGCAGCATATGCTGGATCGCAAGGCTCAGGGCGTAGCGGTCAGCACGGTAAAAACCGAACGTGGGCGAGCCAGAATGAAGGCGCTGGACGTAATCGATCCACGGCTTGAGCTGATAAAAAGCTCGAATACAATCCGCGTGTTCGAATTTGATCCAGATGCGCATCGGAACACCTTCGGTGCGGGTGGGGCGGCGATCGTCAACGTGTCGCTGATTGACAGCGATGGACATGAAGTTCAGCTCCTGCACGGAGGCGAGCTGGTGACGCTGCAACTGAAGGTCGCGGTGAACGTCAGCGTTCGTGGACTGATTTTTGGTTTTTACGTGAAAGACCGCCTCGGGCAGCGCCTCTTTGGCGATAACTCCCATTTGACTTACGAAGAGGTCATTGACGGCAGTGAGGGCGATACTTTCCTTGCTTCATTCCAGTTTCGCCTGCCCATCTTGCCGGTGGGTGCGTATTCCATTGATGCCGCAGTGGCATCGGGCACCCAGGATGATCACACGCAACAACACTGGCTTCACGATGCGTTGCAGTTCCGTACCATCGACAGCACGATGCGTCACGGTCTGGTAGGTATTCCCATGCTGCGTATCAGCGTCGAAAAAGAGAGGTTACTGGCGTGATTGAGTTTACAGGGGAGCGCTATGTCCCAGACGAAACGGGGGACATTCGTTATGAGCATTGGCACCGTTATGGCTGGGCAGCCCAGGCGGTCAAGGGTCTCGATGTGCTCGACATTGCCTGTGGTGAAGGTTATGGCACAGCGATTCTTTCGGGGTACGCCAAAACCGTCATGGGCGTCGATATCTCTCCGGAAGCCATCGAGCATGCCGCGGAACATTACGGACATATTCCGAATCTTTCTTTTACGAGCGGCAGCGCGGCAGCCATCCCGTTGCAAGATGCTTGTTTCGATGCGGTAGTTTCGTTCGAAACGCTTGAACATCTGACGCAGCACGACGAGATGATGTCGGAGATACACCGCGTGCTCAAGCCCGGTGGCTTTTTGATCCTGTCTTCGCCGAACAAGAAAGTGTATTCGGACGAGCGCAATTTCTATAACAAGTATCACGTCCGCGAGCTTTATTTCGACCAGCTCGACGCGCTGATGAAGCGTTATTTCAGCAATGTGACGTACTACAACCAGCGTCTGGCGACGAGTTCGCTGATTCTGCCGGACGGGCGTGAGGATTGCACCTACGCGGCGCTGACGCTCAGCGACGACAACATCGCGGTGCGCACGCCGCATCTCGCTTCGGTGATGTATTTCCTCGCGGTCGGCATGAAGGATGGCGCGCAGGCAGCGCCGGTATTACAGGCCTCCGTTTTTTTCGAGGAGGGCAGCGATCTTTATGCCCGGCAGCAGGAACTCGTGGCCTGGGCGAGCCGTCAAGGCGCCGAAATTGAAGCACGAGATACCGAAATCCGCCGTTTGCAAGGCGAATTTGCGGAACGCACCGCCTGGGCACTCCAACTCGATGCTGAACTTCAACAGCAACGCAAGGCGACCAGTAAAAACGGAGTCTGGAGCCAGGCGGAGGCCGAGACCGCGAGCCGGAAAATTGCTGAGCTGACCCAGCGTTGCGAGGCGGTGGGCCTCGAGCGTGACGAGTTGCAAAAGCAAGTTGCGCGGTTGCAGCGAGAGTTCGATGACCGCACGGAATGGGCGCTGAAGCTCTACGGGGAACTCAAGGAGAAGCGCAAGGCTGTTCGGGAGCGTGACGCGCAGTTGCAGAAACTGGCTGACAGCGGCGATGCCGCGGGGTTGATCCGGCGTTGCGATGCTTTTCGCCATGAGCGTGATGAGTTGCAGGCCGTGGTTGGCGCCTTGCAGGCCAGCCTGGCGGATGTGCATGCCTCAAGTTCATGGAAGATCACGCGCCCGATACGCGGTGTCAGGCGGCTGGCACGGGGGGATATGGGGCCTGTGCTGCAGCCGCTGCGGCCCTATGCCAAACGCTGGGGGCGCGCACTGTACCAGGCCTTGCCCCTCACTCAGGCGCACAAGGCCCGGCTGGTGAACGGGTTGTTTCGCGTAGCGGGACCGCTATTCGAAGGCATGGTCTATTACGAGACCTGGAAGCGTCAGAGAGAGCCTCTGAAGCAAGTGTTAGGGCGCCCGAAGATTTTGCCGCAAGAGTTTGATTCGGTTCTTGCCAGCCTGAGGCTTCCCGAACTGCTGGCGCCGCGGGTATCGGTGATCATTCCGGCCTATGGCAATTTGCCGTATACCGCTGCCTGTGTGCGCTCGATTGTCGAGCATTTGCCCACCGTTCCGATCGAAGTGATCGTGATCGAAGATGCTTCGGGTGACCAGGACATTCTGCGGCTGCAGGAAATTCCGGGTCTGCGCTTTTTAGTGAACCCGGAAAATCTGGGCTTTATCCGTTCCTGCAATCATGCCGCAACGCAGGCGCGCGGTGAGTTCGTCTACTTCCTGAACAACGATACGGAAGTGACGCCTGGCTGGCTTGATTCGATGCTGAAGTTGTTCGAGACACATCCCGATTGCGGCATGGTGGGCTCGAAGCTGGTTTATCCCGATGGCCGTCTGCAAGAGGCGGGCGGCATTTTATGGAAGGACGGTTCGGCGTGGAATTATGGCCGTCTCGACGATCCCTGCAAAAGTGCCTACAACTACGTCAAGGAAATCGACTACGCGTCGGGCGCCTCGCTTTTGCTCAAGACAACGCTGTTTAAACACCTGGGCGGCTTCGACGAGTATTACCTGCCGGCCTACTGTGAAGATTCAGACCTGGCATTCAAGGTTCGCCAGGTGAACAAGAAGGTTTATTACCAGCCTGAGTCGGTCATTGTTCACTATGAGGGCGTCTCAAACGGCACGGATACCGGGGCGGGCATCAAGGCGTATCAGGTTGAAAACCAGAAGAAGTTTTTTCTGCGCTGGCGTGATGTGCTTGAAGCAGAACATTTCGCGGGCGGCACGCAGGTTGCCGCGGCGCGGGACCGGACCCGCGAGCGCAAGACCATTCTGATCGTCGATCACTATGTGCCGCAGCCGGACCGCGATGCGGGTTCGCGTTCCCTGATCTGTTTTATTCGCGTGCTCGTGGCAATGGGCCTTAACGTCAAGTTCTGGCCGCTGAACCTCTGGTATGACGCCGCTTATGTGAAACCGTTGCAGCAACTGGGAGTTGAGGTTTTTTACGGCCCGCAGTTCATCAGTGGCTTTGATGAGTGGCTCAAAAACACCGATCAAACCATTGATTTTGCCTTCCTGAACCGGCCCAACGTGAGCGAGCCTTTCATTGCGCCGCTGCGCAACTATGCGCCCGCCGCGAAGCTGCTCTTCTACGGTCACGACCTGCATTTCGAACGCACCTTGAAGGAAGCCGAGGTGTCGGGCGAACAGCGGCTGGTGCGCCGGGCGGAAGCGGAGCGTGAGCTTGAACTGAAAGTCTGGAAGGCCGTCGATGTCGTGTATTACCCGTCCGCCACGGAAGTCGCCACCGTCGAACAGATGGCGCCAGGCGTCGTGGTGCGTACTTTGCCGCCTTACTTTTTCGAGCCCCATGGCAAGGCTGATAGCGTGTTGACGTTGCGCGAGCGCAGCCAGATTATCTTTGTCGCGGGTTTTGGTCATCCGCCTAATGTCGATGCGGCCAAGTGGCTGGTTCACGAAATCTTGCCGCGCATCGTGGCCGAGCTGCCGCATATTCAACTGGCGCTAGTGGGTTCGAACCCGACCGATGAAGTGCTGGCGCTGGCCGGGCCGAAGGTTGCCGTGACAGGCTATGTCAGCGACGAACGGCTCGCCGAACTCTACGAACTCGCGCGCGTGGCCGTCGTGCCTTTGCGGTTTGGCGCGGGCGTCAAGAACAAGGTCGTTGAAGCGCTTAACTTTGGTACGCCGCTGGTGACGACGCCCGTGGGTATCCAGGGGTTGCCAGGCCTCGACGGCATCCTGCCCGTGAATGATGATCCCGCTGTTTTTGCGGCGAGCGTCGTGGAACTGGTGCGCAATGACGAGCGCTGGTTCCAGGTCGCTCAGGCCGGGCGCGAATATGTCGCGGCGAACTTCTCGAGCCAGGCCATCCGCGAGGTATTCGCAGAGGATCTGGCTCTCAACCATTGATTGATCCCTTATGAAGAATTTTTTAAAATCCGCAACGGTTCGCGCTCGCGCACCGCTGCGTCTTGGGCTGGCAGGGGGCGGCACGGATGTGTCGCCGTATTCCGATGAATTTGGCGGGCTGGTTCTGAACGCGACCATCGACAAGTTCGCTTACGCGACGATCACGCCTCGTGAGGATGACACGATCGAACTGGTCGCCGCCGACAATTCGGTGCACTGGTCGGGCCCGGCCACGGCCTCGCTGGGGTTGGTCAAAGGGCTGGAGCTGCATGTCGGCGTGTATAACCGCATTGTGCGTGACTACAACGCGGGCGTGCCGCTGCCGGTGCATGTGACGACTCACTCGGAAGCGCCGCCGGGCTCGGGGCTGGGTTCGTCATCGACGATGGTGGTCGCACTGGTGCATGCGTTTGTCGAATATCTGCAGATTCCGCTGGGTGAGTACGATATCGCGCAGTTGGCGTACAACATCGAGCGTGTCGATCTGGCCTTTGCGGGGGGGAAACAGGACCAGTACGCGGCAACGTTTGGCGGCTTCAATTTCATGGAGTTTTACCAGGACCGGGTGATTGTGAACCCGTTGCGGGTCAAGCACGCCGTGCGCGCGGAACTCGAATCGTCGCTGGTGCTGTTTTACACCGGCGTTTCGCGCGAGTCCGCCAGCATCATTCAGCAGCAAACCGATAGTGTGCGCAGTGGCAACACCACGTCGCTGGAAGCCTTGCATCGCGTCAAGGATGAGGCGCTCAAGATGAAAGAAGCCATTCTGCGGGGCGACTTCGACAGCTTTGCCGAGTCGATGCGCCTGTCGTGGATCTCGAAAAAACAGATGGCCAACAGCATTAGCAACGCGGGCATCGATGCTATTTACGATGCCGCTATCGCCGCGGGTGCGCGGGCGGGCAAGGTATCGGGCGCGGGTGGAGGCGGCTTTATGATGTTTGTCGCCGATCCCACGAAGCGGCCTGACGTGATGCGCGCCCTCGCGCAATTTAATGGTCAGGTGTTTAGCTGCAATTTCACCGAACACGGTGCGTATTCCTGGAGAACCTAATGAAAGACACGATCCGTCAGGAGATCTCGAAAGCCATCGACGTATTGACTGCCATGCGCGCCGACGAAGACCTGATGATCCGGGTGGCGGGCTTTGCCCAGACCATCGTCGATACCTTCAAGGCGGGCAACAAGGTGCTGATCGCCGGAAATGGCGGCAGCGCGGCCGATGCCCAGCACATCGCAGGCGAGTTTGTCAGCCGCTTCAATTTCGATCGCCCGGGTTTGCCGGCGTTTGCCTTGACCACGGATACCTCGGCCTTGACTGCGATCGGCAATGATTACGGCTACGAGAAAGTATTCGCGCGCCAGGTGCAGGCGGGTGGGGCCAAAGGTGATTTTTTCTGGGGCATTTCGACCTCGGGTAAATCGCCGAACGTTCTGCTGGCGATGGAAGAAGCGCGCAAGAAAGGCATGTATGTCGCAGGTTTCACGGGCGCCAAAAGTAACGCGAGCAACGCGATGCGCGATCTGTGCGACGTTTGCATCGAAGTGCCCGCGCTCGAAACCCCCAAGATTCAGGAAGGGCATATCGTGCTGGGCCACATCATTTGCGGCCTGGTTGAATCCAGTCTTTTTACTCCGCCTGTCCGGGCTACTCCGGCATGATCCCGGCCATCGTTTTAGCCGGTGGGTTGGGCACGCGCTTGCGTTCGGTCGTGCCGAACCTGCCGAAACCCATGGCGCTGGTGGCGGGCAAGCCGTTTCTGTGGTGGGTGATGCGTCGCCTGGAGCAACAAGGCGTGACGGAGGTTTACCTGTCCGTCGGCTATAAGCGCGAGGTGATCGAAGATTACTTCGGCGATACGTTTGGCGCATTGAAGGTGCACTACGTCGTAGAAGATGAGCCGCTCGGCACGGGTGGCGCGATTGCCCGGGCGATGGCCCGGATCAGCGGCCATGAAGCGTTTGTGCTCAATGGCGACACAATGACCATCGTCGATTTCGCTGACCTGCGCGCAGCGGCAGCGTCGGGTGAGGCAGATGTCGTGATGGCGGTGGCACGGCTCGATGACGTCGCGCGATATGGGGCGGTCGAATTCGACGCGGCATTGCCGCGGCGGGTCACCGCCTTCCGTGAGAAGGGGCAAACCGGTGCGGGCTTTATCAATGCAGGGGTCTATTTGCTCAAGCGCGCGCCTTTTGAACGTTACGTGACGCAAGAGCGGTTTTCATTCGAACAGGATTTTTTGCACGCGCACCTGGCCCAGCTTCAGGTGCATGCGGTGCCGGCTGTCAGCCAACTGATTGATATCGGCGTGCCGGACGATTACGCGCTCGCACAAACGGCTGTGCCGCAAATGGTGGCCTGAGATGGTGACCGCTGTGAGGCGCGCCTTGTTTCTCGATCGGGATGGCGTGATCAACGTCGATATCGGTTACCTGCATCGCCCCGAGGACTGTGTGTTCGTGCCGGGGATTTTCGAACTGGTGCGGGTAGCCCGCAAGGAACACTACGAGGTGCTGGTCGTGACCAATCAGGCCGGGATTGCACGCGGCTATTACAGCGAGCAGACGTTCGCGGCCTTTACGGCGTGGATGCTCGAACAGTTTGTCAAAGAGGGCGCACCCATCACGCAGGTGTATCACTGCCCGCATCATCCAGAGGCAGGGGTTGGCCCTTACCGGGTGGCTTGCGCTTGCCGCAAGCCTGCCCCGGGCATGCTGCTACAGGCGGCCGCAGATCATCATATTGATACGCACGCATCGGTGATGGTGGGCGACACGCTGAGCGACATGCAGGCGGCGCGTGCTGCCGGGGTGGGGCGCCTGTTCCTGTTGGGCGAGGGCGCGGCGGCTTGTACCGGGACGGCCAGTTCCGGCGTGGTTCACGTCAGCGATCTGATGCAGGTGGCGGCTGAACTTTCGTCCGTGGCCTGACTACGCCTGACGGCCAGAAACGAAATAGCCCAGCGGATCTTCCTCCCCGCCTTTGCCGAGGGCATCGGCGCAATGTGCCGCGACAAGAAACCTCGACGCGAGCGGCAAGCACACGAGTGAGAGCGGTAACGTCCAGATCCAGTCGAAGGGTTTTTCGGGGTGCAGCAAACGCAAGGTGAGTACCGTGAGCTTGTTGGCGATGGCCCCGATGTCACTGCCGCGCTCGGTAATCTGGATTTCGTCAAAACCGCTTTGATCCAGCAGTATTCCGAGGCGCTCGCGCGTAAAACGATGATAGTCGTGCGGAATGTAATGCCTGCGTGCCGACCACGGAACCGTCAATAGGAGGGTGTTTTCGCGTTTCAGTACTCGGGCCATCTCTTGTATGAACTGCTCGGGATCCTCGGCGTGCTCAATCACTTTTTCCGGCAGTTATTGAGACTTTCCTGCTTTGCTGGTGGGGGAAGTGAATACCACGCGTGACATCAGCAGATACGCCACGATAGCCATGAAGGGTGTCAGGATAACCTGACTCAGAATCGGTCTGCCCATCAGCGTCGTCAGACGGTGTATCAGAACCAGGTTGAGGCAATAGAGGCCGGTGTAAGCCGCCACGAATCTGGGGATTCGAGCCGGGGAGCAGTCGGCAAAGACCAGCCCCCCGGTCGTCAGGAAATTAAACGCCAGCCCAGCGAGATTGCCGCCGGCCAGCGCTAGCCACGTTGGACTACCCAGCCAGATGAATAACGCATAGATGCCGAGGCCAAACAGCGTATTGAGTACGCCGACCATCATGAACCGGTTGATACGGCCGTAGCGGCTGAACAATGTTTGCCGCATGTTATTGGCCTGGCTTGTAGCCAAACGCCACGGTATTGCCGACATTCATGGAAATTTTGATTGCGCCGAGACCAGACGAGGCCAGCAGGTTTTGCGTGAAAGTCTTGATGCCGGATGGCAGGGGCGCTAGCCGAGTCCAGTAGCGCAGGGTATAGCGGTTCATGAAAGGTTGCGCCTGAACGCCCGTATAACCGGCATGGACCAGCAACGCTTCAATGCTGCGTGCGGAGAAGAGTTGCATATGTTCGATATCGAGAATGGGTGAGCGCTTTCCCATCAGACGGTTGACGATGCTGCGATAGTCGTGAGTGACGCTGACGAATACGCCACCGGGCTTGAGCAGGTTCAAGGCCGAGCAGACGATTTCCCGGGGCTCACGCACGTGTTCGAGCGTCATGAAACAACAGATCAGGTCAAACGATTCGGCTTCGTAGTCGCTCTCCACGAAAATGCCTTCCCGAAGCCAGCCTTGCCGGTGCGCAGGAGCGGCTGCAATGGCCGCAGTCGAAGGTTCGATACCGCAGACCTTGTCAAATCCGTTCTGCTTGAGTTTGTCGAGGAACACACCGGTGCCCGCGCCAATTTCCAGGGCGCATCCGCGAGCGTGGTTACCGAGTATCGGCTGAATCACACGGGCATAGGCTGCTGCTGCGTCGTCAGCCTCTTCGCTGCTGTCATAGTGGGCGGCATGGTAGACCTCGGCCAGCGCTTGCTGCGAGGGTGGCTGGTCGACGTAGACGAGATCGCAGGTGGGACATTGCACCATCTGGTAGCACAGGTACTCCGGCACTTTTCTTGAGGCAAAGCTGAATGCCGTTAGCTTTGAGGCGTCGAGATGTTCTGCGAAATAAAGCTTGGCGGTTTCAGGCGAGCTGCCGCAAACAGGACAGTTGCGCTGCGCGCGGTGTGAGAGTTCCATCTGGGCGGTTGGTGTGGGATGAGATCAACGTAGCGTGGCGGCAGGGCGCCACAGACTGCGACCCGGACGGCAGGGCGGCATCTGTCCGGATTGCGCTCAAAAGCTATAGGGTTTTGGCGGTTTGTTCCGTGATGGCGCCATGGCGGATCAGCGCGGCCCGGATCAGCCGGGGGCGGCCTTTGACCTCGATCATGATCTTGCTCACGTATTCGCCCACGAGGCCGATGCCAAACAGGTTGATGGAGCCGAACATCAGGATCGCAATCAGCAGGGTGGTCACCCCTCGTGGCGCGATGTCGGGAACTATCAGTCTAAGAATGGCGATGATGATCGCTATGACCAGCGACAGGCCAAACAGGCCGAGGCCTGCAGTGGTCAGCATGGTGAGCGGTACATTGCTGAACGAGAAAATCCCTTTCTTGGCCCAGTCGATGTTTTTGGCCAGCGAGTTCGTCGTGTGGCCGAACATCCGTTCTGGACGTTCATACGGTACGCCGGTTTGACGAAAGCCGACGTAGGCACGCAAGCCCCGCATGAATAAATCGCGCTCAGGACAGGTCAGCAGCCATTGCACGACTTTGCGATCGATGAGAGAAAAATCACCCGCATCGAGTGGGATCTTCACATAGCTGAAGGCGGCGAAGATCCGGTAGAACGCCTTGTATAGCAAGCCCCAATGCCATGGCATCGCGCGTCGCACGCGTTGGCCATAGACCACCTCATAGCCTTGCTCCCAGGCGGCATAAAACGCTTCGATCAGCTCCGGCGGGTCTTGCAGATCGCCATCTAGCAGTACCACCGAGTCTTTCGTCGAGAGCTCCATGCCGCTGCGAAACGCCATCTGCGAGCCAAAATTGCGGGAGTGCGAGATCCCGATTACCTTGGGGTCCGCCACCGAGATTTCGCGGATGGTTTCTGCCGAATTATCGGGGCTGCAATCGTTCACAAAGATGATTTCGTAGTCGATGTCGAGCTTGCGGAATGTCTCCGTGAGCCGTTGGTACATCACCGGAATGGCGGGCTCATCCTTGTAGCATGCGATGATGGCCGAGATGCTGCGGCGGCGTTTGTGCTGGTTGAGTTTGGAGCGTTGTGCGAGTTCTTCTTCGCTGAGCGTCCGTACCCAGTTTGCCGTTTGTTGCAGGCCCTCAGCGAGCGGCGTGGTTGCTTGCCAGCCCAGACATGACAGGGCTTTTTTCGGATTCGCGTACCAGTTGGCCAAATCCCAGGGGCGTTCGTCCATGGCCTCGAAGTCCGGCGCTTCGCTGATGTCGAATAACGCGCGCGTCAGCTCCGCGAGCTCACGAATGGTTGTTTTGACTCCGCTGCCGATATTGAAGCTTTCGCCATAGAGGGAGGGATTCATCCGTAGCGCTGCGCTGATAAAGGCTGCGCACACATCATCGACATGCACGAAGTCGCGTGAGGTGTCAGGCGCCACGAACGGCGGGAGTGTGCCAGACAACGCTTTGCGCAAGAGTGTAGGGATCAGGCGCGCGCTGTCTTCCAGGGGACCGTAGACCGAATAAAGGCGCAGGTTGACACAAGGAAACTGGCGCTCGACGCCCATATAACTCAGGTAGTCAGACACGGCAAGCTTCGACAGCGCATAGTGACTGTTGGGTTCGCGGGTGCTGTCTTCGAGTGGGGCGGCGCAGTTTTTCCCGTATTCGGACGAACTCCCCGCATGCACGAATGCGGCTAGCGGACGCTGGGCCAGCAGGCTGGTGAGCGTGACGATCGAATTGAAGTTGGTCTGGTAAATCAGGTTGGGATCTTGTTCGAACGAATACGCGCCATACGCCACGCAATCGAAAACCGTTTGCGGTGCAATGGTCTCGAGCATGTGCTTGACCGCGGTGGGGTCATTGACGTCCGCCGTGATCACATGGGTGTCGGGGACCTCGGCGAGGCGCCATGCCCTGGCGTGATGAACCACGGCATAGACATCCTGTCGCACCGCAAAAATTTTCAGAAACAGGTTGGCACCGACGAACCCCGAAGCACCGGTGATGAGGATCGGCCCTCGCAGGGCGGCGATATCTGGATTCGAACGGGTCATAAGCGTGGTGGGTAACGGAATTAGGAAAGGCCGAGCGCGCTGAGCAGGCTCTGCGGATCGAGGCCAGACGCTTCGCGCAGATAGCGTTGCGAGCCGTAACGCGGGTAATGATGCGCCTTCGCCGGCAAGTGATGCATCTTCGAGAAGACACCGTGGCCAAGCAGATGCAGTGCCAACTCAGAGCCAAAACTGCCTCGCGCGACATGCTCTTCAACCACGAAACAGGTTCCGGTCAGGGCAATTTGTGTCATCAGTTGTTCGGGGAGGGCATTGGCCGCGAGCGGCAACTCGCTCACGACCCACAGGTTGGGCCTGAGCGCGCTGGCTAGCGCGGTTAGTGCCTCGAGATAGGTTCCCGCAAGCGGGCCGACGACGATCACTGGCGGGCCTTCACCCGCGACGAGATGACGCCAGGGCGAGTAGGCGGGGAGCACAAAATGCCGGGGCGCTTCGCTCCGGCCCAGGCGGATATAGGCCGCGCCCGGCAAGGCACCTGCGCGCTGTATCACTGCGGCGATATCTTCATCGAAGGCTGGGATGAAGGCCGTGAGATTGGGCAGCGTCAGCAAGATACCGTAATCCTCGATGGCATGGTGCGTGGGCCCCATCACGCCATAACCGTAGCCGCCGCCATTGCCGATGATCCGCACAGGCAAGTTGTGAAAGGTCACGTCGTTGCGGATTTGCTCGAAAGGCCGGGCATAGCAAAAAGGCGCGATGCTATAAACCCAGGGCTCCCAGTTTTGCCGGGCCATGGCTGCGGCGACCGAGATCATGTTTTGTTCCGCCACGCCCGCATTGATGAAGCGTTGCCCCATCGCTTCACGCAAGGGTTCAAGCGCCGCGAAACCCAGGTCGCCTGTGAGGAACACCATCTCCGGTGTGGTGGCACGCGCCACCAGGGCGTCACATAATGGTTGTCTCATATCCGCCTAGCTCTGCGATGGCCTGCTGGTATTGCGCTTCGTTGAGTGGCAGATAATGCCACTCCATACGGTTTTCCATAAATGAAACCCCTTTACCCTTGAGCGTTTCGAGCATGACGAAATGAGGTCGGCCAGGCCGTTTGTCGAGTACAGCCCGAATGGCGTCGAGGTCATGCCCGTTCACCACGTCGATCTCGATGTCGAAACCTTGCAGACGCGTCCAAAGTGGTGCCATGGAAGCCACGGACTGAGTGGAGCCGAAGCCCTGGAGCTGGTTGTGGTCAACCAGTACGGTCAGATTGGCGAGGCGCTGGTGACTGCAGAAGATCAGCGCTTCCCAGGTGGAGCCTTCCTGCCATTCGCCGTCCGAGGTCATGCAATAGACGTGGCTTGACGTGTTGCGCATGCGGCCAGCGAGTGCTGTGCCCGCTGCGAGCGAGAGCCCATGACCCAGGCTGCCGGTGGCAAACAGGATTTCAGGAATGCCCCTGGCCGGCGGATGGCCTGCCAGCAGGGTGCCGTCCTTGTGAAACGTGGTGAGTGTCTTATCGTCAAGCTTACCCACGCTCCAGAGCGCGCTGTAGAGTGCCCCGGCGGAGTGTCCCTTCGACAAGATGAAATGATCAGCTGGCCCAACATATTCGTTAAAGAGCAGGGCGAGTGCATCCAGTGACGACAGGTTGCCGCCGATATGACCTACGCCGCTTTCGAAGTGCATGCGAATCAGCCTGAGGCGGATTTGCGTCATCCGTTGCTGATCCAGGATTTGAGGTTGTTCCATACGATTGCACGGCAGAAAGAGTGGTTAAGGCCTGGCTGCTGGTGTGAAAGATACGCCAGGGGTGTAGGTCCATGCGTGTGCATGCGGATACTTGCGCTGCAAGGCTTTAAATGCTTCATCGGTATCCGCGCAGTAGAGCTTGCGTGCTTCGCCTTCGTATATTGCAAAGAAGCGGCCCTGGATCAGGGTCCATTTACATTGATCGAGCGCTATACGTAATACCAGGTCTTGACCCAGCGAAGCCGCACGGGCATCGACGAGGTCGCGTTTGGCCAGGGTTGCGGTGGTCGAGGCGGAGATGAAGAAGATGCGAGGGATGTACGAGCTCATCAGGAAGTCGATGGCTAGCAATGACAGGCAGGCTGCAAGGCTTGCGAGGGTTGGCACAAGCCGTGCTCGCCCGTGCAGACGCGCCGTCCAGGCGAGCAATAACAGAAAGAGCGCGAAGGGCGCATACAGCCAGCGTTGCTCCATGCGAATGGTGAGAATGGGCGGAACCAGGATGGCGGCCAGCATGGCCGCGCCAAACAGGGGATACCAGCGGCGCGCATCATGGGCTCGTCGCCCCGCGACGATTGCATAAACGGTGGCAATCATCGCAGCACATACCACCACGCTTGCCAGAACGCGGACAATGCCGTCGCCTGGAAGCGATTCGCCAAATACGATGCTGTGGCCTGCCAGAAAGTCAGGACCGTAGTTAAAGCCAACTATTGAGAAGATTGCCTGAAGCGTTTGCCCGATGATGCGCTGCAGGTTCACGTCAAAATACGTCGTTCCTGTTCCAACCAGAAATGCCGACCGTAGAACCACCGTTTTGATGAACACGTTGAGCAGCGCTACCGCTACGCATGCGAACGCCGCGCAACACCGGTTGGCCCGGTTTCCGCGTAACGCGATGAGCGCGATAGCGAGTACCGGTGTGAGTGCAATGTATCGTTCATGCGTATAGATACACAGGGTAAAAGCCATGACCGTGAACCACGGCCAGCGTTTTTCGTCGGGTTTCTGACATGCGCCGACGAGGGCGGCGAGGGTCAGCAGAAACAGCATGAGTGCGATGCCTTCGACCGGCCCTGTGGCTTGCGTGACCTGATACAGGGCAAAACGCGAGCTGGCAAAGGTGAGTGCGACAAGCGCGCTGACGGCCCGGTTGGCATTGGACAACTGCATGGCTATCAGGAACAGGATCGCCGCACTCAGCAGATGCAGGCACAGGTTAAAGGCGAGGTAGCCGCGCAGACTGGTCTGAAAAGTGCGGACTAGACCCAGCCAGGCTAGCTCGAATACAGGGCGGTACTTTTCATAGAACTGCATGGTGAACGCCTGCTGCCATTCGCTGATAAAACTATGGTCCTTTAGCGTGGCAAACACGTTATAGAGATCGTCCCCATAAAAAACCGTTGGCATCCATTGAGCAAAGCGCCAATAGATTGCCAGTCCCAGCGTAACCACGACAACAAGCAGAAAAGGCAGGGTGAGGCGAGTGCCTGATGCAACCGGGGCAGATACTTTTGTCAAAGGGGGTAACGGCTCGTCGTTCGCGTAGTGACGCATGGGCTTAGCCTCGATGGAACAGAAATTATTTTATTTCCGGCTGCAATGTCGTGTGATGATGGCATTCTGTTTTGCCATCCGGCCTGCCGATTAAGTGCCAGCGCGGAGAGAGGATAACGTACCAACGGGTAAAACGGCGAATTCAGGAAGCACGCCCAAGCATTAAACCCGAGTCTGGATGTTATTTGAACAGTTCGAATTTTAACCACTGCTTGACGCGTGGCCAGCCGCTGCTTTGCCCTGATGCTGGGATCTTGCCTGTCTCATGACGAGCACAGTTTTCCGCGAACAGTTGTTGAGCCTGGCGATATAGCAGCATGTCCAGCGCATTGTGCTCGAGTAGTTCCCGGTAGAGCGAGGGCCCGAGTTCCTTTTCAATCTGTTCGAGGCGGGCTTCCAGCGTTGCTTTTCGTCCCGGACTGAAATTTTTGATCGTAAAGTCGAGGTCGAGCTGGTTTAACTCGGGTGGGAGAGCATTTCGTAGTAACTGGATCGACGCTTCAAACGATTCAACGATACCGAAAAAGGGCAGGTTTTTAAGGTGGGCCAGCGCTTGCAGGTAATCGTCGTGGGTGGCGCGTGCTTCCCGCATGTCGTGCTGGGCATGGGCGAGATGGGCCACCTGGAAGTTGCGGCAGACCGCGGTGGTCTCGCGTCCGACCACCCAGTTCACGAACGCGGCGAACCCGCCATTTTGCGCGATGGCCACGCTCGGGCTGAGACTGTCCGCCGGTTCCCGCCGCTCAAACTCGTATACCGATGCCACACGATCAATCGGATGGCGCAAAAACAGGATCGGGACAAACGTGATGCCGGGATGCTGCGGCACGGGCAAGCGGGCCTGATGGCTGGAGATAGCGCGCACTGCCGGGTTGGCGAGGGCGTATTCCAGCAGTTCCTGCGGACTGACGGTGGACCAGGGGAGAGGGCCTTCGAGGTGGCCGTGGGCTTCACCGGGGAAGTTGCGTTCAAGAATGCTGTCTATAGTAGAGCCTGCATTTTTGAATAAATGATAATGAATCAGAATGGTTCGCATTTCGCTAATTTATAAGAAAATTATTAGATAATTTTTCACGCTTTCGTGATTAATCAACTTTCGTGATTAATCAAAATACGCACCCGTGAGCATTTTTTGCCAATGCGGGAGTGCGTGTTGGAGAGATTCCGCATTGGCTGATCGCGGCGTTCATGGATGGCTTTTGCGGGGCGCCGTGACGCAGGCGATGCAGCAGGTCCAGCATGTCAGGGAAATTGCCGGGCGCAATTATAACGTTTTTGAGATCTAAACCTGGCGTCTGCGATTTCCGTTGCACAATGCCATGTGTCGCCCGTCGTTGAGCGGCGTTTTTCTTCTTCCGGCTTCCGGGAGGCCAGATGCAGCGGCATGTATGATGTCCGCTTTTCAATATTGGGCGGCTTGCTGACGTGGGTTTTATCCGCGCGATGCTGATTGCGCGGAATTGATGCAGACAACCGTCTGGGACCGTTCAAATTACGCTTTAACAAGCGGGTATCTGTCGCGCATGCACCTTGAGAATCAAAATCAGATCTTGTCGGTGTCCGTTGTCGTCTATCGGCCGGACGTTTTACTGCTGACACGGACGCTAGCGAGCCTGGCGAGTGCCTGTGCTGCATTGCGTGCCAAAGCGCCAGATGTACCGGGCGTTACCATGACACTGTATCTGGTCGACAATGGCGGTCTTCCCGATATCGCCACTAGCCTGAGCGTATTGCATGACTGCGGCGTGACACCGGTTTTGCTCAGCGGGCATGGCAATGTGGGATATGGCCGTGGCCATAACCTGGCGCTTGGACGTGCCACTAGCCGTTACCACCTCGTGCTGAACCCCGATATCGATCTCGACGCCGACGCCTTGGTGAACGCGGTGAATTTTCTCGATCAGCATGCTGATGCAGGTTTATTGACGCCTTGTATCAAGGACGATGAAGGACATTTACAGTATTTATGCCGCCGTTATCCGACGGTGTTTGACCTGTTTGTCAGGGGCTTTTTGCCGCTGCGTTTCCGGCGTTATTTTGCCGCACGGCTTGCGCGTTACGAAATGCGCGAGGTGATTAATGCTAATGATGTCGTTTGGGATCCACCTATTGCCAGCGGCTGCTTCATGATGTTTCGAACAGCCTTGCTGAAGCAGCTGAACGGCTTCGATTCCCGCTATTTTCTTTATTTCGAAGATTATGACCTCAGTTTGCGCACGCATGAGTCTGCGCGCGTGGTGTATGTACCGGAGGTACGGGTGCGCCATTACGGCGGTGGCGCTGCGCGCAAAGGATGGGCGCATATCAGGATGTTTGTGGCTTCGGCATTCAGGTTTTTCAGCCGGTTTGGCTGGCGATGGTTTTGAGCGGTTTTTTCGTGCAGGCATTGGGTACTTGAAATTTCCATTAATCTTAATTAAAACGCAGCCATTTAATTTATTTTATTGCGGCAGGTATTTATTTTTCATGGTTTAAACAGTTTTCCATTTTCCATATCCACACTTGTTGCCAATGGCGTGGGTGATGGAATATCCGCTTTAAGTTCAATGGTGAGCGCTACCGCCCCCGAAGGGCTGCTGGCCCATCATGGGGTACTGTAAAATTGTGCTCCGGCGTAATTCAGCAGATAGTTCAGCAGATTCAGCCAATCCTCCGATTTTTCCTTGCCGCTTTGTTACGGAGCATGCCCTGTTCGGCAAGATTTCACGATTTCACCTATACGTATTGGCAACATCTTGATAGATCCGAAAAATTTGAAGCAATCCACACCCACACCCAGACGCGTAGCCGTGGCACCGATGATGGACTGGACTGATCGCCACTGTCGTTCGTTTCACCGGATACTGTCGCGCCATGCATGGCTTTACACCGAAATGGTCACAACCGGCGCCCTCATCCATGGCGACGTTGCACGGCATCTGGCATTCACGGCCGACGAAGCCCCTGTTGCATTGCAGCTTGGCGGCAGTGATCCTGGCGACCTCGCGCGCTCAGCCAAACTCGGCGCGCAATGGGGCTACGATGAAATCAACCTGAATTGTGGCTGTCCCTCAGAACGCGTGCAGCGCGGCGCGTTTGGCGCTTGCCTGATGAACGAACCGCAACGGGTTGCCGATTGCGTGAAGGCCATGCGTGATGCGGTCTCGATTCCGGTGACGGTCAAGCATCGAATCGGTGTCGATGCGGTAGAAAGCTACGGTTTTGTGCGCGACTTCGTCGGCACCCTCGCTGAGGCGGGCTGTGAAGTCTTCATCGTGCACGCGCGCAATGCCATCCTGAAAGGCCTCAGCCCCAAGGAAAACCGGGAAATTCCGCCGCTCAAGTACGAATACGCGTATCAGTTGAAACGTGATTTTCCGGCCCTCGAAATTATTCTGAATGGCGGGGTCAAAACGCTCGACGAAGTCGATCTGCATTTGCGCCATGTTGACGGCGTCATGTTAGGACGGGAGGCTTATCACAATCCCTATGTGCTCGCGGAAGTCGACCAGCGTTTTTACGGCTCTATCGATCCGGTCTTAAGCCGTGAAAAGGCCGAGGCTCAGTTGCTCATCTATTGCGCGACCGAACTGGCACGCGGCACCTCGCTCGGCGCCATTAGCCGCCACGTGCTCGGCTTGTATCACGGCGTCGCGGGTGCGCGCGGCTGGCGGCGGATTCTGTCGGATAACAAGTGGCTTGCCAAAGGAGATCTGACGATTTTTGACGAAGCGCGGCAGTATCTGCGCTTGCCTAGCGAAATTCTTGAATAAGAGACTAGGCAAACGTGATCTGTCTTTGTATAATCGCTCTTCTTTACCGGGCAGAGCCAAAATTCAGTCTGTTCAGAAGCATGGTGCATGGTAAAGATCGAAGGATCGAAGTAGAGGTAACGAAGTAGAAACACAGCGATGTTCCAGTGGTGGCTGTAGCTCAGTTGGTAGAGTCCAGGATTGTGATTCCTGTTGTCGTGGGTTCGAGCCCCATCAGCCACCCCAAGAATTTCAAAAAAGCCCGCCACTGAGCGGGCTTTTTTGCGTCTGAGCACTCTCTGGGTACGTTGTTTTCACGACTTGCCGGTCAGTTGCGGCGGCTTTGAGGCTCTCACGCGAATGGCCTGAGAATGACCTGAATCGCAGCAGGGATACTTGACTAAATCACTCATGTATTTATACTTGACGAAAATTGTCGAGAATTGCACTTTCCCTGCATCCCTTACACACCATGAGACTCACCACAAAAGGCCGGTTTGCCGTCACGGCGATGATTGATCTGGCGTTACGCCATGATTCAGGGCCGGTGACGCTTGCGGGTATCAGCCAGCGCCAGCACATCTCGCTGTCCTATCTTGAACAGCTGTTTGGCAAGCTACGCCGCCACGAGATCGTCGAATCCGTGCGTGGCCCCGGCGGTGGCTACAATCTCGCCCGTAACGCGGCCGACGTGACTGTAGCCGACATCATCATCGCCGTTGACGAGCCTCTCGATGCCACGCAATGCGGCGGCAAGGGCACCTGCGAAGGCTCCAAGCAGCCGGATGGCCACTGCATGACACATGAACTCTGGTCAACCCTGAACCAGAAAATGGTCGAGTATCTCGATTCTGTTTCGCTGCAAAACCTGGTCGATCAGCAGCGCGTCCGCGAGGCTGCGCCCGCGGTATTGCGTGACAGGCGCACCGAAGCTGCGCCGGCCACGCCAAAAGGTCCCAATTCAGTTTTCAATATGGCCAGTTCATCGGGGCAGTAAGCGGGTGCCCAGAACCAGAAGCCAGGAAGCCAGAACATTGATGTCCCCCGGAGCGATTGATGAATAACGATATTCCCCACCTGCCCATCTATATGGATTACAGCGCGACGACGCCCGTCGATCCGCGCGTGGTGGACAAAATGATTCCGTATTTGCGCGAGCAGTTTGGTAACCCCGCATCGCGCAGTCATGCGTATGGCTGGGATGCGGAGCGTGCAGTTGAAGAAGCGCGCGAAAATGTCGCCGCGCTGGTCAACGCGGACCCGCGCGAAATCATCTGGACCTCGGGCGCGACCGAATCCGACAACCTGGCCATCAAGGGCGCCGCGCACTTTTACAAGAGCCGCGGCCGCCATATCGTCACGCTCAAGACTGAGCACAAGGCGGTGCTGGATACATGCCGCGAACTGGAGCGCGAGGGCTTCGAGGTGACTTATCTGGACGTTCTGGATAACGGCCTGCTTGACCTCGACGTGTTCAAGGCGGCCTTGCGCCCGGATACGATTCTGGTTTCGGTGATGTCGGTGAATAACGAAATCGGCGTGATTCAGGACATTGCCACAATCGGTGAAATCTGCCGCGAGAAAAATATTATTTTTCACGTCGATGCGGCTCAGGCGACAGGCAAGATCGACATCGACCTGCAACAGCTGAAAGTCGACCTGATGTCTTTTTCGGCGCACAAGACTTACGGCCCGAAGGGCATCGGTGCGTTGTATGTGCGTCGCAAGCCGCGGGTGCGGATCGAAGCGCAGATGCACGGCGGCGGTCACGAGCGTGGTATGCGCTCAGGTACCCTGGCGACGCATCAGATCGTCGGCATGGGCGAGGCGTTTCGCCTTGCCCGCGAAGAAATGGCAACGGAGAACGAGCGCATCCGCATGTTGCGTGACCGTTTGCTGCACGGCCTCGCGGAAATGGAAGAAACCTACGTGAACGGCGATATGGTGCATCGCGTGCCGCATAACCTGAACATCAGTTTCAATTTTGTTGAAGGCGAGTCCCTCATCATGGCCGTGAAGGACGTGGCGGTGTCGTCGGGCTCGGCATGCACCTCGGCTTCGCTGGAGCCGTCGTATGTGCTGCGTGCGCTGGGCCGCAACGATGAGCTTGCGCATAGCTCGATCCGCTTTACGGTTGGCCGCTTTACCACTGAGCAAGACGTCGATTACGTCATCAATCTGCTCAAGGGCAGGATTGCCAGGTTGCGCGAGTTGTCGCCGTTATGGGAAATGCATCAGGACGGAATTGATATTTCGACGATCCAGTGGGCCGCGCACTAACGCGCTTTCCGCTGGACGCTTGTTATCGCATGCAGTTGAATCGAATCAGGGAGTTTCATCATGGCTTATAGCGACAAGGTTCTGGATCATTACGAAAACCCGCGTAACGTCGGCTCGTTCGCCAAGGACGACGATGCGGTTGGGACGGGGATGGTCGGCGCACCGGCGTGCGGCGACGTCATGAAGCTGCAAATTCGCGTGGGCGAAAATGGCATCATCGAAGATGCCAAGTTTAAAACCTACGGTTGCGGCTCGGCGATTGCATCGAGCTCACTGGTTACCGAGTGGGTGAAAGGCAAAACACTCGATGAAGCCATGTCGATCAAAAACACGCAGATCGCCGAAGAGCTGGCGCTGCCGCCGGTAAAAATCCATTGCTCGATTTTGGCCGAGGACGCGATCAAGGCCGCCGTGGCAGATTACCGGCAGCGTCATGGCGCAGCGGCTCAGCCAGGTGAAGTGCAAGCTGCCTGAGCGCGCGGTTTGTCAAGGTTGGCAATGCGTTCAGATGCGTTCAGTACGAAGAGAGAGATATGGCTATTACGGTGACCGAGAAGGCAGCACAACATGTCCAGAAGTACCTCGCGCGCCGTGGCAAGGGTGTCGGGCTGCGGCTCGGCGTGCGCACCACGGGCTGCTCGGGTCTGGCGTACAAGCTCGAATATGTGGACGAACTGGCGCCTGAAGATGCGGTCTTCGAATGCCATGGCGTGAAGATCATCGTCGATCCGAAAAGCCTTGCTTATATCGACGGCACTGAACTCGATTTTGCCCGTGAGGGATTGAACGAGGGTTTTCGTTTTAACAATCCCAACGAGAAAGACAAATGCGGTTGCGGCGAGTCGTTCCGGGTGTGAGTGTGGCATCACGCAAAGAGGAAGGCGGCGCGGGCCGCCTTTTTCATTCCATCGCATCCATGGCCTATGTGCCGCTGCGCCGCTGCGCCGCTGTGCCTCAACTGTGCCTCAACTGTGCATTTACCAGGCTTCTTTTTCATGGAACAGGCTTAACTGATGGCCTCGCTTAACGACAGCCACTTCGATCTTTTCGCTTTGCCGGTGCAGTTTGCGCTCGATACATCGACGCTCGATCATGCGTACCGCACGGTGCAAGCCCAGGTTCATCCCGACCGTTTTGCCGCAGCGGGTGAAGCGCAAAAGCGCGTCGCCATGCAATGGGCGACCCGCGCCAACGAGGCCTACCAGACGTTGCGCGATCCGTTGAAGCGCGCGGCCTATCTGCTGGCGCTACGGCACGTCGAGGTGGGCGCGGAGAACAACACCGCGATGGAGCATGCCTTTTTGCTGCAACAGATCGAATGGCGCGAGAGCATTGAAGACGCCGCTGCAGCGAAAAACATCGGCTCGCTGGAGGCCCTGTTAGCCGAGTTGCGCGACGAGGAGCGTTTGCGTTTCGCCAAACTGGCCGCCTTGCTCGATAGCGGTGCCGATCAGGCAGCCGCCGAGGCCGTGAGGCAATTGATGTTCATCGAGCGCGTGGCGGCTGAAATCACCACGCAAATCGGACAGCTCGATGCTTGAACGCGCCGCGGCGCGCTAGCTTGAGCTGTAGCAGGCATGAATAGCAGATCTTGACCGAACTCCCATTTGTTACCGCGCACATCACGTCATTCAGCCGCTGGGCTGTACAGTCTCAAGAGATAAATTCAGATGGCCTTATTGCAAATTTCCGAGCCGGGCATGGCGCCGGCGCCCCATCAGCGGCGTCTCGCGGTCGGCATTGATCTTGGCACGACGAACTCGCTGGTCGCCGCTCTGCGCAATGGCGTGCCCGATGTGCTGCCCGATGAGGAGGGCCATGTGCTGCTGCCCTCGGTCGTGCGCTACCTTGAAAACGGCCGCCGCAACATTGGCCGCGAGGCAAAAGCGCAAGCCGCCAGCGATCCCCGCAATACGATCGTTTCGGTCAAACGCTTCATGGGACGCGGCAAACACGAGGTCGAAGGCGCGGAAAACGCACCTTATGATTTTCTCGATGCGCCAGGCATGGTGCAGATCCAGACCATCGACGGGGTGAAGAGTCCCGTTGAGGTTTCCGCCGAAATTCTTGCCACGTTGCGCCAGCGCGCGGAAGACACGCTCGGCGATGAACTGGTGGGCGCAGTGATTACCGTTCCCGCGTATTTCGATGAAGCGCAGCGCCAGGCCACCAAGGATGCGGCGCGCCTCGCCGGGCTCAACGTCTTGCGCTTGCTCAACGAGCCGACCGCGGCCGCCATCGCCTATGGTCTCGACAATGGCGCTGAAGGCCTGTATGCCGTCTATGACCTGGGGGGCGGCACATTCGACCTGTCGATTTTGCGGCTGACGCGCGGCGTATTTGAAGTGCTCGCAGCAGGTGGCGATTCCGCGCTGGGCGGAGACGATTTCGATCATGCGCTCTACCGTCACGTCATCGCCCTGGCCGGGCTGGCACCGCAGCAACTGACGCCAGGCGATGTCCGTTTGCTGCTCGACAGTGTGCGGGTAGCCAAGGAGGCGTTGTCCAGTGCCCCCGAGACGCGCTTGACCGTGACGCTATCGAGCGGCACAACGCTCGATCAACTCATCAACGCCGCGACCTTCGAGACACTGACGCAGACGCTGGTGCAACGCACGCTAGGGCCGACTAAAAAAGCGTTGCGTGATGCGGGCGTGACCCCGGCCGGGATCAACGGCGTAGTGCTGGTGGGCGGCGCGACGCGCATGCCGGTGATCCGCCGCGCGGTCGAAGCGTTTTTTGGCCAGCCGCCGCTGACCAATCTCGATCCTGATCAGGTGGTGGCGCTAGGCGCGGCGATCCAGGCCGACCTGCTGGCGGGCAACCGCCAGGGCGAGGGCGATGACTGGCTGCTGCTCGACGTGATTCCGCTGTCGCTGGGCGTGGAGACGATGGGGGGCTTGAGCGAGAAAATCATTCCGCGCAACTCGACCATTCCGGCTGCGCGTGCACAAGACTTCACGACGTTCAAGGACGGCCAGACGGCGATGGCGATTCACGTGGTGCAGGGCGAGCGTGAACTGGTGTCCGATTGCCGTTCGCTGGCACGTTTTGAGCTGCGCGGCATTCCGCCGATGACGGCGGGCGCTGCCCGGATTCGCGTCACTTATCAGGTCGATGCCGACGGCTTGTTGTCCGTGTTTGCCCGTGAGCAGCAATCGGGCGTGGAGGCCTCGGTCGTGGTCAAACCGTCGTATGGTCTCGCCGACGACGAGATTGCAAAGATGCTCGAAGACAGCTTCAAAACAGCGGATGTCGATATGCGTGCCCGTGCGTTGCGCGAAGCCCAGGTGGAAGCGCAGCGCCTCGTCGAAGCGACGGATGCCGCGCTGAGCGCTGACAGCGAGTTGCTCGACACGGCGGAGCGCACGGCGCTGGATGCGCTGCTTGCGGCGTTGCGTGCACGGCTGCAAAGCAAGGATGTCGCAGTCGAAGCGCTTGAAGCCGCGACGCATGCACTGGCCGAAGGCACGGACGAATTCGCTGCGCGCCGCATGAACAAGGGCATTCGCCGTGCACTGGCGGGGCGCCGGCTCGACGATCTCTAAAGCGGGGATGCCTGCCGGCCAGGCGGGACGCGCGCTTTAAAAAACCACGCGGCACCTGCCGCACTTCACGAAAACACGGACTTTGTATGCCTCAAATCATTGTGCTGCCTCACGTCGAACTGTGTCCCGAAGGCACGGTGATTGACGCCGTGCCAGGCAAGAGCATCTGTGACAACCTGCTTGAGCACGGCATCGAGATCGAACATGCCTGTGAGAAATCGTGCGCCTGCACGACATGCCACGTGATTGTGCGCGAAGGCTTCGATACACTTGCGCCATCCGACGAAAGCGAAGACGATTTGCTCGACCGGGCGTGGGGGCTCGAACCTGAATCCCGTCTGTCATGCCAGGCGCTCGTGCCGGCCGATGCGGATCTGGTGGTCGAGATTCCGCGTTACTCGATCAACCACGCGAAAGAAAATCACTAAATCACTCAATTATTCAATCACGGACAGGAGCGATCAGCCATGAAGTGGACCGATACGCAGGACATTGCGATGGCGTTAACGGACAAGCATCCGGAGATTGATCCGCAGCAGGTGCGTTTTACGGATCTGCATCGCTGGGTGATGGAGCTGGAAGGGTTCGATGACGATCCGAACCGTTCTAGCGAGAAAATTCTGGAGGCGATTCAGACCGCGTGGATCGAGGACTCGGATTATTGAGTCCGTTTTTGATGGCCGCTTCAATGCGGCTTTTTGCTTCCCCAGACCTGTAGCGCGCGGATGAGGAGGTTGAGCATGGGTATGACCGTGCTCGCGTCCTCGTGGTCCGGCCAAACCATACCGCGCGGTATCGCTGCCGGAGCTCTCCGCGATGTCGAACTTGATGGCCGGTTGACCGGTTTATCTCAGTCCTCGCGCCGCAGATGCGGAAACAGGATGACGTCGCGGATGCTCGGGCTGTCGGTCAGCAGCATCACCAGCCGGTCGATGCCAATGCCGCAGCCGCCTGCTGGCGGCATGCCGTATTCGAGCGCACGGATGTAATCGGTGTCGTAGTACATCGCTTCCTCGTCGCCGGCGTCTTTCTGGTCGACCTGCTTTTTAAAGCGCGCGGCCTGGTCTTCCGGGTCGTTCAGTTCAGAAAAACCATTGGCGATCTCGCGTCCGGTGATGAACAGTTCGAAGCGCTCGGTAATGCCTTCCACCGTATCCGATGCACGCGCCAGCGGGGAAACTTCGACCGGGTAGTCGATGATGAAGGTCGGCTCCCATAGCTGGGCTTCGGCGGTTTCTTCGAAGAGCGCCAGTTGCAGTGCTCCGGCGCCTGCATTCAAAAACTGCGGCTGGCTGGCATCGACGCCGAATTTCTTCAGCTCCGTGCGCAGGAACGCGCTGTCGGCGAGTTGCGCAGCGGTGTAGTGCGGTGCGTACTTCTGGATCGCCTGGGTGATCGTCAGCCGGTGAAACGGTTTGGCGAAGTCCAGCTCGCGGCCCTGATAGGTGATGCTAGCCGTGCCCAGGGCATCGATGGCGGCCTGGCGAATCAATTGCTCGGTGAAATCCATGAGCCACGTGTAGTCGGTGTACGCCGCGTAGAACTCCATCATCGTGAATTCCGGATTGTGCCGCGGCGATACGCCCTCGTTGCGGAAATTCCGGTTGATCTCGAAGACGCGTTCGAAGCCGCCCACCACCAGGCGTTTCAGATAAAGCTCAGGCGCGATGCGCAGGAACATCTGCATGTCCAGCGCGTTATGGTGCGTGACGAACGGTTTGGCTGCCGCGCCACCGGGGATCGGGTGCAGCATGGGCGTTTCGACTTCCATGAAATCGGCGTCGGCCATGAACTTGCGAATCGACGACACAGCCCTGGTGCGCGCGACGAAGGTTTTGCGTGTCTCCGGCGTGACGATCAGATCGACATAGCGCTGGCGGTAGCGCATTTCCTGGTCGGCCAGCCCGTGGAATTTATCCGGCAGCGGACGCAGCGCTTTCGACAGCAGGCGCAGCTCGGTGCAGCGCACCGACAGCTCGCCCTTGTTCGTGCGAAACAGCACGCCGCGCGCGGCGACGATATCGCCCAGATCCCACTTTTTAAAGGCGTCGTACGTGGCCTCACCCACATCGGCGGGCGTGATGAAAAACTGGATCTGGCCCGAACCGTCACGTACCGTGGCGAAACTGGCTTTACCCATGACCCGTTTGAGCATCATCCGGCCCGCGAGGGCGACGGCAGGCGCTTGCGCTTCGAGCGCTTCCTTGTCGCTTGCCGCGTAGTGCTCTTGCAGATCCGCGGCGTGATGGGTGGGGCGGAAATCGTTCGGGTAGGCGATACCCTGTTCGCGCAACGCGCGCAGCTTGTCGCGGCGCTCCGCGATGATCGAGTTGTCATCCAGCTCGGCGGCGGCAGGCGTCTGGGTGGGTTGGTTCATGATGAGGTGTCTGCACAGGGCGCCAAAAGCGGCGCGGTAAAAGAAACAAAATCCGGCGAAGTGACCAGCGTGGCCAGCGGCCACGCCATCGGCGCCGGGAAAACTCAATACTCAAAACTCAATGCTCAATCTGGGCTGAAAGCTCGCCGCAACCGGGCCGAAGCTTAAATGCCCTGTTTCAGGCTGGCGCTGATGAAATCATCCAGATCGCCATCCAGCACGGCTTTGGTATTGCTGATTTCGACGTTGGTGCGCAGATCCTTGATGCGGCTGTTATCCAGCACGTAAGAGCGAATCTGATGCCCCCAGCCGACATCCGTTTTGCTCGATTCGAGCTTGTCCTGCTCGGCCTGGCGTTTGCGGATTTCGGCCTCGTAGAGACGCGATTTCAGCATGGCCATGGCTTCGGCGCGGTTGCGGTGCTGCGAGCGGTCGTTCTGGCACTGCACGACGATACCGCTGGGCAAGTGCGTGATCCGCACGGCGGAATCGGTTTTGTTGATGTGCTGGCCACCCGCCCCCGAGGCGCGGTAGGTGTCAATGCGCAGATCGGCGGGGTTGATATCGACTTCGATCGAATCGTCGATCTCGGGATAAACGAAGACCGATGAGAACGACGTGTGCCGCCCCCCCGACGAATCGAACGGCGATTTGCGCACCAGCCGGTGCACCCCGGTTTCGGTGCGTAAAAAACCGTAGGCGTATTCGCCTTCGATCTTGATCGTGGCGTTTTTCACCCCGGCGACATCGCCCGCGGATTCTTCGAGAATTTCGGTTTTGAAGCCCTTGCGCTCGCAGTAGCGCAAGTACTGGCGCAGCAGCATGGCGGCCCAGTCGCACGCTTCGGTGCCCCCCGCGCCTGCCTGGATATCGAGAAACGCGTTGTTGGGATCGGCCGGGTTCGAGAACATCCGGCGGAACTCCATGTCGGCGATGCGGGTTTCGAGCGCGGCGGCGTCAGTTTCGCAGGCGATGAGCGTGTCTTCGTCGTTTTCGTCGCGGGCCATGTCGAACAGGTCCCGCGCGTCGCGCAGATCGTTATTGAGTGCCGTCAGTGTGCCGACGACCCCATCCAGCAGTTTTTTTTCCCGGCCGAGTGCCTGGGCATGTTTGGAATCGTTCCAGACCGTGGGATCTTCGAGTTCCTTGTTGACTTCTTCCAGACGCGCAGCCTTGGCGTCGTAGTCAAAGATACCCCCGTAGCTCGCCGGCGCGCTGGCGCAGGTCTGCCAAAGAGGCTTCGATCGCGTTGAGACGTTCCGCTTCCATGTCGTTTTTTCCGCTTTTTCGTGTCGTAAAAAGACGAAATTATAGCCGATCAGGGCTCCGCGCCGGACCTCCATGCGGTGTCAAAGGCCACTGTCAGGCGAATTTTGCCGCGCTTTTAGCGCTTTTTCGAAGGCGTTGGCGGCCGCCTTGCTGCGACTGTGCCAGGGGCGCTCGCTTCAGGCCAGCGCATGTTCGACGATCAACTGCACCCGGGCGACGCCGTTCCAGCTATCGGCGGAAAGCCGGTATGCCACCGTCGTGTGTTGCGGCAGGGGCTCGGTGTGATTGAACCAGATCGCGTTAAAGCGCTGGCGCGCGCGTCCCAGTTGCAGTTTCAGATGCCGCTCTTTTACCAGCGCCTGCGATAGCACCTCGAATTCGCCCGAAAACACCGGCGCGGGAAACCCCTGGCCCCACACCTGCTCCTCCAGCATCTCGACGAACTGCGGCGTGAAGTAGGCGTCCTCGAGCGTGCCGTCGGTCTCGATAGTGCGCGCCAGCGTCTCGGCCGTGAGCCACTCGCGGCCGACGGCTTCGAAGGCCGCCGTGAAGCGCGCGAGGTCCGCCGTGGCCAGCGTCAAGCCCGCCGCCATGGCATGGCCGCCGAATTTGCCAATCAGCAAAGGCTCGCGTTTCGAGATCAGATCGAGCGCATCGCGGAGATGAAAACCCGCGATGGAGCGGCCCGAACCTTTAACGGTGGCGCCGCTATCGTCGGCCAGCGCGAAGGTGAAGGACGGGCGATGGAATTTTTCCTTGAGACGCCCCGCGACGATACCAATCACACCTTGGTGCCAGGTGGGATTAAAGAGCGTGATCGTGGCCGTAGCCATCGTCTGCGCCGGGTCGAGCGCGTTGAGTTCGGCGAGCGCCTGGCTTTGCATGCCGGCTTCGATATCGCGCCGCTCGCGGTTCATGGCGTCGAGCTGCTGCGCCAGATCCCAGGCGCGGCCCACGTCGTCGGTAATCAGGCATTCGATTCCCAGCGACATGTCCGACAGCCGCCCCGCGGCATTCAGGCGCGGCCCGAGGGCGAAGCCGAGATCAAAGCCGCAGGCGCTGCGCGCTTCGCGTCCGGCTGCGCGAAAGAGCGCGGCGATGCCAGGCTGCAGACGGCCCCGGCGCATGCGTTGCAGGCCTTGCGCGACCAGCACGCGGTTATTGCTATCGAGCTTGACGACATCCGCGACCGTTCCGAGCGCGACCAGGTCCAGCAGGCCATCGAGGCGCGGCTCGGGCCTGGCCTCGCTGAAAACCTGGCGCTCGCGTAGCGTGGCGCGCAAGGCGAGCAGCACATAAAACATCACGCCCACGCCCGCCAGGGATTTGCTGGGAAACGGGCAGCCGGGCTGATTCGGGTTGACGATGGCGCGGGCGGCGGGCAGGGTCTCGCCCGGCAGATGGTGATCGGTGACCAGCACATCGATACCCAGCGCATTGGCCGCCGCCACGCCTTCGACGCTGGCGATGCCGTTATCCACGGTGATCAGCAGCTCGGGCGGGCCGCCTGGCCGTTGCGCCGCGAGGGCGACGATCTCGGGGGTGAGGCCGTAGCCGTATTCGAAGCGGTTCGGCACCAGATAGTCCACCTGGGCGCCGAACATGCGCAGGCCACGCACCGCGACCGCGCAGGCGGTGGCGCCGTCGCAATCGTAATCGGCGACGACCAGCATGCGGCGCTTCTGGGCGATCGCGTCCGCCAGCAGCGCGGCGGCGTCGGCGCAGCCTTTGAGCTGCTCGGGAGGCACGAGGCGGGCGAGCCCGGTTTCGATCTCGGCGGGAATGCGGATCCCGCGCGCAGCATAGAGGCGCGCGAGGACCGGATGCAGGCCATGTCGCGTGAGGGCTTCGGCATCGGCGGGGGAGCAGGTGCGGGTAATGATTCGAGTCATCGGGAACAGGGAACAGGGAACAGGGAACAGGGAACAGGGAACAGGGAACAGGGAACAGGGAACAGGGAACAGGGAACAGGGAACAGGGAAAAGAGCGAAGAACGATGGACGAAGGGCTGGGCTGGGCTATTCGATGAAGAGCGAGGCGAGCGGGCGGCGGCGCCAGAAGCGGCGCAAATCGCCGCGCGTGATGGCCAGCGTGACCGAGCCGGTATCGCTGCACAGCGTCAGGCCGAGTTCGTCGAGTTGCCCGCTGTGCAAGGCGGCGAGCGCCGGGGCGAACCAGTCGCGCTCAAGCGCGGTGCAAGCGTGGTTCCATGCATCCCAATCCTGTGCGAGATATGCCGTCGAAAACGGATCGAGTTCGATCAAGGTCGTGGGCCTGGTGCGGGTGCTGGTGCTGTTCCCCGTGCTGGCAGGCGCGGCCGGGCGGGCGTCGAACGAGAGGGGGGCCGGGTGCAGCCCGGCTTGTGCCGCGAGCGCAAGCCCTCGCGTGGCGGGGGCGTCCGAGCACACCTGATGAAACGGCTGGCTGACAGGACGGAGCGCACCCGGCGCGTGAAACCATAACGAATTGACGGCGGGCAAGCCGCGCGCTTCGCGGGCTTCGTTGACGGGATGCTCGAACCAGGCCATCTGGACTTCGTTCTGCAGCTTCATCCAGGCGCGCGAGCGTTCGCCGGAGCGGGTTTCGTGCGGCAGCCAGATTTCGATGTTGTGGCCACTGGCGCGCAAGGGCGAGGCGCCTGCGAGCGCGCCCAACGCCGCGCTAGACAAATACCAGCGCTGCGGCAACGGCGCTTCGAGACGTACCTCGAGGGCTTCGACCAGCGGGCGGGCGACCTCGAGCAGCGCGGTGGCTTCGGCCGCGGAGAGATCGAGCGAGGCCGGATCGATGAGCACCAGATGATCGCGGGCGATGCGTACATGAACAGGCTGCACGCAGGCCCAGAGCGCATCGCCGGGGATGCCGCCATCGGCCAGCAGCATGTAGGGCGCGAGCGGTGCGGAATCGTTGGCCTCGCTTGCATGGGCTGCGCCGGGCACATCGGGCGCGGGGCTGAGGCCAAAGCGGCGCGTCAGCCAGCGCTCGTGCGGCAGGGTGCGCTGGAAATCGTCGCCGACGCTGCGCTCGATCTGCCGCGCACGGGCAATGAGGCGCGTGAAAGCGGGATGAGCCAGACGGTGGAAGGTGGCGGGTGCCGCGGCGGCGCTGGGCAGCGCAAACGGCAGCAGTAAGTGGAGATGAGACGTGTGGGTGGCGGGCATGGTGCTGCGCATTGTAGGGCAGCCGGGCCGTAGCCGGTGGGGCGGCGATGGCTGTTGGGCGGTTGGTTGGCACGTGGCCGCGAGGGGGATGGGGAGGCGGACGCCAAATAACTTGGGGAAACGATGGAACGTTTCGCTCGGAATCGTTCCATAGGGTATGTACCGATCAAATTAGGTTTGGGGTTTGTTATGAGTCGCGTCAAAAGTTCAGGTGTGAATCGGTTTCGTCAGCGTCATGAGGTGGCTGACGAGAGATTGAACCAGAATGTGGGGATCAATGGTAGGCGGGTTGGCATCGTTCTTCCCGATGCAGAGCGCAAGTCCTTTGCCAGCAGCGTCAAGCAATTCTTTAGCAACATTTATGGCTGGTTATTTGGCAAGAAGAAAGAGATTGCCGAATTGCCGTCGCAGGCAACCGCCGGCAAGCGTCAAAGCGAGCCGCAGCAGTTGAGTCAGGCCAGGCCGCGGCAGTTGGATCAAGCCAAGCCGCAGCAGTTGGATCAAGCCAAACCGCAGCCGTCGAATCAGACCAAGCCACAGCCGTCGAATCAGACCAAGCCACAGCCGTCGAATCAGACCAAACCGCAGCCGTCGAATCAGACCAAACCGCAGCCGTCGAATCAGACCAAGCCGCAGCCGTCGAATCAGACCAAGCCACAGCCGTCGAATCAGACCAAGCCACAGCCGTCGAATCAGACCAAGCCACAGCCGTCGAATCAGACCAAACCGCAGCCGTCGAATCAGACCAAACCGCAGCCGTCGAATCAGACCAAACCGCAGCTATCGTCGAATCAGCAGTCTTCCAAAAAAGCGTCAGCGAAGAACGAGACACCTTCGCTGGTAACGGCGCTGAAGGGCAAGAACTATGATGAATTTGCTCGTACATTGAAGCTGCAAAAGCCGACTTTGGATACGTTTCTTGGCTTGCTTGAAAATGCCGATGAATTCGGTGGCAGCCGGTCGCTGGAAATGGGTTTGGCCAGATTTATCGAATTAAATACCAAGGAAAACTGGGGATTTTTCCCGGATTCCGAAATAAAAAATAATCCGGCCAAGCTTGCACGATTTAAGTCGTATTTGGATTCGGTTATTTCACAGACAAAAACGAAGGGCGAGGGAGGCGCTATCAAGGAAATAACCCATGCGCTGCTAAACCAAAAAAACAAACGTGTTGTCTGATGAATGAAATAAGTCAATAGCCTTAAATCTTCGCGGCCACGCTCAATCAGCCAGCGCAATACCGTTCACGGGGCGCAGTTCGATCTGAACTGCGCCCCGTTTGTTTTTTGTTGTGCCTCCCGGCGTTCCGCCCAGGACGCTTCACTATCCGCGCGCCCCCCCATCAAGCCGCCGCTGCCCAGCGGGATATGGCAAACTTCGCGTTTGGCCGATTCCGGGCCCATGGCCGCCACGCGCACTCCGCCGTGACTGGCGGCCGCCCTCATCGCACAACCCAGAGGATCGCTTGAAATTTCCCTATGAATGGCAGATCGGCTGGCGCTATACCCGCGCCGGCAAACGCACGACCGGCAATGGTTTTATTTCGTTCATCGCGCTTGTGTCGATGTCCGGTATCGCGTTGGGCGTGGCCGCGCTGATTGTCGTGCTGTCGGTGATGAACGGTTTTCAGAAAGAAGTGCGCGACCGGATGCTTTCGGTGCTGGCGCATGTTGAAATTTTTTCGCCCACGGGCTCGATGCCCAACTGGCAGCTCACCGCCAGTGAAGCCCGGCGCAACCCCTCGGTGCTAGGCGCGGCGCCTTATGTCGATGCCCAGGCGCTGCTGACGCGTCAAGGCGCGGTGAGCGGGGTGGCCTTGCGCGGCGTCGAACCGGCGCTTGAGCCGCAAGTTTCCGATATCAGCCGCGAAATGAAAGGCCCGGGCCAGTTGACCGATCTCGTGCCCGGCGCCTTTGGCATCGTGCTGGGCGCGGATCTCGCCGTCAGCCTCGGCGTGCGGCGCGGCGACAAGCTCACGCTGGTCGCGCCGGAAGGCACCATGACACCCGCGGGCATGCTGCCCCGGCTCAAGCAGTTCACGGTGGTGGGCATCTTCGAATCCGGCCATTACGAATACGACAGCACGCTCGCGCTGATCCATCTCCGCGATGCCGAAGCGCTGTTCCGCCTGTCCGCGCCCACTGGCGTGCGCTTGCGCCTCAAGGACATGCAGCGCGCGCCGCAAGTGGCCCATGAACTGGCGCGCACGCTCTCGGGCGACCTGTATATCCGCGACTGGACTCAGCAGAACAAAACCTGGTTTTCCGCCGTGCAGATCGAAAAACGCATGATGTTCATCATCCTCACGCTGATCATCGCGGTCGCGGCGTTCAACCTGGTGTCGTCGCTGGTCATGACGGTGACCAACAAGCAGGCGGACATCGCCATCTTGCGCACGCTGGGCGCGCAGCCGCGCTCGATCATGAAGATTTTCGTCGTGCAGGGCGTGACGATTGGCTTTGTCGGCACCGCCACGGGTGTCGCGCTAGGGTGCCTGCTCGCGTGGAGCATTCCGTGGCTCGTGCCGCTCATCGAGCAACTCTTTCACGTGCAGTTCTTGCCGCCGTCGGTGTACTTCATTAGCGAGCTGCCCTCCGAACTGGTGGCCACCGATGTCATCCGGATTGGCGTGATCGCTTTCGTGCTGTCGTCGCTGGCGACGCTGTATCCCAGCTGGCGCGCGGCCAAAGTGCGCCCCGCCGAGGCCTTGCGTTATGAATGAGCGTTTTGCTGCGGCTTCTGCGGCTTCTGCTGTTTCCGCTTCCACTTCTCTTTCCGGGCAAACCCCAACCATGTCGCCTCCGTATGTGCTTGAAGCCACGGGTATCTCCAAGACGTTTGTGCAGGGTGGCCTGAATGTGCAGGTGTTGAACAACACGCAACTTGCAGTGCGTCGCGGCGAAAAGCTGGCGATCGTCGGCGCTTCGGGCTCGGGCAAGAGCACGCTGCTGCACGTGCTAGGCGGGCTGGATGATCCCAGTGCGGGCCAGGTGTCGGTGCTGGGCAAGCCGTTCACCCAACTTTCCGAGCGCGAGCGCAACGATTTGCGCAACCACGCGCTGGGGTTCATTTATCAGTTTCATCATTTGTTGCCGGAGTTTTCCGCGCTCGATAACGTGGCGATGCCGCTGCGCATTCGCCGCATGGCCACCGAGGTGGCGCGCCGCGAAGCGCTGGAGATGCTGGAGCGCGTGGGTCTCGCGGCCCGGGCGAAGCATCGTCCGGGTGAGCTATCGGGGGGCGAGCGGCAGCGGGTGGCGGTGGCCCGGGCGCTGGTGACGAAGCCCGCCTGCGTGCTGGCCGACGAGCCGACTGGCAATCTGGACAGCGGCACGGCGGATACGGTGTTCAACCTGATGCTCGAGTTATCCGGGACGTTTGACACCAGTTTCGTGATTGTGACGCACGACACCGATCTGGCGGCGCGGTGCGATCGCATCATGCGTTTGCGCGATGGCGTGCTGGCTGAGGAAACACCGGCTCCGCTGTCATCCTGAGCTTGAATGGGGGTCGCTCTAACATAACCGGGTAACCGGAGGCGCGCATGTGGATCGATACACACTGTCATCTGGATGCGGCCGAGTTCGATGCCGACCGCGAGGCGGTCGCGGCTGCGGCGCGGGCTGTGGGTGTGGCGCGCATCGTGATTCCGGCGGTCGCGCGGGCCAATTTCGATGTTGTCCGGACGCTGGCGCAGCGGCTGGATGGCGCGGCTTACGCGCTGGGCATCCATCCGCTGTTTACGCCACAAGCGCAAGAAATCGATCTTGACGTGCTGCGGCGGCAAATCGAAGCGAGTCTGGACGACCCCTGCTTTATCGGCTTAGGCGAGATTGGCCTCGATTTTTTCGTGCCGGGGCTGGATGTGGCGCGCCAGCAGTTTTTCTATGAAGCGCAACTGGCGCTGGCCCGCGAGTTTGCCTTGCCGGTGATTTGCCATGTGCGCAAAGCGCAGGATCAGGTACTCAAAGGGTTGCGGCGCTATGGCATCCAGTGTGGAATTGCGCACGCCTTCAATGGCAGTTTCCAGCAGGCGCGGGCGTTTATCGATCAGGGCATGCACTTGGGCATGGGCGGCAACGTGACGTTTGAGCGCGCCTTGCAGATTCGCCGTCTGGCGGCGCAACTGCCGCTCGATGCGCTGGTGCTGGAAACCGATTCTCCCGATATCGCGCCCGCCTGGCGCTACCGTCAACGCAATACGCCCGACCAGATCCCCGCGATTGGCGCTTGCCTTGCGCGCTTGCGCGCTCTCGACGATACCTCGCTTGCCCTTGGCACATCGGCTAACGCGCTCGCCGCATTGCCGCGGCTCGCGCTTTCGTCCGCATAATCGACGCTGCGGGTTCAAGCGGGACGGGGACGTTTTCTGATTCGATGTGATTTCGATGTGATTTCGAAGTGATTTGATTCGTCCAGACTCCGGCGTGCAGCCAGACGGAGGGCGAATGAGAGCGGTGTGGTGCGGTTTTGCCTTGGGCGTGATGGGGTTGCAGCAGCAGGCGGCGTTACCGGGCGTGTGTGGCGTCTGGTGGCTGCTGGCGCTGGCCGGCGTGGCGCTGGGCGGTGCCGCTTGGGGCATGTGGGGCGGGTCGGGCGGTAGCCGCTGGCGTGTGCGTGGCGGTTGGTGCGCGCTGGGCTGTGCGGCGTTTTGCAGTGGCTTCGGCTATGCCGCATGGCAGGCGCATGCGCGCCTGGCGCTGAGTTTGCCGGTGGCCTGGGAAGGGCGCGAGATCGAGGTGATTGGCGCGATCAAGGGGCTGCCCACGCGTGATGCAAAGGGCGTGCGCTTTCTTTTCGAGGTCGAGGCAACCAGCGCGCGGCTCGCGCATTTTCCTCAAATACTGCAACTATCGTGGCTCACGCCAGCCCTGGTACAGGGGCTGGCGCAAACGCCAGCATCTGCATCTGCAACGGCAACGGCAACGGTACCGCCTGAACTGGTGCCCGGTGAGCGCTGGCGTTTGCCGGTGCGGCTCAAGCGGCCGCATGGCAATGCCAATTTCGGTGTGCGCGAGGTTGAGGCGGTATGGCTGGCGCGTGCGATCCGGGCGCGAGGTTATGTCAGTGCGCCGCAGTTGGCGCAACGCTTGCCCGGGATGGCGGGCGGCGTTGGCATGCAGGTGAATCGCTGGCGTGCCGCTCTGCGCACACGCATCGATACCGCGCTGGCGCAAGCCCCGCAGCGCGGAATCGTCACGGCGCTGGCACTCGGTGCGCAAGACGCGATTAACCAGACCGACTGGCAGGTGTTGCGGGCCACCGGCACGAGCCATCTCGTGGCGATTTCGGGCATGCATATCGGGATCGTCGCGGGTTGGGCCGGGTGGCTGGCGGGCGGATTGTGGCGGGGCCTGGCGCGAGTCAGGTTCAACGGGGCGCTTTTCATGCCCGCGCCGATCGTGGCATGGCTTGCGGGTGTGCTGCTGGCCGCCGCTTATGCCGCGTTGGCGGGGTTGAATGTCCCCGCTCAGCGAGCGCTCTGGATGCTCAGCGTGGCGGCGCTGGCGCGGTTGAGTGGCCGTCAGTTGCCGGTTTCGGTGGTGCTGGCGTGGGCGCTGGGCCTCGTGCTGCTGCTCGACCCATGGGCGGTGGTGTCAGCGGGGTTCTGGCTGTCGTTTGGCGCGGTCGCGGCGATTCTCTTCGCGCTCTCGGGCCGTCCGGCCGTGCGCGACCTCGCGCGTGACAGCGAAGGCGAACAGGATGTCATGCGCCGGGATGGCATCGTGCGCGACCTCGCGCACGACAACGCAAGGCCAGGGCTGGCAAGCGATGCCGCGAGGGGCGCGCACGATAGCGCGGAAGCGAAAGCAGAAGCGGAGGCCGGGCAGCCGGGCGCCGCCGAGGGCGGCGGTCATGGCCGGGGCGGCCTGCATGTCCCCACCAGGAGGCGAGGGCGGCGGGCATGGGCGCGGGCCGCGTGGATGGGCTGGTGCGCTGCCGGGCGGCGTTGCCGCACGCATTTGCAGCGCGCCGCGCTGGTGCAGTTTGCCGTGACACTCGCGCTTGCCCCGCTTACCGTGGTCTGGTTTTCGCAAATTCCATTGCTAGGTGTGCTGGCCAATGCGTTCGCCATTCCATGGGTGAGCCTGCTGGTGACGCCGATGGTGTTGCTCGGCGTCGTGCTGCCCGCACCGCTCGATGCTGCGCTCTGGCAGGGCGCGCATTTTTTGCTCGCGGTACTGATGCGTTGCCTGCAGTTCGTGGCGGGGCCGACAGGGACGCTCTGGCGCTTGCCCCAGCCCGATCGCTGGGCGCTGGCTGCGGCGCTGGCGGGCGTGGTGTGGTGTCTCGCACCACGCGGCTGGCCGCTGCGCTGGGCGGCGCCGCTGGCCTGGTTGCCCTTGCTCTGGCCGATGACTACCGCACCCGCGCCAGGCACCTTCCGGCTTACTGCACTGGATATCGGCCAGGGCTCGTCGATTCTGGTCGAAACCGCGCGCCACAGGTTGCTGTTCGACGCGGGGCCAGGGCCGGAGTCGACTCACGCGGGCGAACGGATCGTCGTGCCGTTTCTTCAGGCGCAGGGCATGCACACGCTCGACACGCTGCTTATCAGCCACGCGGATTCGGATCATTCCGGCGGCGCCCCAGCCGTGCTGGAGAGCATCAAGGTGCGGCAACTGCTGGCGGCGCTCGTGCCGGGCAATCCGCTCTGGGCCGAGGCGCGCTCGCGCGGGGCCGACACCGTGCCGTGCGCCGCAGGCCAGCGCTGGCACTGGGATGGCGTCGATTTCACCCTGCTCTGGCCCGATCCGGGGCCCTTGCAAGGCCGTCCGAATGCGCATAGCTGTGTGCTGCGTATCAGCATCGCTCATGCCGCTCATGCCACGGGTCCGGCAAAGGCCCCCGGAATGCGTGTCCGTGCCGCGCCGGGCATGGCGGCGCTGCTCACCGCCGATATCGAAGCCGCGGCAGAGCGCCGCCTGCTCGAGCGCGATCCGCAGGCCCTGCAAGCGCAAGTGCTGCTCGTGCCGCATCACGGCAGCAAGACCTCTTCGACAGAGCCTTTCCTCGACGCCATCGATCCGCAACTCGCGGTTTTTCAGGTAGGCTACCGCAGCCGTTTTCATCATCCGCACCCTTCGGTCTGGGCGCGCTATCAGGCCCGGCAGATCGAACTCACACGCAGCGACGAAGACGGCGCCGCGCGTATCGACGTCACGCGCGCAGGCCTGGTGCTAGAGCGCTATCGCAGCATGCACCGGCGCTACTGGATGGATCCATGAAGCCCCCCGGTACCCGGTCTGAGAGGCTTTGATGCGTTTGCTACCTTGACGCATGCGCTTGTTAAAAAAGCTTGTCAAAAAATTCAGCGGAAGACATCGCATTTGAAAGACATCCTGCATTTCTCGCACGCCAATGGGTTTCCGGCTTCGACTTACCGGACGCTTTTCGCGGAACTCGGCGACGACTACGACTTGCGTTTTATCGAACGCATCGGCCACGACAGCCGTTTTCCGGTGACCCGCGACTGGCCGCATCTGGTCGAGCAGCTCCTCGACGATATCGGCCGCGCGTATGAGCGGCCTGTGTGGCTGGTGGGGCATTCGCTGGGCGGGTATCTGTCGCTGATGGCGGCGCTGCGCCAGCCGCACTGGGTGAAGGGCGTGGTCATGCTCGATTCGCCAGTGATTGCAGGCTGGCGCAGCCGTGTGCTGCGTGTGTCGCAATGGACCGGGCTCGATGAGCGGCTCTCGCCGGCTGCGGCAACCGCCAGGCGCCGCACGCAATGGGCGAGCCGCGATGAGGCGTGGCGTCACTTTCGCGCCAAGCCCGCGTTTGCCCGCTGGGATGAGCGGGTGCTGTCGGACTACGTCGATTTCGGCATGCCCCAGGTAGCGCCGGACGGTGCGCGGAGGCTGGCCTTCGAGCGCCATATCGAATATCTGATTTACAAAACCTTGCCTCATACCTTGGGGCACGGCTGGCGCACGGTGTGCCGGTGCCGGTCGGGATGATCGCGGGCACGCAGTCGAAAGAAGTGCGCCAGGTCGGGCTGGCGGCAACCGGGCGTATCACCGGAGAGCATCTCGAATGGATCGAGGGCACGCATCTGTTTCCGATGGAACAGCCGCTCGAAACTGCCCGGGCGCTCCAGTGCATGCTGCAGGCGCTGCGGCGCGGCTAAGCCGTTTAAGCTGCCGCAGCGGCTAGCGTAGGCGTGGGGTGGGCGTCAAGCGGTTCGAGGTGTATCAAGGCGAAAAATCGAGGCGGGATCAGTGCGGGAACACCTTGTTTGCGGCTGGTTGGGGCGCGCCTTTACGGTATAATCCGTTTTTCCCGCGAGCATCCAGCGATGACCAAATATGTTTTTGTCACCGGCGGCGTGGTTTCTTCCCTTGGAAAGGGTATTGCCGCCGCCTCTCTCGCCGCGATCCTCGAATCGCGCGGTCTCAAAGTCACACTTCTTAAGCTCGATCCCTACATCAACGTTGACCCCGGCACGATGAGTCCGTTTCAGCACGGCGAAGTGTTCGTGACGGAAGATGGCGCGGAAACCGATCTTGACCTTGGCCACTACGAGCGCTTCATCAGCACGAAGATGCGCAAGGCCAATAACTTCACCACGGGCCAGATTTACGAATCCGTGATCCGCAAGGAGCGCCGGGGCGATTATCTGGGCAAGACGGTGCAGGTCATCCCGCATATCACCAACGAAATCCAGGCTTTCATCGAACGCGGCGCCGCCTCCGCAACCTGCGGCGAGCCCGATGTGGCGATCGTCGAGGTGGGTGGCACGGTGGGCGATATCGAATCGCTGCCCTTTCTCGAAGCGGCACGCCAGATGAGCCTGCGCATGGGCCGCAATAGCGCGTGTTTCGTGCATCTGACTCTGGTGCCGTTCATCGCCACGGCGGGCGAACTGAAAACCAAGCCAACCCAGCACAGTGTGCAAAAGCTGCGCGAAATCGGTATTTCACCGCATGTGCTGCTGTGCCGGGCTGACCGCCGTATCCCCGACGACGAATGCCAGAAAATCTCGCTGTTCTCGAACGTGCCGGAAGATGCGGTCATCTCCGTCTGGGACGTCGACAGCATTTACAAGATCCCGCAGATGCTGCATGACCAGGGCCTCGACGCGATCATCTGTGAAGAACTCAAACTCGCTCCCAAGCCTGCTGACCTGTCGTTGTGGGCCGATCTGGTCGACAAGCTCGACAATCCGCAACACGAAGTCACGATCGGGATGGTCGGCAAGTACGTCGATCTGACCGAGTCCTACAAGTCGCTGATCGAGGCGTTGCGTCACGCTTCCATTCATACGGCGACCCGGGTCAAGATCGAGTACATCGATTCCGAAGAAATCGAAGCCAATGGCGTCCAGTGCCTCGCGCATCTCGATGCCATTCTCGTACCGGGCGGCTTTGGCCGGCGCGGCACGGAAGGCAAGATCGCGGCCATTCGCTATGCCCGCGAAGCCCAGGTGCCTTATCTGGGTATTTGCCTTGGGATGCAACTGGCGGTCATTGAATTCGCGCGCGATGTGGTGGCGCTCGAAGGCGCCAATAGCACCGAGTTCGATGCGGCCACGCCTAACCGCGTGGTGGCGCTGATCACCGAGTGGTACGACCGCGAAGGCCGCGTAGAAAAACGCACCGAGGAATCCGATCTCGGCGGCACGATGCGCCTGGGTTCACAGCGCTGCCCCGTCAAGCCTGGCACGCTGGCCGAGGCTATTTATGGCCAGGACGTGAATGAACGTCACCGCCATCGTTATGAAGTCAATAACCGGTTTGTGCCGCAACTTGAAGCGGGTGGCCTGGTGATCAGCGCGCGCACGCCGAGCGAAGACCTGCCTGAAATGATGGAGCTGCCGCGCAGCATGCATCCCTGGTTCGTGGGCGTGCAGTTTCACCCTGAATTCACTTCCACGCCACGCGATGGCCATCCGCTGTTCAAATCGTTTGTTGAAGCCGCGCTGGCGCGTCAGCAATCGCGTGCCGGAGAAAAAGCATGAAGCTGTGCGGATTCGAAGCCGGTCTTGACCAGCCGTTTTTCCTGATCGCGGGCACGTGCGTCATCGAGTCCGAACAGATGGCGCTCGACACCGCCGGCAAGCTGCAAGAAATCTGCGCGAAGCTCAAGATCCCGCTCATCTACAAATCGTCTTACGACAAGGCTAACCGCAGTAGCGGCAAGTCGTTTCGCGGCCTGGGGATGGACGAAGGCTTGCGGATTTTGTCGGAAGTCAAGCGCCAGCTCGGTTTGCCGATCCTCACCGATGTCCACAGCGAGCCTGAGATCGAGCCCGTGGCCGCCGTGGTGGATGTGCTGCAAACCCCCGCGTTTTTATGCCGCCAGACGGATTTCATCCATGCATGCGCCCGTTCGGGCAAGCCGGTCAATATCAAGAAGGGCCAGTTTCTCGCGCCGCACGACATGGTGAATGTGATCGACAAGGCGCGCATCGCCGCGCGCGAGGCGGGGCTTTCCGAAGATCGCTTCATGGCCTGCGAGCGCGGCGCGTCTTTTGGTTATAACAATCTCGTGTCCGACATGCGCTCGCTGGCCATCATGCGTGAAACCGGTGCGCCCGTGGTGTTCGATGCCACGCATTCGGTGCAATTGCCAGGCGGGCAGGGCACGAGCTCCGGCGGACAGCGCGAGTTCGTGCCGGTTCTCGCACGCGCGGCGGTGGCGGCGGGCATCGCCGGCATTTTCATGGAAACGCATCCCCATCCGGCCGAGGCAAAATCAGATGGGCCGAATGCGGTGCCGTTGTCGCGCATGGCCGACTTGCTCGAAACCCTGGTGATACTCGATCAGGCCGTCAAGCGTATGCCGCTGCTCGAAAACAACTTCAACTGAGCTGATTCAACCGTGTCTGGCGCAGCATGGACAGGTGTCACCTGCCCATGCTGCGCATCGATGTGATGCAAACCGGGCCGTCGCCATCAGAATTCAACGTCATTTCTTGAGGAAATCATGAGTGCAATCGTAGATATCATCGGCCGCGAGATTCTCGATTCTCGAGGCAACCCCACCGTCGAATGCGACGTGCTGCTTGAGTCCGGGACCATGGGCCGTGCTGCCGTGCCGTCGGGCGCATCGACCGGCTCGCGCGAGGCCATCGAGCTGCGCGATGGCGAAGCGGGCCGTTACGGCGGCAAGGGTGTGCTCAAGGCCGTGGAACATATCAACACGGAAATCTCCGAAGCCATCATGGGGCTCGATGCGTCGGAGCAGGCGTTTCTCGACAAGACCCTGCTCGAACTCGATGGCACCGACAACAAGTCACGCCTCGGGGCAAACGCGATGCTGGCGGTGTCGATGGCGGTCGCCAAGGCCGCCGCTGAAGAAGCGGGCTTGCCGCTGTATCGCTACTTTGGCGGCTCGGGCGCGATGCAGTTGCCGGTGCCCATGATGAACATCGTCAACGGCGGCATGCATGCGAACAACAGCCTGGATATTCAGGAATTCATGATTGTGCCGGTCAGCCAGCCGACCTTCCGCGAGGCCTTGCGCTGCGGCGCTGAGGTGTTCCATGCGCTCAAGAGCATCCTGAGCGGCCGTGGCATGAGTACAGCGGTGGGTGACGAGGGGGGGTTCGCGCCGAATTTCGGCAGCAACGACGAGTGTCTGTCCACCATCTTGCAGGCGATCGAAAAAGCGGGTTATCGCGTGGGTGAAGACGTGTTGCTGGCACTCGATTGCGCTGCCAGCGAGTTTTATCACGATGGCAAATACCAGTTGGCGGGCGAAGGCCTGCAATTGTCATCGGCGGAATTCGTCGATTACCTGGCCACATTGGCCGATAAATTCCCGATTGTCTCGATCGAAGACGGCATGCACGAAAGCGACTGGGATGGCTGGAAACTGCTGACCGATCGCCTCGGCAAAAAAATTCAGCTCGTTGGCGACGATCTCTTCGTGACCAACACGCGCATTCTGAAAGAAGGCATCGACCGGGGCATTGCCAATTCGATCCTGATCAAGATCAATCAGATCGGCACCTTGACGGAAACCTTCGCCGCTATCGAAATGGCCAAGCGGGCAGGCTATACCGCGGTGATTTCGCACCGCTCGGGCGAAACCGAAGATTCCACGATTGCGGATATCGCGGTGGGCCTTAATGCAGGGCAGATTAAAACGGGTTCGCTGTCGCGTAGCGACCGTATCTCGAAATACAATCAGTTGCTGCGCATCGAAGAAGACTTGGGCGATGTCGCCAGCTATCCGGGCAAGTCGGCGTTTTACAATTTGCGCTGAAGCGTTGATCGGGTTTTTCTCCGTTAATGTTTTATTCACCGCCGCCCTGCGTATAGCGCAGGGCGGCGCGTATTATTCGCGTTGAATTCATGAGGCTTGTTACCGTTGTTCTGGCCGTTCTGCTGGTGCTGATCCAGTACCCATTGTGGTGGGGACATGGCGGCTGGTTGCGCGTGCATGACTTGCAACAGCAACTGGCGCTGCAGCAACAGAAGAACGATGAGGCAAAAGTGCGCAATGAACGGGTCGAGGGCGAAGTGCGTGACCTGCAAAATGGCACGGCCGCGGTTGAAGAGCGGGCCCGCTATGAGATGGGCATGATCAAGGACAGCGAGGTGTTCGTGCAGTTTGTGGCGTCGGATGCTTCCGTGCCGCAAGCCGTGGACAAGGCGAGCCCGGCAACCTCAGCGGTTTCGACGCGAGGTCAGGTCTCTGCGGCGCCTGTGCGGGTAGTGCCGAATCCGGAATCACGTGTGCTCAGGGCTGAGAAAAAACACGCCGCTAAAAAAGAACCCAAAGCCAAACATGCGGGCTAAGCGGTAAGCGGTTTTCAGCCACTTCTCAGCCACTTCTCAGCCACTTCTGACGGAATGCCACCGGCCCCTGATCCGGCTGCGCTTTTTCAACGCGCGTTTGGGGTCTGCCTGGGGCCTGCTTGAAGCCTTGGCCTTCCTGGTATTACCAACCCCAACCCCAGCCCCAACCGGGGCCATAGTTGTAACCGATTCCGGTGCCCCAGCCGCGTCCCCAGCCACCGCCGTAATAACCGCCATAGACCATCGTGGGTGGTGCGTAATAGCGGGCATAGGCCTGTGCGGCTGCTTCGGCAGCGATGGCCTGGTTTTGCTCCGTCATCACCTGGCGGTCGATGGCGTCGTAACGCTGGCGTTCCTGCTCGGTGAGCGGCTGCACGCCATTGGGCAGGCCCGACTGATCGGCGGGCAGGCGGCTATAGATCGGCGAGGGGCCGGGTGGTGTGATGACGCAGCCCGTCATCAGCGTGAGGCCGCAGAACGCGAGCGGCAGGGCGTATGCGGACTGTTTGATACGGGTTAAGAAAAACATAGAGGTTTTCATGTGATGGTCTGCTGCATGGTACGAGGCGTGAAGAACGTGTGGCGTTAATGATGCTAATGATGTTGTCCGGCGGGCGGTGTAATGCTCGCGGAGAGTCCGTTGGCGCTAAATAGCTGGGCGACGTCAACCGGATCGAATTCATAGCGCTGATTGCAAAATTCGCAATGAATTTCGACATGGCCGCGTTCTTCCAGGACTCCGTCGACTTCTTCGCGGCCCAGCATTTTGAGCATTGCACCGACTTTTTCGCGCGAGCAACTGCATTCGAAGCGCGCTGAGGCGGGTTCAAAATGGTGGACGTTTTCTTGCCAGAAAAGACGTTTGAACACGGTTTCAGGATCTTGCTGCAAGAGCTCTTCTTGCGACAGGGTCCCGCCCAGGGTGCAGACGCGCGCCCAGGTATCGGCATCGAGCTCATTGGGGTGCGGAACAATTCCGCCGTCGCCCGGCAGTTTTTGCAACAGCATGCCCACGGCGCGCTCCGTATTGGCGGCAAGCCATAGGCGCGTATCGAGTTGTTCCGAATGACGCATGTAATGTTCGAGCACTTCGGCCATGGATTGCAGCGGCCCGTCCACGCCGGACAAGGGCACGATGCCCTGGTAGGGCTGCTGGCCAGGCTGCTTGTCGCGCGGGTCCAGCGTGATGACGCAGCGGCCCTGGCCGTTGACATTGATGAGTTCAGCCAGCGTGGCGTGATCGGCAATGGCACTGTTGGCAAAGTGTTCGGAGAATTTCGCGGTCGCGCGCAATGAGAGCTCGGAGCTGCACTGCACGACCAGCATGCGGACGGGGCCTTCGCCAAAGATCTGCATGATGAGGGTGCCGTCGAACTTCAGATTGGCTGACAAAAGCGCGCACGCGGCCATCATTTCACCGAGCACGGCCCGCACGGGCGCGGGATAGTCACGGCGCGCCAGGACTTCTTGCCAGGTGTTGCGCAGCGAAACGATCTCACCCCGGACGGGCGCTGCGCTGAACATGAATTTTTGCAACTGGTCGCTCACAACGGTTCCTTGATCAAATTCGAATGAGGGCTGGCGCGCTTTGCCATGACGCAATGAAGAGGCCTGAGGCCATCGCGCGTAACAAGCCGGGCGAAGCCGGGCGCGCCTGGCGCGTTAGCCGATACGGACAAGCTGCGCCTTGAAATGCTGCCGTCGCTCGGCATAAGCGGCGGTATTGCGCCGCATGCTGGCGATATCGGTTTCGCTGAGCTCGCGCACGACTTTGGCGGGCGCGCCCAGAATCAGCGAGTTATCGGGAAATACCTTGCCTTCGGTCACCACCGCGCCCGCGCCAACCAGGCAATTGCGGCCAATCACCGCGCCATTCAGAACGATAGCCTGAATGCCGATGAGCGCGCCTTCGCGGATGGTGCAGCCGTGCAGCATGGCCTGATGGCCGACGGTGACATGGGCTTCGATCGTCAGCGGGTGGCCAGGATCGGTATGCAACACGGCGCCTTCCTGGATATTGCTGCCCGCGCCCACCGAAATGGGTTCGTTATCGCCTCGAAGGGCGGCGCCGAACCAGACGCTCGCGTTTTCTTCCAGGGTGACCCGGCCGATGATCGTCGCGGTATCGGCGACAAATACGCTTTCGTGGATGGTCGGCGCGGCGTCGCCGAGTTTGTAAATGGCCACAGGATCTCCTTTGCACGAGTTGGCGCCATGTGCATCGCCAGTCGAATCGCGTATTGTAGACGGTTCGGTGGCGGGCCAGAGGGTGGCTCGGTATAGGCCAATCAGGGTAGGGCGCCCCGAGCGTCTCTGCTGCCGCGGGTTTTCATGTCTTCATGTCTTCATGTCTTCAGGTCTTCAGGTCTTCATGTGTTTTTCCTGCCTTTCCTGCCTATGTCCAGTCACGCCCTGCCGGTTACGCCTGATTTTCCTGTGACGCGCGTTGTGGATGCGCGCCAGACCGCGCTGGCGGTCTTGTGCGAGTGTGATCCGTTCGTCAAGGCGCAGGCTGCGCGCGATCTCCATGCCCAGGTGGGCTTGGGTGCCGCGCGCTGCATGCCCGAACGACAGCTCGAAGCGCCGGCTGCGCTGCCAGGGCGGCCTGCGCGCCCGGAACTGGTCGAGCCGCGCCAGCTTGCGCGGCGCGGCATGCGTTCGGTTGAGGGCCGCGTGGTGCTGCTTCATGCGTTGGCGCATATCGAGTTCAATGCGATCAATCTCGCGCTCGACGCCGTCTGGCGTTATGCCGCTATGCCTCTGGCGTTTTATACCGACTGGCTCAAGGTCGCGGCTGAAGAGGCGCATCATTTTTCGCTGCTGAGCGCGCGACTGGCCGAGCTGGGCTATGGATACGGCGAATTTGCCGCTCACAATGGCCTGTGGGACATGTGCGAGCGCACCCGGGACGACGTGCTGGCGCGCATGGCGCTAGTGCCGCGCACGCTCGAGGCCCGGGGGCTCGACGCCGCGCCCCCCATCCGGGCCCGCTTGCAGCAGGCGGGGGATCATGCCTCGGCGGCCATTCTCGATGTGATTCTGCGCGATGAAATCGGCCATGTGCTGATTGGAAACCACTGGTTCCGCTACCTTTGCGAGCAACAGGGGCTGGCGCCACATGACACTTACGCGCGTCTGGCGCAGCAATACCGTGCGCCGCGACTGCGCGGCCCGTTCAATTTTGCCGCCCGGCGCGAGGCGGGTTTCGACGAGGCGGAACTGCTGGCACTCGCGGGCCTGGAGCAGGCCGATGCGCTGCCTGCAGATCAGGATGGTCAGGATGGTGCCGCCTGAGCGCTGACCTGAGCCTCGATCCAGGCGGCGCTGCTGCAAGGGCTCCCTGGCGAACCCGGCCGCTTTGCCTTGTGCCTTGTTCGTTATCATCGGGCGCTCATTTTTTCTTGTCGTCACGGATATAACAGGCCGATGAATTCCTCACAGTCCGATTTTGTTTCTATTCGCGGAGTGCGCTTGCATGTGCGGCGCTGGGGTAAGCGGGATGCGCCAACGCTCTTCATGCTGCACGGCTGGATGGATGTCGCGGCTTCGTTCCAGTTTGTGGTCGATGCCCTCGCTGGCGAGTGGCAAGTGCTGGCGCCCGATGCGCGTGGCTTTGGCCTGTCGGACTGGCCGGTAGCGGCCCAGGGCGGAGGCCATTACTGGTTTCATGAGTACCTGGCGGATCTCGACGCCTTGCTTGACCACTACGCGCCCAATGACACCGTGAATCTGGTCGGGCACAGCATGGGGGCCAACGTCGTGTGCCTGTATGCGGGCGCGCGGCCGCAGCGCGTGCGGCGCGTGGTCGATCTGGAAGGCTTTGGGCTGGCTCCGGCGCTGGCGGCTCAGGCTCCGCACCGTCTGGAGGGCTGGCTCGATGGCCTGCGTGCGCCGCCCGCGCTTAAAAGCTATGCCTCGCTCGACGAGGTCGCGGCGCGCCTGAGACGAACCAATCCGCGTCTTGCTTTGACCCATGCCCGTTTTCTCGCGCAACACTGGTCGAAGCCCGATGGCGCTGGGCGTTTCGTGTTGCAAGCAGACCCGGCGCACAAGCTGCGTGGCCCGCTGCTGTATCGCCTCGATGAAATCATGGCGGTGTGGGCGCGGGTTCAGGCTCCGGTGCTGCATGTCGAAGCGGTGGCGTCGCCGATCCTGAGTGAGCTGGCTGGGACGATGCCGTTGGCCGAATTCAAGGCGCGTTTCAGCGCGTTTGCAGACTGGCGTGAAAGATTGATTAGTGATGCGGGGCACATGGTCCATCATGACCAGCCTGAGCAGGTCGCGGCGCTGATCGAGGCGTTTTGCGCGTGACTTGTCTGCCATTTGTATCGTTTATCGTTCGTACCATTTGCACGGTTTGCACCGTTTGCGGCCTCTGTACGGTGCGGACATAACAAGATGGTCGCGGTGTTCATACTGCATTGCAGTAAAATGCCCGCTTCCCCTTCTTGAAGCTGCGATGAACGCTGATCTGCATTGCCATTCCACGGTCTCCGATGGCCAGCTTGCACCCGCCGAGGTCGCACGCCGGGCCCATGCCTGTGGGGTAACGCTTTGGGCGCTGACCGACCATGATGAAATCCGGGGCCAGCTCGAGGCCCGCGAGGCCGCTCAGGCATTAGGCATGGGCTATCTGGCTGGCGTTGAAATTTCGGTCACCTGGGCTTCGCGGACGGTGCATATCGTTGGGCTGAATATCGATCCCACTTGCCAGACGCTGATCGACGGTCTGGCGCGCACGCGCAACGGACGCTCGGCACGGGCCGAGGCGATCGGCGAACAGCTCGCCGCCCTGGGCATCCCGGATGCCTACGCGGGGGCACTGAAGTACGTCTCGAACCCCGACATGATTTCGCGCACCCATTTCGCGCGCTATATGGTCGAAAGCGGTTACGCGGCCTCCACCCAGGACGTTTTTTCCCGCTATCTTGGCGATGGCAAGTCCGGCAATGTGCCGCATCGCTGGGCCAAACTGGCTGATGCCGTAAGCTGGATTCAGGCCGCAGGCGGCGAGGCGGTGATCGCCCATCCTGGTCGTTATGCCTATACCCCGGTTGAATTCGATGCGCTATTCGGCGAGTTTATCGATCTGGGCGGCAAGGCTATCGAGGTCGTCACGGGTAGCCACACGCCCGATCAATACCGCGAATATGCTGAAGTGGCGCGGCGCTTTGGTTTTGAAGCTTCACGCGGCTCTGACTTTCATGCCGTGGAGCCTGGCCGCGTAGACCTGGGCAGCTTGCCGCCTTTACCTTCTTTCCTGACCCCAGTCTGGACCCGCTGGCTGTGATGCCAGGCGCTGTCGCGTTGCATCGCGTTGAAGTTAACGCTGATGCCGATGCCGATGCCGATGTCGGCGTGCACACTGCGTTCAGGGGCGGGCCGCTGCGTTAACTTATTCCAGTAACAATCATGTCCCAATTTTTCCGGCTTCATCCCGACGACCCCCAGCCAAGGTTGATCAAGCAGGCGGCGCAGATCATCAACGATGGCGGAGTCGTCGCGCTGCCCACCGATTCCAGCTATGCGCTGGCCTGTCATCTCGACGACAAGAATGCGGTTGAACGTTTGCGGCGCATTCGCGGCATCGATGAGCGGCAACTGCTGTCGCTGCTGGTGCGCGATCTCTCCGAGCTGGCCAGTTTTGCCACGGTGGATAACCGTCAGTACCGGCTGATTCGCTCTGTCACGCCGGGGCCTTATGTGTTCGTGCTGCAGGCCACCAAAGAGGTGCCACGGCGCCTGTCGCATCCTTCGCGCAAGACGATTGGCTTGCGTGTCCCCGATCATGCGATTACGCTCGCCCTACTTGAAGCATTGGGCCAGCCGCTGCTGGGCTCGACGCTCATCATGCCGGGCGACGAGATGCCGCTCAACGATCCCGAAGAAATCCGTCAGCGTCTCGAGAAGCAGATCGACCTGGTGATCGACGGTGGCGCCTGTCCGCGCGAACCCTCGACCGTGATCGACCTGAGTGGCCCTGAGCCTGTGCTGGTGCGGGCAGGACGTGGTTCAGCCGCACCTTTTGGGCTTGCATAGGGCTGGCATAGGGCATGGATAGTGCCCCCAGGCCCAATCAGTATCTGAAGTATTCGAAAGCGGACAAACGCACGCAGTCGCGTTGTTACAATCATGAGTTATGGATTCTTCCCTGATACAGGCCATTACGGTCTATGCCTTACCGGTGATTTTCGCCATTACGTTGCATGAGGCCGCTCACGGCTACGTCGCACGCATGTTGGGCGACAACACGGCTTATGTGCTTGGGCGCGTTTCGCTTAATCCGATGCGCCATATCGATCCGCTGGGCACCATCGCTATTCCGCTTTTGCTGTATTTCGCCACCAGTGGCGCTTTTATGTTTGGCTATGCCAAACCCGTTCCCGTGGCTTTTGGCAATCTGCGCAACCCGCGCTGGGGCAGTCTCTGGGTCGCGCTGGCCGGGCCCTTGTGCAATTTCGTGCAGGCGCTGCTGTGGGGCGTGGGCGGCGTTGCGCTCGCGGTGGCCGGTGTTTCCGAACCTTTCCTGACACGCATGGCGGCTGCGGGCGTGGGCGTCAATCTGGTGCTGGGCGTGCTCAATCTTTTTCCGCTGCCGCCGCTCGATGGCGGCCGGGTGCTGGTGGCGCTGTTGCCGCCAGGCCCTGCGTTCAAGTTCTCCCGCATTGAGCCGTATGGTTTTTTCATCGTGATGGCGCTGGTGCTGACCGGGCTGCTGACAACCTACTGGCTCAGTCCGCTGGTCAATCTGGGCTATGCGGCAGTGAGCGCTGTGCTGACTCCTCTTGTTTCGCTTTTCTAATCCAATCATGTTCCCAGACCGTATTTTCTCTGGCATGCGGCCCACCGGGTCGCTGCATCTCGGCCACTATCACGGCGTGCTGAAAAACTGGGTGCGCTTGCAGTCCGAATACCCCTGTTTTTTCTGTGTGGTTGACTGGCATGCGCTCACGACGCACTACGAAACCCCCGAAGTCATCGAAAAAAACGTGTGGGATGTCCTGATCGACTGGCTGGCGTCCGGTATTGATCCCGCCCAGGCGACGCTTTTCATCCAGAGCCGTGTGCCAGAACACGCTGAGCTGTCGCTGCTGCTCGGCATGAGCACGCCGCTGGGCTGGCTCGAGCGGGTGCCGACCTATAAAGAGCAAATCGAGAAGCTGCGGGATAAGGATCTTTCGACCTACGGCTTTCTGGGCTATCCGGTGCTGATGGCTGCCGACATCTTGCTGTATCGCGCCTCGCTGGTGCCGGTGGGCGAAGATCAGGTGCCTCATGTCGAAATGACCCGCGAAATCGCCCGGCGCTTTAACTATCTGTATGGTCGTGAAGCGGATTTCGCCGACAAGGCGCTCGAAGCCGCGAAGAAGCTCGGCGGCAAGCGCTCGAAGCTGTATCACGAACTGCGCAACGCCTATCAGCAGGAAGGCGATGATGAAGCGCTGGAGCAGGCGCGGGCGATGCTGCAAGAATCGCAAAGCCTGTCGCTGAATGACCGTGAGCGTCTTTTTGGCTATCTCGAAGGGACGCGCAAGATCATCCTGGCGGAGCCGCAAGCGCTCCTGACCGAGGCCTCACGCATGCCGGGGCTCGACGGCCAGAAAATGTCGAAATCCTATGGCAACACCATTGGCTTGCGCGAAGACGCGGAAACGATTGCGAAAAAAGTCCGCACGATGCCGACCGACCCTGCGCGGGTGCGCCGTACCGATCCGGGCGATCCGGATAAATGCCCGGTGTGGCAACTGCATCAGGTGTACACCGACGAAACCACGCACGCCTGGGTGCAAAAAGGGTGCCGCTCGGCGGGGATTGGTTGCCTTGAGTGCAAGCAGCCGGTGATCGAAGGCATTTTGCGTGAGCAGCAGCCGATGCTCGAACGGGCGCAAAAGTATATGGACGACCCGACGCTATTGCGTGCGATTGTCGCCGATGGTTGCGACAAGGCGCGCCGTTTTGCCGTCGAGGTCATGCGCGATGTGCGCGAGGCGATGGGGCTTTCGTATAACTGATGCCCTGTGTCTCGCATCCCGCATCCCGCATCCTGCGCTCAGGACGTCGCCGTGACCGATGACGCTTTGCCTCATCCCTCTTCGGCCCTGGCTGCGCCGTCGGAGTGGGTGCAACAGTGGGCTCATCTTGTCGCTCCCGGCGAACCCGTGCTGGATGTCGCGGCGGGCTCCGGGCGGCATGCACACTGGTTTGCCGCGCGGGGCCACATGGTGCTGGCGCTTGACCGCGATGCCACTGCGCTGGCCGCCGCGCGGGGCGAGCGCATCGAGACACGGCTTGCCGATCTTGAGCAGGCGCCCTGGCCGCTGCTGCCGGAGAGGAAGTTCGCGGCGGTCGTGGTGACCCACTATCTCCACCGGCCGCTCTTTCCTGCCTTGCTGAATGCGCTCGCGCCGGGTGGCGTGCTGCTCTACGAAACGTTTGCGCAAGGCAACGAGACGGTTGGCCGGCCCTCTAACCCTGCATTTTTGCTGGGGCCCGGCGAGTTGCTCGACGTGGTGCGCGGCCAGTTGCGGGTGATCGCGTTTCAGGACGGGTTTCTGGCCCAGCCGCGCATGGCCTACATCCAGCGGATTTGCGCGGTCAAACCCGCGCCGCATGGGCCTTTTACATCCCGTTACGGTTTGACGGGCTAATCCGCTACAATCGCGTTTTCCTGAACACATTTAATGGCGTTTCATGACTAACGGCATTTATAGCAATGGCGGTAACGTGAATAACGGCGGTAGTGCCAGCCTTCAGATTCGCGGCAGCATTCCGGCAATCGTCACGCCGATGCTCGAAGATGGAAGCCTTGATCTGCCCGCGTTTCGCAAGCTGATTGACTGGCATGTCGCAGAAGGAACCAACGCCCTGGTTGTCGTCGGCACCAGCGGTGAATCCGCGACGCTCTCCGTTGAAGAGCATGTGCTGATGGTCAAAACCGCAGTCGAACACGTCGCCGGGCGCATCCCGGTGATCGCAGGTTCCGGCGGCAATTCCACCGCCGAGGCGATCGAGCTCACCGAGCAGGCGCGGCGGGTCGGTGCGGATGCCACGCTTCAGGTCGTGCCGTACTACAACAAGCCGACCCAGGAAGGCATCTACCGGCACTTCCGCAAGATTGCCGAAACCGTCGATTTACCGATCATTCTGTATAACGTGCCTGGCCGCACCGTGGCGGACATGGCGCATGAAACCATCTTGCGTCTGGCCGAGGTGCCGGGTGTGACGGGGGTCAAGGAAGCGACGGGCAATATCGACCGTGCGGCCCATCTGATCAAGGCAGCCCCGGCTGGTTTCAGCATTTACAGCGGAGACGATCCCACGGCGATTGCGCTGATGCTGCTGGGCGGCCATGGCAACATTTCAGTGACGGCCAATGTGGCGCCGCGCGCGATGAGCGAACTATGTGCCGCTGCGCTGGCCGTCGATGTGCCGCGTGCGCGCGAGATCCATATGAAGCTCTTGTCGTTGCACAAGCATTTATTTATTGAAGCGAATCCAATTCCTGTGAAATGGGCGTTGCAGCAGCTCGGCCGTATTCAGGGCGGTATCCGCTTGCCATTGACCCCACTCGATGCGCGTTATCACGACGTGGTACGTGGCGCATTGCATGAAGCTGGCCTGCTGGGCTGAAGGTCTGGGGCCCGGTCTGCTCGTGGGGCGCGCGAATAGCCTCTGCGTTTTGCCTTCTTGTTCGGGCTTTTATCCCATCTTTTTTCGTGCTTCGTCTTTTTTAACTAGCGTCGATTTCGCCTGTGTTCCTGCTCTTTGCTCCTGAATGACACGAACGGCGCGCCGCGTTCCCGCGTTCTCGCTTTACGAAGGCCCACATGAAACGTTCTGCAATTTCCCTCCACGCAACCCGGATGGCGGCACTGGCGCTGGCGCTGTCCACGCTCGCTGGCTGCGAGTCGCTGAACGAATGGTTTGCGCCTGATCGAGTCAATTACAAGACGACCAGTAGCGCACCGTCACTGGCTATTCCAAGTGATCTGACTCCGCCGCAGGTCGATCAGCGTTACATCGCGCCACCCGTGGACCTGTCGCTCGGTGGCGCGCCACACCGCACTGTCACGGCAGCCGGTAACGCCACGGAAGGGGTGCCAAACGCCCAGGATCCCTACGGTATGCATATCGAGCATGATGGCGATCGTCGCTGGCTAGTCGTGGATGGGCGCACGCCGGAGCAGTTGTGGCCACAAATCAAGAATTTCTGGGATGACAACGGCTTCACATTAAAAACAGATGCGCCTGCCACGGGCATCATGGTCACCGACTGGGCTGAAAACCGCGCCAATATTCCCGACGACTGGTTCCGCCGAACCTTGGGCAAAGTGGTCGATTTCGTTTATTCATCCGGCACCCGGGATCGTTTCCGCACGCTGGTCTCGCGTGGCGCGAATGATTCGACCGATATTTCGATCACCCACAGCGCCATGGAAGAAATGCTGACCGGGCAAGACAAAACATCGTCGCGCTGGGTAGAGCGTCCGCGGGATCCGGCGCTGGAAGGCGCTTTTTTGGCGAAGCTGATGCAAAAGTTTGGTCTGACCGATGCCCAGGCCAAGCAACTGCTCACAGAGGCGAGGCGAGCAACGGCGCCGGTGCAGGTCGATAGTACGGCGGGCGCGGTAACGCTGGATCTGCCGGAATCCTTTGATCGGGCATGGCTGCGGGTGGGTCTCGCACTGGATCGCACCAATTTCGCGGTGGATAACCGGGACCGTGCCAAGGGGATTTATTACGTTCGCTATGCTGATTCGATGCAGGAGCTCAAGCGCGACGGCCTGTTCGGCAAGCTGCTGTTTAGTGACAGCAGCGTGAAAAAGCCGGGCCAGGCATTTCTTGTGAATGTGCGCTCGAAAGATACGGCATTGACAGAAGTTTCGGTCGTTGACGCGAATGGACAAACGGATACGTCGTCCCAGGCGCGGCGCATTCTGTCGTTGCTGCAAGCCCAGCTCAATTAGGCGCGCGATGCGTTTTGCCAGTTTGGGAAGCGGCAGCGAGGGTAATGCATTACTCATTGAAAAACGCAGCGGCACCACGACGACGCGTGTGCTGCTCGATTGCGGCTTCTCGGCAAAAGAGATCGAGCGGCGTCTGCTGCGCTTGGGTATAGGCATCGACGAGATCGACGCGATCCTGATCACGCATGAACATAGCGACCACATTGGCAGCGCCCTGACGCTTGCGCGCAAACGCGCTATTCCGTTGTATATGAGCTGGGGAACGGCGCGTGCAGTGGGGGCGGATGCGCTGGAATCGGGCTTGCATGTCTTGTGGGGGACGAAGAGATTGCGCTGGGCGATCTTGGCATCTTGCCTTATACCGTTCCGCACGATGCACGCGAGCCGTTGCAGTTCGTGTTGTCTGACGGTGCTAGCCGTCTGGGGGTGCTGACCGATGCGGGAATGGGGACGCCGCATATTAGCGCTGTGCTGAGTGGATGCGATGCGCTGGTGCTCGAATGTAATCACGATGTCCAGATGCTCGCCGCGAGCCGCTATCCGCAGTCGTTAAAGGCGCGTATTGGTGGAATGCACGGACATTTGAACAACGAGGCAGCGGCGGCCATTCTGGCTTCGCTGGACCGCTCGCGTTTGCGTTATCTGGTTGCCGCGCATCTGAGCCAGCACAATAACTCGCCAGAACGGGTACGAATCGCGCTGGCTGCGGTGCTGGGTGTTGCCGCGACCGAGGTGGTGGTGGCTTCGCAGGCGAGCGGCTTCGACTGGTTGAGCCTTTAAGTTTTTAAGTCTTTAAGTCTTTTTAGTCTTTAGGCCGATGGCGCGAAAGCGGGCGCCTCGTGCAAATCACATGTAAAAAACTTCCATGACATGCCGTGGGCCAACTGACTGATCAGAAACGGCCCATCGCGGCCTCACGTCAATTTGCCTCCTCTGGTTTTCTATAATTCGCGTGCCGGGCTTAAAAGTAATGTTATACCGCACTAAAAATAGAAAGCCTGACACATTACGTGCTATGGAGCATTTTCTCAAAACCGTTGTGGATTTTTACGGTTACAGAATGGGGTTTGCGAAACGGATTGCGCGTATTGAATATGCCATGTTAGGGGGTAATTATTTTAAATAATATGTATCGCCTCAACAGAACAGTATCGGGTTTTTTGTTGGCGGATACTGATCGAGTCATGATGTTATTGATAAATAGGCTAATTCCTTGAGTATGATTTTCAATGGTATTTTCGGGAGGCATTATGAGAGTAAGAGCTTCTGTCTACGCATTGATGTTGTCTGCGTTGCTATCTAATACATTATTTGTGAGTCCGGCGAGTGCGCATGGTGCCGTGGATTACCCACCTGCACGGCAAGTTATCTGCAAGTTAGCGGGAGGGGAATGGGGGCCGCCTGGATCAATACCTGACGCAGGGTGTCGTGATGCGGCTTTGGCATATCCAGGGACCTTGGGGCCTACCTTGAGTCAATGGCCTGGTTTTTGGGCAAATGTTGCTGACTACAATAATCAAAAGGCGGTTGAAAAAGAAGTTCCCGATGGAACGATGTGTTATGGCGGGCAATTGGCATTTTCTAGTATGGGAGTTGTGACGCCAAATTGGACAAAAACTCCGGTCAAACTGCGCAATGGAAAATTAACCGTCAGATTTTCAACGACTGTTGATCATGTGCCGAGTTTTTTTAAAATATATTTAAGCAAGCCAGGCTACCGTGGTGATCGGCCGCTAACCTGGGCCGATCTTGAACAAATCGGTGAGGAGCGTTACGAGGTGAATGGGCACCGTACCGATTGGGATCCTGCCTTGCCACCCCCGCCGAGGTTTGACCCGCGAATCGTGGGTTTCCATCAGTTCGAGGTTCCGGTGCCGGAAGGTCGCACAGGCAATGCCGTTTTATTTGTCCGCTGGCAGCGCACGATGAGTTCGATCGAGGGTTTTTATAATTGCAGCGATATCTCGTTTAGTAACGACGATATAGCTTTCCCGTGGTACGACAAGGAAGCGCTCACGCCGTTTTCTGTCCGGCCCGGAGATCGGATACGTTTTCGCATAATGGACGGTACCCGGGATAGCGGCAATGAAATTGTCGATGTTTCTGTGGATATCACCGACCAGAATCTGGCGCCTTTGCAATGGAGCCGGGCGTTAGTCAACAAACTGTCGGCGTATACGAAAATCGTCCAGATTGGAGAGCGTAAAGAGAAAGAGATCGTATTTAATCCGGCTCGTTTCGAAAAAAACCGGATATATACATCCAATGCCAGATATGTGCCGGTATTGGATTATCTTCCAAAAGATGATCCGGCTAATTTACCGTTGAAAGCGAAAATTACGGGCCCTGCGAGCGTGACTGCTGGGCAGACGGCGACATACGATGGCACGTCATCTTCCGGTGGGATGCCACCCTATAAATACAGCTGGACAGCCCCTATGTTTAACGTATCCCAATTGACGGGGCCGTCTATTCAAGTGGTGGCACCACGGGTGACACAGCCAGTAAGCGGAAATGTAACTTTAAAGATGGTTGATAGCCTGAATAAAGAAGCGACAGTCACGCTTGATGTGACAAACAATCCGGGCAATTCTGAAGGTGGTTCGTGCGGCAATATCCCTGCCTGGGATCCCGTTAAAATTTATCAGACATACCTGGAGCCGGTTTACTACAAAGGCAAGGTGTATCGGCAGAATTTTTACAATATTAATAAAAACCCTGAAACTCATTCGGCCGATTATGGCAAGGAATGGTTTACCGGGACCGCTTGCCCGGTAAGCGTAAATCATTAACAGCAAAGCCCGCCTCGGTATTTTCTGTAGGCGGGCTTTAAAATGATGACGAGTCTGATTGAGATGATGTTGAAAATTATAATAAATATTTATTTGAAACAGTTAATAATGCCAGGATATTTTCAGTAATATTTTTTGGGAGATTTGCCATGAGAGCAAGCATTTTTCCATACGCATTGGCAGCGATCGTGTTGTTATTTAATACAGCATTCGTTAATACGGCGAGTGCGCATGGTGCGGCAGATTATCAAGCCACAGAACAGTCTGCATCGAGTTCTGCCACAGAAGAAAATACGGATGGCTTTTCGTTTAAGGCGAGGATTACGGGGCCAGTGAGTGTCGTTTCGGGAGACACGGTAACCTACGATAACGTAACGTCTGGCGGAGAGCCTCCATATAAATACACATGGTCGACCCCTGCATTCAGTTCAACTGCGTTCAAAACATCGTCTGTTCAACTGACGGCACCCGATGTTGATAAGCCGGTGACCGAAAAGATAACTTTCGTCGCTGCTGATACACAGATGCATGCTGCAATCGCTACGCTGGATGTCACAATTAATCCTCGTCCTGATACGGGTGTGTGTGCAGGCATTCCCGCCTGGAGTCCCGCCAGGATTTATCAGACATATGGGGAAAAGGTGTACTACAAGGGCAAGATGTATAAACAGAACTTCTACAACATTAATAAGGACCCTGAGCATCATTCAGCCGATTATGGCAAGGAATGGTTGACGGGTGTTCCTTGTCAGGCTGGAGCAGGTCATTGACAGCCAGGCCCGCCTCAGCCTTTGCTGCAGGTGGGCCTGGTTTCTTGTGCATGAGGGCAGGTTGGGCCGCTCATGATTGCAGGACTAAACTGGCCGGTAAACGACAAAGCCCCGGTTGAAACCGGGGCTTTGTCAACAACCTGAACCCATGATATGGCATGGGTTTTTGTGGCATGTCCAGCGCGAGAGGGCAAAAGCGCCCCCGACATTAAAAAGCTAGTTCCGGTTGCCGCCAAAGATGCTCAGTAGCGACAGCAAATTGACGAATACGTTGTAAATGTCGAGATAAATTGCCAGCGTGGCGCTGATGTAGTTGGTTTCTCCACCATTGACCACCCGTTGCACGTCGTACAGCATATACGCCGAGAAAATGACAATGGCGAGTACTGAGACGGTCAGCATCAACGCTGGCAGCTTCAGGAACATATTGGCGACCATGGCCAGAAGCAGCACGATGACACCCATGAACAGCCACTTGCCCATGCCGGAAAAATCACGCTTGCTGACAGTCGCAATGGTGGCCATCGAGGCGAAGATAATACCGGTGCCGCCAAAGGCCAGCATGATCAGGGACGGGCCGTTCGAAAACCCCAGAACAAAGCTGAGCAGGCGCGACAGCATCAGGCCCATGAAGAACGTGAAGCCAAGCAAAACAAAAATACCCGTCGCGCTGTTTTTGGTTTTCTCGATAGCGAACATGAAGCCAAAAGCAATGGCGAAAAAGGCGAGCAGGCTCATCGCTGGGCTAGTCGCGGCGAAGAGCGAGAAGCCTGTGGCAACGCCGATCCACGCTCCAAAGACGGTAGGCACCATCGAGAGCGCGAGCAGCCAGTACGTGTTGCGTAACACGCGATTGCGGGTTGGCGCTGTGCTGACAGCACCACCGCGGCCGAAGTTATAGGAATGGTCGTTCATTGTTTCTCCTTGCGTCTGACGCAGTGTAGCGCAGTGGTGATGTAGCTAGCGGCGCTATCGGCTTTGAGCAGATTTATCCGACGTTGCGCGCTTTCAGTATAGTAAGGGTTCGATCGCAATCATACAACGAAACATGCTACAATGGTAGATTCATTTGGATCTGTAACCTCTTAATTTTCTGGAGTTTTTATGGCGATTGAACGCACCCTGTCAATTATCAAGCCGGACGCAGTAGCCAAGAACGTAATTGGCCAAATTTACAGCCGTTTTGAAAATGCAGGTCTGAAAATTATCGCTGCGCGTATGGTTCACCTGTCGCGCGCCGATGCTGAAAAATTCTATGCAGTCCACGCCGCGCGTCCGTTTTTCAAGGATCTCGTTGAATTCATGATCTCGGGCCCGGTGATGATCCAGGCACTTGAAGGCGAAAATGCGATTCTGAAAAACCGCGACCTGATGGGCGCAACAGATCCGAAAAAGGCCGACAAAGGTACGATTCGTGCGGATTTCGCTGATAGCATCGATGCCAATGCGGTTCACGGTTCTGATGCAGCAGAAACAGCACGTGCTGAAATCGCATTTTTCTTCCCGGAAGTTAACGTCTACTCGCGTTAATTATCGCACTGAGACGTTTTAAAAGTAGCAGCAGGAACGGGCGCGAGCGGTATTTGCGTTCATGTAGCTTGTTGCATGAACGCAGTTTCGCACTGAAATGGCAGGATTCGATATGACGAGCAATCCAACCGTCAACCTTCTTGATCTCGATGCCGCAGGGCTAGTCGCCTATTGCGGCAGTCTCGGCGAGAAACCGTTTCGTGCCAGGCAGTTGCAACGCTGGATCCATCAGTACAACGCGGCTGATTTCGATGGCATGACCGATCTGGCCAAATCCTTGCGCGAAAAGCTCAAAGGCCGGGCCACGATCACCATGCCCGCTATCGTCAGCGACCATCTTTCTACCGACGGCACACGCAAGTGGCTGATCGATGTCGGTAACAGCAACGCAGTTGAAACCGTTTATATCCCCGAAGAAACCCGGGGCACGCTATGCGTGTCGTCGCAGGCGGGGTGCGCCGTCAACTGCCGTTTCTGTTCAACGGGCAAACAGGGTTTTTCACGCAATTTGACCACCGGTGAAATCATCGGCCAGTTGCGGATGGCTGAATTCGCGCTGCGTGCCTCGTCGGGCGCGGCAGCAGCGTCTGGTGGGCGTGATGCCGGCAGTGACGGCAAGGGCGAGCGGGTCATTACCAATGTCGTGATGATGGGTATGGGCGAGCCGCTGCTCAACTACGATGCCGTGGTGCCCGCCATGCGGCTCATGCTCGATGATTACGCTTATGGCCTGTCCCGGCGCCGCGTTACTTTGTCTACGTCGGGCGTGGTGCCGATGATGGACCGGCTCGGCGCCGATTTGCCGGTAGCGCTTGCGGTATCGCTGCACGCGCCGGCCGATGCGCTGCGTGACATGCTGGTTCCGCTCAACAAAAAATACCCGTTGCGCGAGCTGATGGCCGCGTGTCAGCGTTATCTGAAAGTCGCGCCGCGTGATTTCATCACGTTTGAATATTGCATGCTCGATGGTGTGAACGACAGCGAAGCGCAGGCGCGTGAGCTATTGGCGCTGACGCGCGATGTGCCATGCAAGTTCAATCTCATCCCGTTCAATCCATTTCCCGAATCCGGGCTTGTCCGTTCCAGATCAGACCAGATCCGGCGTTTTGCCGAGGTTTTGCATGGGGCTGGCGTCGTGACGACGATACGTAAAACGCGCGGCGATGATATCGACGCTGCGTGCGGCCAGCTTGCGGGAGCGGTTCAGGATCGCACGCGTCTTGCCCAGCGTACAGCCACAGGAATGAAAGCTGGAGCGAAGGTCATCGGGTTGCATCCGGTTTAAGGTACGGGGTTAAGGTATGAGGATATCGTCGGCCAATTTTTCAGGGATGCTGAAGGGTCGAAGGGTTTTGAGTCGTATGCGTCGTATGACTCGCATGTGATATAGGGTTTGGCGGTGGCATGGCGAACTCCATTTTGTTATAAACAGCCTGCGAAGCGGATCTGGACATGCTGGCCAGACGGGGCACAGGCCTAAAAAAATCGACGTCAAAGGATCTGAGATGAGTGAATCGCGGCAGCCGCATGAGTTTGATACAGGCGCTAACGCAGACCATCTGGCATCGGTCACCGGGCACTCCGCAGTGCCGTCTGGCGGGCTGGATTCTCTACTGGAGGTAGGGGCACGGCTGACTCAGCTGCGCGAGGCCAAGGGCTGGTCGATTGACGATGTCTCGGCTCGTCTGAAAGTCGCTGCAATCAAGCTGCGAGCCCTGGAGGCAGGTGATATCAGTCATCTCCCTGATGCAACTTTTGCGCTTGGCGTGGTGCGTGGTTACGCGAAAATGCTGGGTGCCGATCCTGCACCGTTTGCTCAGGCGCTGCGCCGCGAAAACGGTGCCCAGGAGCCGGATCTGTCGATGCCCGCATCTTCCGGCAAGGATTTGCCACGGGGCCGGGCCGCGCCATCACTGGGCGGTACCGGGCGTCATCGCTCCTGGCTGTGGGGGATTGCGGTAGTTTTTATCGCGTTGATCGCGCTGGCGGTTTGGCATACGAATGGTAGTGACGCCCCCCCATGGTTCACCCGTTTTAAGGCGGGGGCCAATGGGGCCAATGGGGCCGGTCAGTCCACGGCTGCAGCGGCTGCGGCGGTTCCGCCGGCAGCGTTGCCAGTTCCCGCATCGGCTTCTGCGCCGGTCACGGCCGCCGCCGGAGCCGATGCGGGCTCGACGGTTGTGCCTGCGCCTGCTGCATTGCCGGCTAGCACATCCGCGCTACCGTCATCTGCTACTGTGGCAGTGCCAGCCACTGCGGCGTCAATGGCGGTGCCCGACGTGCCGTCTTCCGCTGTCGTGACCACTTCTGAGGCTAGCCTTGTGGCGAGTTCGCCGGTTGCCGGTGCCGATACGCTGAAAGCCGGTGAGGCGATCGTCTCCCTGCGGGTAACGCAAGATAGCTGGTTTAGCGTTCGGCAGCAGGATGGCAAGGAGTTATTTTCAGGTCTCGTGCCAGCCGGTGAAACCAAGGCAGTGGCTGGTGTGGCACCGTTCCGGATTACCGTGGGTAATCGCGCGGGGCTGGAGTCGATATCACTTGATGGCAAACCGGTCGATCCCGCGAAATTTGCGGCAGCCAAGGGTAATGTGGCGCGTTTCGTCCTGCCGTGACGGATACATGATTTGACGCAGGTTTTTGTCGATATTCTCGATACTTAAAGGCGTTTTGAATGCAGACTAACTCATTAAATTCTGGCAGCCAGATTTGCTCAACTGAGCCTGTGCTGGGTGGCCACGCGGCGCGTCGCCGCTCGCATGCCGTCGATGTCCGTTGGGGTGGGCAGCTTGTCACTATTGGTGGCGATGCGCCGGTGCGGGTGCAGTCAATGACCAACACGGATACGGTCGATGCGATCGAAACCGCGATCCAGGTCAAGGAGCTGGCACAAGCGGGTTCGGAGCTCGTGCGGATCACCGTGAATACGCCGGAAGCCGCGGCGGCGGTGCCCGTCGTGCGCGAGCAGCTTGACCGGATGGGTGTATCGGTGCCACTGATTGGCGATTTTCACTATAACGGCCACCTGTTGCTGCGTGATTTTCCCGAGTGCGCACAGGCACTGTCCAAGTACCGGATTAATCCGGGTAACGTGGGTCACGGAGCCAAACGCGATACACAGTTCGCACAAATGATCGAGGCAGCAATCCAGTACAACAAACCCGTCCGGATTGGCGTGAACTGGGGCAGTCTGGATCAGGATCTGCTGGCAAGGATGATGGATGAAAATGCCGCGCGCACCACGCCGTGGGAAGCGCAAAGCGTGATGTACGAAGCGTTGATCCAGTCGGCGATTGGTTCCGCTGAACGAGCGATCGAGCTCGGATTGGGCCGCAACCAGATCATCCTGTCATGCAAGGTCAGTGGTGTGCAGGACCTGATTACCGTTTATGGGGAACTGGCGCGCCGCTGCCAGTTTGCCTTGCATCTTGGGCTGACCGAGGCCGGGATGGGTTCGAAAGGTATTGTCGCTTCGACCGCGGCGTTATCTGTCTTGCTGCAGCAAGGCATAGGCGACACGATCCGGATTTCGCTTACGCCCGAGCCGGGCGCATCGCGCACGGGCGAGGTGATTGTGGGCCAGGAAATTTTGCAGACCATGGGGCTGCGTTCCTTTACTCCCATGGTGATTGCCTGTCCAGGTTGCGGTCGCACGACAAGCACGCTATTTCAGGAACTGGCTTCGCAGATCCAAACGTATTTGCGTACCCAGATGCCAGTCTGGCGTGACCAGTATCCAGGCGTTGAAAAAATGCACGTCGCCGTGATGGGCTGCATCGTCAACGGCCCCGGGGAGTCGAAGCAGGCCAATATCGGCATTAGCTTGCCGGGGTCTGGGGAACATCCGGCAGCGCCAGTATTTATTGATGGCGAAAAAGTCAAGACGCTGCGTGGCGAGCATATCGCAGCAGAGTTCCAGCAAATCGTGAGTGAGTACGTCGCACGTACCTATGGCCGCGAAACAGTACCTAATTGAATAGAGCCAGATCAATCCAGATGACCGAACAAAAAAAGAAACTTGAAAAACTCTCCGGTGTGAAAGGCATGAATGACCTGCTGCCAGAGGAAGCAGGGCTATGGGAGTTTTTTGAAGCGACTGTCAAGTCGATGTTGCGCGCATACGGTTATCAAAATATTCGCACGCCGATTGTCGAGCCAACCCAGTTATTCACGCGCGGCATCGGCGAGGTCACCGATATTGTTGAAAAAGAGATGTATAGCTTTACCGATGCCCTGAATGGCGAACAGTTGACATTGCGTCCCGAAAATACCGCCGCAGTGGTGCGGGCGGTCATTGAACACAATCTGCTTTACGACGGTCCGAAGCGCCTTTGGTACATCGGTCCGATGTTCCGCCATGAGCGTCCGCAACGCGGACGGTACCGCCAGTTTCATCAGGTGGGGGTTGAGGCACTGGGTTTCGCCGGGCCGGACACCGATGCTGAAATTATCTTGATGTGCCAGCGCCTCTGGGACGATCTGGGTTTGAGCGGTATCAGGCTTGAAATCAATTCGCTGGGTTTGGCTGAGGAGCGCGCCGCACACCGTGTTGAGCTGATTGCCTATCTGGAGAAACATCAGGATGCGCTGGACGAAGATGCCCGGCGCCGGCTGTACACCAATCCACTGCGTGTGCTGGATACGAAAAACCCTGCGTTGCAGGCGATCGTTCAGGACGCACCGAAACTGATTGATTTTCTGGGCGATGATTCGCGGGCGCATTTCGATGGGCTGCAGCGTATTTTAAAGTCGAACAATATTCCGTTCAAAATCAATCCACGCTTGGTGCGCGGGCTGGATTACTACAACCTGACGGTGTTCGAATGGGTAACCGACAAGCTAGGTGCGCAAGGCACGGTTGCGGCGGGCGGCCGTTATGATCCGCTGATCGAGCAGCTCGGTGGCAAGCCGACAGCGGCATGTGGCTGGGCGATGGGTATCGAGCGCATTCTCGAGTTGCTCAAAGAAGAGAAGCTCGTCCCCGAAAACGAAGGATGCGATGTCTACGTTGTGCATCAGGGAGAAGCCGCGCGTGAACAGGCGTTTATCATTGCGGAGCGTTTGCGCGACACGGGGCTGGACGTCATTTTGCATTGCAGCCAGGACGGCCAGACGGCGAGTTTCAAGTCACAAATGAAGCGTGCCGATGCGAGCGGTGCCGCATTCGCAGTCATTCTCGGCGAAGATGAGATCTCGGCTGGAACGGCAGGCGTCAAGGTGCTACGTGAGCGTCAAGGCGAGGGGAAAAGCGAACAACGCACCGTGCCTGTTGAAGACTTGACCGAATTTCTAATCAATGCGATGGTTGCAACCGCCGACGAAGGCGACGACTGAGCGTTTTGTGGTTCAATCTGCGGTTCGGCGCAGTCCGATTTACCAAGATATCAAGGATGAAGGAATCGCCCGGCGATGAGTTACCACGACGAACAAGAATCGATTGAAAGTCTGAAAGCCTGGTGGACCAAGTGGGGCAACGCAACAACCTGGATTGTGTTAGCTGTGCTGGTTGCATTGGCGGGCTGGAATGGCTGGAATTTCTGGCAGCGGCGCCAGGCTGCGGAGGCCGCGGCATTCTATGACCCAACCGTGCAGCAGGCGCTGGCTTCGGGCGACAAGGCGAACATCACGCGTGCTGCCGCGGACATGGAAAGCAAGTTCGGTGGCACGGCCTATGCACCCATGACCGCGCTGGCGGCAGCGAAAGCGCTCTATGCCGCGGGTGATACGGCGGGAGCCAAGGTCCAGTTGCAATGGGTGATTGATCACGCTGGAATGGCTGAATTCAGTCAAATTGCCAAGTTGCGTCTGGCCGCTGTATTGCTCGACGAAAAAGCGTATGACGCGGGCCTTGCATTACTCTCGGGCACGCCAGAGGACGCCTTTAAAGGTGTAGTCGCAGATGGCCGGGGTGATCTGCTGGCGGCCCAGGGGAAACGCGATGAGGCACGGACGGCGTACAAGCTCGCACTGCAATCGTTTCCTAAAGACAATACTTCGGCACGCCAGTTGATCCAGTTCAAACTGGATGCGCTAGGTGGTTAAATGCTGAACACCGCATTTGGCCACGCCACATAACTCTTTTTATCATTGCTTCGCTGACCGATGACCCTGCTGAAACGTATTGCTGTGCCTGTTGCCTGCGCGATGGCTATGTTGATGATGGCTGCCTGCTCATCGTCGAAAGACGCGCGCCGCGTTCCGACGCCACTCACCGAATTCAAATCTGTGCTTGACGTACAGCAAGCATGGAAGGCGAGCGTCGGCAAGGGTGGGCGCTACCTCTTTTCACCGGTTGCGGTTGGCGATTCGATCTATGCGGCCGCGGCTAATGGATCCGTGGTGAAAATCGACGCACAGACGGGTAAGGATGTCTGGCGCACCCAGGTCGATAGCAAGTTGTCGGCTGGTGTGGGCAGTGATGGCACGCTGACCGCGGTCGGTGCGCTTAAGGGCGGTGTTTATGTGCTGGGTCCGGATGGCAAGTTGCTCTGGAAGGCCACTGCACCAGGCGAAATTATTTCGCCTCCGCTAGTCGGCAATGGTCTGGTTGTCGTCCGGACCGTCGATGGCCAGATTTCAGCGTTTAACGCTGATACGGGGGAGCTGCGCTGGGTCTATCGCAATCGCGCCGTGCCGCTGAATTTGCGCGTTTCGTCCGGGATGACGTTTGCTGCGGATGCCGCCGTGCTCGCGGGCTTTCCGGGTGGCACGTTTGCGGCAATCAACCTGCAAACGGGTGACGTGTACTGGCAAACGCCCGTGTCTTATCCGAAAGGGGTGACCGAAGTTGAGCGGATCAACGATGTCACGGGTCCGCCTACGCTTGTTGGTTCACAAACTTGCGCCGTGACATTCCAGGGGCAACTTGGCTGCTTTGATGCCAATTCGGGCCGCGCAGTGTGGGAGCAGCCGTTTTCTAGCACGAGTGGTCTGGCGCAGGATGACCGCGTGGTCGTAGCCGCCGATGACTGGGCGATCGTGTCCGCGTTTGATTCGCAAACAGGCAAACCGTTGTGGCGCAACGAGAAACTGAAAAGCCGCGATCTCGGTATCCCACTTTTGCTAGGCCCAGCGATTGCGGTGGGCGATTATCAAGGCTATGTCCATTTTCTGTCCCGTGACGATGGTGCTTTTGTTGCTCGTGTAAAGACCGATGACAGTCCCATTACTGCGGCACCGGTCATGGCAGGCGAGACGCTGGTTGTGCAAACCCATGATGGAGACCTGTACGGTTTTCGTCCCCGCTGATCTCGCACGGAACGTGATGTAGATGCGGCCGGCATTGCCGGCCGCATGTGTTTTTGTAGTCAGGCGGCGCGTTTTAATCCTGGGAGCCACGATGGCCCATGGGCATGTCTGCCCTGGCTGTGCCAGCAAGGTGAAATCCTGTAAATGGGGTTTTCATCGCGTATTTGAATTTGATGGCAGTCTGGGCCCATATCCAGATTTGACTGGATTCGTATAATTTTCGCCAAGTGCAGCTATCAGGCAGTTGCACGACGCGCTTCGCGGCTTGTCGGTTTTCGCTTTGCCGCGCCTCACCGTGAATAACATCTGATGAAACCCGTTATTGTCCTTGTTGGACGCCCCAATGTGGGGAAATCTACGTTGTTCAACCGTCTTACCCGTTCGCGTGATGCGCTGGTGGCTGATTTGCCCGGGCTCACGCGTGATCGCCATTATGGCGAAGGACGAGTCGGCGAGCGGCCGTATCTGGTCGTCGATACGGGTGGGTTTGAGCCGGTTGCAAAAGAAGGCATCTTGCACCAGATGGCGCGGCAAACCCGTCAGGCGGTTGAAGAATCAGACATCGTGGTTTTTATCGTCGATGGCCGTAATGGCCTGGCGCCCCAGGATAAATCCATTGCGGATTATTTGCGTAAAGTGGGGCGGCCGATTTTTCTCGTCGTGAACAAAGCAGAAGGCATGAAATACAGCACGGTAGCGGCTGATTTTTATGAGTTTGGCTTGGGCGATCCACGGGCGATTTCCGCGGCGCACGGCGACGGCGTGACGGAGATGATTAACGAGGCGCTTGACGTCGCTTACGCGGGATATGTTGAAGAGGACACCGGAGACAAGGAGCCACGCGGCACCAAAATAGCGATCGTGGGCCGCCCGAACGTCGGCAAATCCACACTGGTCAATACGCTGCTGGGCGAAGAGCGGGTGATTGCGTTCGATATGCCTGGCACGACGCGAGATTCGATTTATATCGATTTCGAGCGCCAGGGCAAGAAATACACGCTGATCGATACCGCTGGCTTGCGCCGGCGGGGCAAGGTATTTGAAGCGATCGAGAAATTCTCAGTGGTGAAGACCTTGCAATCCATTTCGGATGCGAATGTCGTCATCTTGCTGCTTGACGCGCAGCAAGATATTTCCGAACAGGACGCGCATATTGCTGGTTTTGTGGTGGAACAGGGCCGCGCGCTGGTGGTAGGGGTGAATAAATGGGATGGCCTGGATGCCCATGTTCGTGAGCGCACGAAAGCCGATTTGCAGCGCAAGCTGAAATTTCTTGATTTCGCTAAATTTCACTTTGTTTCAGCCGCGCAAAAAACTGGAATTGGCGCGTTGATGCGTTCGGTCGACGATGCTTATGCCGCTGCCATGGCCAAACTGCCAACGCCCAAACTGACACGTGCGTTGATCGAGGCGGTTGAGTTCCAGCAGCCGCGCCGCCGCGGGCCGGTACGACCCAAGCTGCGCTATGCCCACCAGGGCGGGCAAAATCCGCCGCTCATTGTGATTCATGGCAATGCGCTCGATGCCATCACCGATACCTACAAACGCTATCTTGAAAACCGCTTTAGGGAGGTGTTTTCGTTGACGGGCACGCCCTTGCGGATCGAGTTCCGTTCGACGGTCAATCCTTATGCGGATAAGGGCTGAGCCTTGCCTGTGTGCGCTGGCATAGCCGGATGGTTAGCGCGCGGGGTAACGAAAATCGGCTATAGTGTACCGGTTGACGGCGGATTTCTTTTTCTTCGCCGTCAATTTAGTTAACCTGCAAAAAAATACGGAGTTTGCTATGAGCAACAAAGGGCAATTGTTACAAGACCCGTTTTTGAACGCACTGCGTAAAGAACATGTGCCTGTTTCAATCTATTTGGTGAACGGCATCAAGCTTCAGGGGAATATCGAATCATTTGACCAGTACGTTGTGTTGCTCCGAAACACGGTGACCCAGATGGTGTACAAGCATGCTATTTCGACTGTCGTGCCAGCCCGTCCAGTGAATTTCCACCCGGACTCCGAACAGCCCTAACCTTGGTTGCGGCCGATTTGACATCGCCTGCTGGCGATTTGATCTTCGGCCGCTTTTATTTTGGCTATTTCCAATTTGATCAATGCAGCGCTTGTAGGTCTCGATTTCGGCAAGATTGATTTCGCAGCCAGCCTCGAAGAACTCAGTCTGCTCGCACAAAGTGCGGGTGCCCATCCTGTCATAACGCTCACCGGACGTCGCTCCAGTCCTGATGCTGCCTTGTTTATTGGCAGTGGCAAGGCGCAAGAACTGAAGCTCGCCTGTGAGGCCAACGACATCGAACTCGTCATTTTCAATCATGCACTGGCGCCTGCCCAGCAACGCAATCTTGAACGCGTACTTGAGCGGCGTGTGATTGACCGGACCAGTCTCATTCTGGATATCTTTGCGCAGCGCGCCCGCAGCCACGAAGGCAAGCTTCAGGTCGAGCTTGCCCAGCTGCAGTATCTGGCAACGCGGCTGATTCGCGCCTGGACCCACCTTGAGCGGCAAAAAGGGGGATTGGGTTGCGCGGGCCAGGCGAAACGCAGCTTGAAACCGACCGTCGCCTGATCGGTGAGCGCATCAAACTGCTGAAATCGCGCCTCGCCAAGCTGCGCCGGCAACATGGCACGCAAAGACGTGCGCGCGAGCGTAACCGTACCCTGTCAGTTTCGCTGGTGGGTTATACCAACGCGGGCAAGTCGACGCTGTTCAATGCTTTGACCAAAGCCGAGGCATATGCCGCCGATCAGCTATTCGCCACGCTGGATACAACTTCGCGGCGCGTTTATCTGGGTGAGGAAGCCGGTCAGGTTGTGGTTTCCGACACCGTTGGCTTTATCCGCGAGTTGCCCCACCAACTGGTTGCCGCTTTCCGTGCGACGCTGGAAGAAACCATTCACGCGGATCTGCTGTTGCATGTCGTTGACGCCTCAAGCGCGGTGCGCCTCGATCAGATCGACCAGGTCAACGAGGTATTACGCGCAATTGGTGCCGATACAGTCCGTCAGGTGCTCGTATTCAACAAGATTGACGCCGTGCCTGAGCTGGCGGCCCGCGGCGGCTCAGTGGAGCGGGATGAGTATGGTAATATTTCGCGCGTCTTTCTCAGTGCGCGAACGGGGCAAGGACTGGATACGTTACGTGCCGCTATCGCTGAATTTGCCCTGTCAGCGGCGCTTTCCAGCAAGCCGGACGAAGCGGATGCAGCGCTTCCAGCGCCCCCTCTCGATGGCCATGAGCTTCCTTTGCCTGGGCATTGATCCCTCTCCTCCCAAGGCGCAGACCGGCTTTTACTCTGGTGATAAACACAGGTGAACGATTACAACGAGCGGAGTATCCGGCGGAGTGTGCGCGCCATGCTTTCGATGAACGACCCGCGGTGGGGCCGGGGTGACACCAACGGTGACCGGCGGCGTCCAGATGAACCCAAACGTCCGTCCAATGGCAAGGATGGAGAGGGCCCTCCGGATCTTGACGAAATGTGGCGCGAGTTTAATCGCCGTTTGAACCGCTTGCTGGGGCGTAAGCGCTCCGGTGGTGGCGGGCGGCATTCAGACGATGGTCGCAGTGGACGCATTGGCGTTGGAATTGTGATTGGCGTGCTGGTGGCGGCGTATGCCGGCAGTGGCGTGTTCGTCGTCCAGGACGGCCAGGCCGGTGTGGTGTCCCAGTTTGGCAAATATCGCTATACCGCGGCCCCTGGTGTCCACTGGCGTTTGCCTTATCCATTCGGGACACATGAACGTGTCAATCTGGCGCAGCAGCGCTCGGTGGAAATCGGTCGCAATAACGTCGTGCCGCTGGCTGGCGTGAAGGATGCGTCGATGCTGACACGTGACGCGGATATCGTCGATGTGCGCTTTGCTGTCCAGTTCCAGGTGCGAAATCCCACCGATTACCTGTTTCGCACGGTCGATCCCGACCAAAGCGTGACGCAGGCGGCACAGGCGGCGGTGCGAAAAATTGTCGGCGCTTCGGCTACGGACGACATCCTCAAGCAAAACCACGACGTGCTCAGCCAGCAACTGACCGATGCGATTCAGCGTTCCCTGACCGAATCCCGCACAGGCCTTGCTGTGACGCGCGTAACCATCCAGTCGATTCAACCTCCCGAACAGGTGCGTGTTGTCTTTGATGCCGCAACCAGGCTGCATCAGGAGCAGGAGCGGGCCAAACGCGAAGTGCAGGCGCAGTCAAACGAAGCCTTGCCTCGTATCAAAGCTGATGCGGCGCGTTTGCTCACTGAGGCAAAAACGTATAGCGATCAGGTCGTCGCGCAGGCGCAGGGCGATGCCGAACGTTTCGAGCGGGCGTATGCGCAGTACAGCAAGGCCCCCGCGGTGATCCGCGAGCAGATGTATCTGGATACCATGCAGCACATTTATTCGAACTCAACCAAGGTGTTCGTCGATAGCAAGACGAGTAATAACGTGGTGTATCTGCCGCTCGACAAGCTGGTCGAGCAGACGCGCCAGAATGCTTCCGGTGCGGCCTCTGCTGCTGGCGCCGTGGCACCTGCTACCGCCGCCTCTACCGCCGCCGTGGCTTCTGGCGCTGCTGCTGCCTCAGGGGCCGCGGCGCTGGGTCAGGCGAGCCAGAGCGTGGTTGCCGAGCCATCCCGTTCACGCGAGTCGTTCCGCAATCGCAGTCGTGAAGACGACCTGCAATGAGAAACGCGAATATGAAGCGAATTATTGTGCTGGCTGTCGTCGTCGTGCTTGTGTTGCTGGCGTTGTGGTCCATGGTGTATAGCGTCGACGAGCGGCACGTTGCTTTGGTTGTGACACGTGGTAATCCGGTGCCGCTACTCGCGGGCCCAGGTTTGCACGTGAAACTGCCGCCGCCGCTGCAACAGGTGACGCGCGTCGATACGCGAACCGAAACCTTCGATGCGCCCGAGGAGGGCCGTTACCTCACCTCAGATAAAGCCGAACTGCTGGTGAATCCGGTGGTTAAATACCGCGTGACTGATCCACTCAAGCTTTTCGCTGAAACCAAAGGCGAATTGCGTAATGCCCGTAACCAGCTCGCCTTGCTGTCGCGCAATGCCTTGCGCGATGTGTTGACGAAGTACACGCTGACCGATGCGCTGGCCAAACAGCAGGATGTCGCAGTCGAGACGCGCAGTGCGATACAGAAGGCCGCGGCATCGCTGGGTATCGAAGTGCAGGAGGTTGCGTTGACGCGTATTGATTTTCCGGCTGCAGTGGCGGAGTCGATCTACAAGCGCATGAGCGCTGCCCGCGAAGAAGCGACCAACGCGGAGAAAGTTCAGGACGCCGCTGAAATAGAGCAGCTCAAGGCGCAAGCCAGACGCCAGCAGGAAGCGCTCATGCAGGAGGCTTCCAGCCAGGCGCAGGAGATCAAGAGCGAGGGTGACGCGAAGGCAGCGCTGATGGCGGCTGGGGGGTATAACCGCGATCCGCAGTTCTACCAGTTTTACCAGAGCATGCAGGCGTACCGGCGTGTGTTCAAGCCGAATGACGTGATTGTCGTTGATTCCGGCAACGCGTTTTTCCGCTTCATGCATAGCCCGGATGGCGCGGCGTCACCGTCTGCCGCAGCACGCAAACCCTGATCGCCGTCACGTTCTGGAGCGCAAGGCAGGCCGCCCATGCATATGGACATAGCTGGTTCGTTACTGCTTGCGATCGCCCTGATGCTGATTATCGAAGGGATATTTCCCTTCGTTTTTCCTGATACATGGCGCGACACGTTTCGCAAAATCGCGGAACGGCCCGTACACCATATCCGCATGGGTGGGCTGATCGTCATGGTACTGGGGCTCATCTTGCTGCTCATCGCAACCTGATGCCGAGGCCGTAGCCCAAGGCCAGCGGGCATTGCAGACAAGCCCTCCGCACGGGGCACCTTTCTTCCATTATTGGCGCGATGGCGCCGCGCTTAACGTCGCAGGACGATATTGATGTCGATCTGGTTACTTCCCGAAAATATTGCCGATGTATTGCCGTCAGAAGCCCGCAAGATCGAAGAGTTGCGGCGTCGCTTGCTGGATCGCTTTCGTGTGTATGGCTATGAAATGGTCATGCCGCCGTTGCTCGAGTATCTCGAGTCCCTGTTAAGTGGGGGCGGTGGGGATCTGGACCTGCGTACCTTCAAGCTGGTGGACCAGTTGTCTGGCCGCACGCTGGGCTTGCGGGCGGACATGACACCCCAGGTTGCACGGATCGATGCGCATTTGCTCAATCGTCAGGGGGTGACGCGGCTGTGCTATGCGGGCAATGTGCTGCATACGCGTCCGCGTGGCCTGCACGCCACCCGCGAGCAAATCCAGATCGGTGCCGAAATCTATGGTTATGCAGGGCTTGAGGCGGATCTGGAGATTCAGCAACTCATGCTCGATGCCCTGCGCTTGACCGGGCTGACGCGCGTGCGTCTTGATCTGTGTCACGCGGGTGTGCTGGCTGCGCTGATCGAGGCAGAGCCTGCCGCGGCAGCGCTGGGTGAAGTGCTATACGACGTTCTGGCGAGCAAGGACGTGCCACGGCTGACAGAACTGAGCGCTCATTTTTCTCCAGTCACACGGGATGCGTTGCGTGCGCTTCCAGCACTTTATGGCGACATCACCGTGTTGGCCGAGGCACGAGCGCGCTTGCCCCAGAAGCCCGAGATTGCACGTGCGCTGGATGATCTGGCATTCCTCGCGGGTCAGGTTCGCGGCGCGGAGGTGATGATCGATCTGGCGGATCTGCGTGGCTATGCCTATCACAGCGGTGTGATGTTTTCGGCTTATGTAGACGACGTTCCGAACGCGGTTGCACGGGGCGGCCGCTACGACCACGTAGGCCAGGTGTATGGCCGCGCACGGGCAGCGACAGGCTTCTCACTCGATCTGCGCGAAGTGGCTCGTATTTCGCCTGTCGAGGCGCGCAGCAGTGCCATTTTGGCGCCGTGGCAACTCAATGACGCGTTGTGCGCGCGCGTGGCTGCCTTGCGTGAGGTGGGTGAAGTGGTGATCCAGGCTTTGCCGGGCCATGAGCACATGCTTGACGAATTTGCCTGCGACCGCGAACTGGTCGAGCGCAATGGCGTCTGGACGGTTGTGCCGCGTACCTGATACAAGACAGGGGCCCGGGCAGGTTGCAAGGCGGCTACAAGGGCATGCGGATGGCCTGGCGCGATATGAACTTGGGAGTTTGGGGGCTTGGGCTCCTGCCGTTCGGAGATCGCTGAAAAATTCAGGGCCCGCCGCGAACATGGGTAGAATACGTTTTTAACCAGCTTACAAAACAACATGTCTGCTAGCGCAGTGAATGTGAACTCCGGACGCAATGTCGTCGTCGTGGGTACTCAATGGGGTGATGAGGGTAAAGGCAAGATTGTCGACTGGCTGACGGACCACGCCCAGGGCGTCGTCCGTTTTCAGGGCGGTCACAATGCGGGCCACACGCTGATCATCGGCGGCAAAAAAACCATTTTGCGTTTGATCCCATCGGGCATCATGCATCCCGGCGTCGCATGCTATATCGGCAATGGCGTGGTGTTGTCCCCCGAAGCCCTGTTCAAGGAAATCGGCGAACTCGAAGCCGCAGGCATTGACGTTCAGAAGCGCCTCTTCATTTCCGAAGCCACCACCCTGATTCTTCCCTACCATATCGCCATCGACCAGGCGCGCGAAGCGCGTCGTGGCGTGGACAAGATCGGTACGACTGGACGTGGCATCGGCCCGGCTTACGAAGACAAAGTCGCCCGTCGCGGCTTGCGGGTGCAGGATTTGTTCGAAGTGAAAGTCTTCGCTGAACGCCTGCGCGAAACGCTCGATTTCCATAATTTTGTCCTGACTCAATATCTGGGCGCACCCGCGGTCGATTTTCAGCAAACGCTCGACATGATGCTGAGCTATGCAGACCGCCTGAAGCCGATGGTCACGGATGTCTCGCGCCGTCTCTACGAAGAAAACCATGCTGGCCGCCATTTGCTGTTCGAGGGCGCGCAGGGCACGTTGCTCGATGTCGACCACGGCACGTATCCGTTTGTCACTTCAAGCAACTGCGTGGCGGGTGCGGCCGCGGCAGGCGCGGGCGTCGGTCCGCAAAAGCTGAACTATATTCTCGGCATCACGAAAGCCTATTGCACGCGGGTCGGCGCGGGGCCTTTTCCTAGCGAACTGTACGACGCGGACAATGCACAACGCCAAGACCCGGTCGGTCTGAATCTCGCTACGGTTGGCAAGGAATTTGGCTCGGTTACTGGCCGTCCGCGCCGCACGGGCTGGCTTGATGCGGCAGCATTGCGCCGTTCGATCCAGATCAATGGTGTATCGGGTCTGTGCATGACCAAGCTCGACGTGCTGGATGGACTGGACGAAGTCAAGCTATGCGTGGGCTATCTGATGGACGGCAAGAGCGTTGATCTTCTGCCGCGCGGTGCAGCCGAAGTTGCGCGCTGCGTCCCAGTTTATGAAACGTTTCCCGGTTGGCAAGAAAGCACGGTGGGTATCCGTGAGTGGGAGCGCTTGCCTGCTAATGCCCGTGCGTATCTGACGCGTGTGCAGGAAGTGGCGGGTGTGCCGGTGGATATGGTCTCGACAGGGCCCGACCGGGATGAAACCATTTTGCTGCGCCATCCGTTCAAGGTTTGAACCATGACGCAGGGCATCCCCATGATCACCATGAAAGACCCGCGCAATGATGAGCGCAATCTATGGGTCGGCTGGGACGAGTATCACCGCTTGATCGAACTGTTGGCGCTCGCTGTCCATGATTCAGGCTGGAAGTTCGACAAAATTTTGTGTCTCGCGCGCGGTGGCCTGCGTGTTGGCGATCAACTGTCACGCATCTACGACCTGCCGCTGGCGATCCTCGCTACGAGTTCATACCGCGAGGCGGCGGGCACGGAGCAGGGTGAACTCGATATCGGGCAGTACATCACGATGACGCGAGGTGAGCTATCGGGCAACGTGCTGCTCGTAGATGATCTGGTCGATTCAGGCGTGACGCTCGCACGCGTGCAGCAGCATCTGAAGGACCGTTATCCCGCTGTTACGGCTGTGCGTTCGGCGGTGCTCTGGTACAAGGGGTGTTCGAGCGTGAAGCCTGATTATTACGTGCAGTCTTTGCCGACCAACCCATGGATCCACCAGCCATTTGAAGAGTGGGACACGGTGCGGCCGCATAATCTCGGCGCGTGGATCAAGCGCGGCACGGCTCAGGCAGCGGGCTCAGGCAGCGGGCTCAGGCAGCGGACTCAGGCAGCGCCCCCCGGCGCCTGAAAGCCTGAGATAAGGCAGGCCTCGCTGTAGCGGATGTGAAAACGGAGTTCAAAACGGGCTCCGTTTTTCTTTGTGCGCTGGGCCGTTAGCGAGCAATACGGACAAGCGCGCGGACAAGCGCGATATTGGGCGGCCTCGAAGGGGTATGCCCAGTGCTACACTGCGCGAGCTTTTCAAGTGGCACATCCGCAACAGGCCAAATAACACACTGGTGTGGCCCGTTTAGAATAGCGTTCGTTTTTTCCGCTCAGGACGGGATTTCCCGCGTTTATGACAGATACCCATCACGTGCGCAGGCAGCCTTTGCCTTCCATGGCCATTGCTGCAATCGGCGTAGTTTTCGGCGACATTGGTACCAGCCCGCTCTATTCACTCAAGGAAGCTTTTAGCCCATCGCATGGCATTCCATTAACCGATGCCTCGATCCTGGGTGTGATCTCGCTGCTGTTCTGGGCGATCATGATCGTCGTGGGCATCAAATACGTATTGCTCGTGATGCGGGCCGACAATAACGGCGAAGGCGGCGTGCTGGCCTTGATGGCGTTGTCGCTGCGTTCATTCGATCAGAAAAGCCGTATCGCCAGCTTGCTGATGATGCTGGGCATTTTCGGCGCATGCATGTTTTATGGTGATGCCGTCATCACGCCCGCCATTTCCGTACTCTCCGCAGTCGAAGGCCTGAAGCTGGCCATGCCCAGCATGGCGCATCTGGTGTTGCCGCTCACCATGGTGATTCTCGTGATGCTGTTCTGGATCCAGCGTCACGGCACGGCCCTGGTTGGGCGTCTGTTCGGGCCCATCATGGTGATATGGTTTTTGACGCTCGCGGTGCTGGGCATTTCGCACATCGTGCAGTCGCCTGGCATCATCGCGGCGCTGAACCCGTATTACGCCATTTCGTTTATGTCCGCGCACGTATTGCAAGCCTATGTGGTACTGGGCTCGGTGGTGCTGGTGCTGACGGGTGCCGAGGCGCTATATGCCGATATGGGGCACTTCGGCGCGAAGCCGATTCGTTTTGCGTGGTACGCCCTGGTGATGCCATCGCTCGTGCTGAACTACTTTGGTCAGGGCGCGTTGCTGATGCATGACCCCCAGGCCATTGCCAACCCGTTCTTTTTGCTGGCGCCTGACTGGGCGCTGCTACCGCTGGTTGTGCTGGCTACGGTGGCGACCGTCATCGCGTCGCAGGCCGTCATCTCGGGGGCTTACTCGCTGACTAGCCAGGCGATTCAACTGGGCTACGTGCCTCGCATGAAAGTCCTGCACACGTCTGAGCTTGCGATTGGACAAATCTACGTGCCCGTCGTGAACTGGATGCTGCTTTTTATCATCCTGTGTATCGTGGTCGCGTTCAAAAGCTCGGATAACCTTGCTGCGGCCTATGGTCTTGCGGTAACCGCGACGATGGTCATCACCACCATACTGGTATGCGTCGTGATGCTGAAGGTCTGGAAGTGGAACAAGTTGCTCGTCGCGCTGATTACCGGTGTGCTGATTACGATTGATCTGGGTTTCTTTGGGGCCAATCTGCTGAAGGTGGCCGAGGGCGGGTGGCTGCCGCTGGGTATTGGCGCGTTGCTGTTTTTCCTGCTGATGACGTGGTTCAAAGGCCGCCTGATTGTCAAGGAGCGCACCGCGGCGGATGGGATTCCGCTGATGCCATTCCTGCAAGGTTTGCTGGCGCATCCACCGCACCGGGTATCCGGCACGGCGATCTATCTGACGGGAAGCGATACGCTGGTGCCGGTTAGCCTGCTGCACAACCTGAAGCACAACAAGGTGTTACATGAGCGCACCATTTTCCTGACCTTTGTCACACGCGATATTCCTTATGTGAATGACGCGGAGCGCGTCACTGTGAAGGATGTGAGTGGCGGGCTGTATCTGGTGAAAGCGCTTTACGGCTTCAATGAAACACCGGACGTTAAAGCCGTTTTGCTGGAAGTCGGGCGCACGCATAACATGACGTTCGAATTGATGGACACGTCATTTTTCCTCGCGCGGGAAACCGTTGTGCCAACCCAGTTGCCGGGGATGTCGGTCTGGCGCGAACGGGTGTTTGCATGGATGCATCAAAACGCGGCGAAACCTACCGACTTTTTCAGCATTCCCGCCAACCGGGTGGTCGAGCTGGGGACCAAGATCGAGATTTGAGGGCTGAAGCGAGGCATGAACCTTCGACTCAAGGTCGAAGGTTCTAAAAATACATTGAGAGTAGGGCAGAAACGGGTTTTCAGGTCATCCCCCGTTTCTAACCTTCCGCGACTAAAAAACTCTACCTAACGTGACGCCTGCTTTGCGAGGGATTGCTCACTTGAAGATCAAGCTGCTGTGGCATAACTGGTTTGCCGATAAAGAAATCCAGGAGGCGGTTGGAAAAAAGTAGCGTTAAAATTCTAATAAAAAATCTTGCTGGCGAGGGCAGCGACAGTAATTTCAGTTTGGTAATGAATTTATTGTCTTCAATCCCGCTATTATTTAATGCTGCATGAACATTAATGCCCATCCTGACTTTTTTTTCTGTCTCTTTTTTCAGATTTTCGTGTTCTTTTTTATAGCGCTCAATAATCGGTCTGGTTTGTAAGGTTGCGGTAATATCACGGCCTTGTCTGATATTTGAGAATTGCTTGCCGACTGTTCCCATAAAATCAGTAAGATATTGGCTTTGAATGTCATTTTCTGTGGCGATTTTTATATGGTCCACCCTCTTTTTTAGCTGTTCCAGAGCGCGGCCAAACTGCGTTAACTGCTCTATTTGCTTTTCCGTAAAATCCAGATATTTTCCATCGGAATTTACAAAATTCTCAGGGACCGGATCACCGAGCATCAAGTTCTTGAGTGCGCTGTTAAAACCATGTAATTTCTGTGTGGCCTGAGGATTCTTGTTCCCGCCGAGGCCCGCAGCTTTCTGTACCGTATAGAGCGCCTCCCCTTGGAGAAGCTTGTCCGTCCAGTCAGTCGACACTGTATTGGCCTGTTTTTCCGCCTCGCCCCGCTGAGTCGCGCGGTTTTGTGCGGCTTTAAGATCCTGTTCGATACATACATCCCACTCAGATTTAAACTTTTTGCGTATGAGAATAAATTCTTGCGTGATATTTGAAGTTCGTGGCGAGCTTCCATTTTTATCAGGGTGAATGATGTTCAAATGAATGTTGCTTAGTAATTTAACTCTTGAGTTATAGTCTTCTACTGTACGGTATTCGTTTATGTTTGGAGCATTGATGGTCTTAAGATACTCCTGATTATTTTCGATTACATCAATGTATTTCTGGCGGGAACTTTGATTTTGATATATTGTCATTTTCTTCTCGGTTTGAAATTATAAAATATAAAGCCGGAAAATAAATTAATCCGTTATTCCGGGCGATTTCAGAAAAACGACTTTAATTCTGAAACTTTTCAAATCAAAAATAAGATTACGGGTTGGGCAAACGTATTCTAAGTAACCATGCGGCGGCCAAAGTTCCATATAAAAATCAAACTTTTGGCGATACGGTTTCTTTGACTGTCTGGCTTCGTGGTCGCGGTTTGCCGCATGGGCTTAACGAAAGGCCTCCTCCCCCGACGACGCGTGCTGCTCACCGGGTGGAAGAGGCCTTCGTTTGTTTCGGGTTTGCGGCATGGCGCCAACCCGATGGCTTAACGCTTGACGCAGCGCTTAACCTGGGCGCTTGAGCTTGGCGAACGCCGCAGCCATGGCGCCTCCCGCCGGCTCAGGCTGGCGGCCGCGCGGTTGGGGCGAACGGACTGCACCGCGCCCGGCGGGGCCGGTAGCGTTGCCGCCATGACGCGTCGCCGCACCAGGCGCGAAATCATCGTCGAGCCGCATGGTCAGCGCAATCCGTTGGCGTTTGACATCGACCTCCAGCACCTTGACCTTGACGATCTGGCCCGCCTTGACGACTTCGTGGGGATCCTTGATGAACTTGCTGGACATCGCCGACACGTGCACCAAACCATCCTGGTGCACGCCGATATCAATGAACGCACCGAATGCCGCGACGTTCGTCACCACGCCTTCCAGCACCATGCCCGCTGAGAGGTCGGAGATTTTCTCGACCCCGTCACGGAACGTGGCGGTTTTGAATTCGGGGCGAGGGTCGCGGCCCGGTTTTTCGAGTTCCGCCAGAATGTCGCGCACCGTAGGCAGCCCGAAGCGCTCGTCGGCAAATTCAGCCGGCGACAGCCCTGCGAGCGCTTCGCGGTTGCCGAGCACTTCGCTGGCCTGGCGGTTGATCTTGCCCAGAATCCGCTCGACCACGGGATAGGCTTCGGGGTGAACCGATGAGCAATCGAGCGGATTGTCTCCGCCATTGATTCGCAAAAAGCCTGCGGCCAGTTCGAACGTTTTGTCTCCGAGGCGGGGTACCTGGCGTAGATGCTCCCGTGACGGAAACGGACCATGCGCATCGCGGAAATCGACGATATTGCGCGCCAGTGTCGCATTCAGCCCGGAAACCCGGGCCAGCAGCGCTATCGAGGCTGTATTGGCATCGACCCCCACCGCGTTCACGCAATCCTCGACCACCGCATCGAGCGATCGAGCCAGCTCGCGCTGGTTGACGTCGTGCTGATACTGGCCGACGCCGATGGCCTTGGGCTCGATCTTCACGAGTTCCGCTAGCGGATCTTGCAGACGGCGGGCAATCGAGACGGCTCCGCGCAGCGTGACATCGAGTTCAGGAAATTCTTTCGCCGCGAACTCGGACGCCGAATAAACCGATGCCCCGGCTTCGGAAACGACGATTTTTTGCAGCTTGAGTTCAGGATGGCGCGCGATCAGCTCGCTAGCGAGCCGGTCGGTCTCGCGCGAGGCCGTGCCGTTGCCGATGCTGATCAGCTCCGCCTGGGTTTGCGCTGCGATGCGCGCGAGGCGGGCCAGCGAGCCGTCCCAGTCGCGGCGGGGCTCGTGGGGATAGATGGTATCGGTGACGAGCAGCTTGCCGGTGCGGTCCACGACCGCGACTTTCACGCCCGTGCGCAAGCCAGGGTCCAGGCCGATCACGGCTTTGGGGCCAGCGGGCGCGGCCAGCAACAAATCTTTGAGGTTGCGCGCGAAGACCCGGATGGCTTCGTGTTCCGCTGCCTCGCGCACCTGGGTGAGCAACTCGTTTTCGAGATGCGGCTGGACCTTGACACGCCAGCACCAGCGGCAAACATCGGCGAGCCATTTGTCGCCTGGGCGGCCGAGATTCTCAAGCGCGAAATGGCGTGCGATCAGTGCTTCACCTGGATGCGGCACTTGCGCATCGAGTTCCTCGCCAAGCCCCAGCTTGATCATCAGCACGCCCGCGTTGCGGCCGCGAAAGAGCGCCAGCGCACGATGCGACGGGATGGTTTTGAGGGTTTCGGCGTAATCGTAATAGTCGCGGAATTTCTCGCCTTCTTCGTTTTCCTTGCCTTCGACCACGCGTGCGGAGACCACGCCCTGCGTGAACAGATAATCGCGCAGCTTGCCCAGCAGTTCCGCGGTTTCGCCGAATTGTTCGGAGAGAATGTCCCGCGCGCCGTCCAGTGCGGCTTTGATATCGGCGACACCCTTTTCGGCGTTCACATAAGCCGCGGCTTCGGTTTGCGGATCAAGCAGGGGGTTGGCCCGCAACGCCTGCGCCAGCGGCTCGAGACCCGCCTCGCGCGCGATCTGGGCCCGGGTGCGCCGTTTGGGCTTATACGGCAGATAGAGGTCTTCGAGTATCTGTTTGCTGTCCGCGCTTTCAATGGCGGCCTGTAGCAGGTCGGTCAGCTTGCCTTGCTCGGCGACGCTCGCAAGAATGGTGGCGCGCCGGTCTTCGAGTTCGCGTAAATAGAGCAGCCGTTCTTCCAGATTGCGCAATTGCGTATCGTCGAGATTGCCTGTCACTTCCTTGCGATAGCGCGCGATAAACGGAACAGTGGCACCTTCGTCGAGAAGTTGTACTGCAGCCGTGACCTGGCGGGGCGAAACGGTAAGTTCGGAGGCGATGCGCTGTACGATTTTGAGTGCTACGGTTTCCGTCATAAGGTCTAGATGTTCCTGCCGGATTCGATGTGAGACTGGGCAAAACCGGGTTCGCCGCAGCCGGGTTGGAAAGCGGGGCATTTTGCCATAAATGCCTGGTGCCTCAGGCTCCCGATGATAGAATTTCGCGCATGTCCGGCTGCCATCTGTGATGACGTCGGCCACTTGGCCGCCGGCGCCTTTTATTCACGTCTTCCTTGCCTTCTCCATCAAGTTGCCCACTTTTCGTTCTCTATTGATTGACCTCGCCGGCGTGGCCGTGGCGGTATCGCTTGGCGTACCGTCGCTGGCGGCGGCGCAAGACTATCCGGCATCGCCAGGGGCGGCATCGGATGCCGCTCCGATCCGCGCTGATGTGGCAAGTGCTGCAAGTGCCGGAGATACCGCGGAAGCGGCCGGTGTCGCGGCGGTTTCAACGGAAGGTTTTGCCGAACGCCAGGCCGTGCTGGACCATCGCAGCGAAGAAAACAATTACCGCTATGCGTTGGCGCAGCACAATTGCTACAGCCGGTTTTTTGTCAATTACTGCCTGAACAAGGCACGTGCTGCAATGCGCGTTGTGCAGGCCGATGTGCGCAAGGAGCAACTGGCGCTGGACGATGAACAGCGCGTGGCGCGGGCGACTCAACGCGATGAGCAGACCGCGCTCAAGCGGGCGCAAAACGAAAAGGAAGCCCCGCAGCGTGCAGCCGATGCGGCTCGCAATGCTCAGGCCTTTGAAGACAAGCAGCGCCAGCATGCGCTGGATGAGGCGCAACGCAATGCGGAGGCGCCGCAGCGCGCCGCGAACGAGCAGGCGTTTCAGGAAAAGCAGCGTCAGCATGCGCTGGATCAGGCGCAACGTGGCATCAGCGCGCCACTCAGCGAAGCGAACCAGAAGGCTTACGACCAGAAACAGACGGATTTCCAGCGCAAACTGGATGCCGCACGCCGTGAAGGTGCGCAAAAGGCCCAGGAGCGAGTGCAAAACGAACAACGTTTTCAGAAAAAGCAGGTTGACGCGGCGCGGCATAAAGCCGATGTCGAAGCACGTCAGAAGCAGGCCGCCGAAAAGGCGCAGCAAAAGCAGCAGGAGCAACAGCAACAGCAAATGCAGTAGCAGTCAGGCCAGTAACGCGTTTTTAGCCGATCAGCGACTTCGGGCGAAGTGGCTGAACAGACCAGATTCAGGCCACTTCGGACAGAGGAGGCGAGTATGCGCGATCAGCACCATGCCATCAGTGCGGAAGCTTTACGTGACCGTGTTTTGCAACTGGAGTTCGAGCATAGCGAGCTCGACAGGTTGATCGACAAGATGTCGGATGAGTCTGGCGTCGAGGATCTGGAGCTGCAGCGTTTGAAAAAACGCAAACTGAAGGTTAAAGACACCATCATATTGCTGCAATTGCAGCTTGAACCGGACAAGCGCGTTTAAACCCGTGTTCCAGAGATTTCCAGGGATTTGAAGCGTTTCCTGGGTATTGGAACAAAAAAGCGGGGACAAAAAGCGAATGCGTGCCGGATTTGCAGGAATTGTTTGCCTTGAATTCATCGCGTGTTTCTACTTCCCCGGTATCGCGGGACGATTCGGCCCAGGCTCATGGCGGCCGTGCTGATGGCGTGGGCGCGCCGGTGTTGGGCGCGCAGCGTAGCCACGAACTCGAGCATATTTTTTCGGCGGACGGCCTTCTGGCAAGCCAGATTGACGGCTATCGGCCACGTGCTGCGCAGATCGACATGGCTCGGGCGGTGGCTGCGGCCATGGAAGCCTCTAGCCGGGCGTTGCCCGAGCCCGCGATGTTCGATTCGGCACGTCCTGCACGCCGCCTGCCACCTTCTAGTGCCTTGCCTGGCACAACGGACCCGGCACCCGCCGGGCTGGCGCCGGGTGCGTCTGAGGGTGGCGAAAATACGTTGATTGTCGAAGCGGGGACCGGCACAGGCAAGACCTACGCTTATCTCGTGCCTGCGATGCTATGGGGCGGGAAAGTCATCGTTTCGACCGGGACCAAGCATTTGCAGGATCAGCTATTTCAGCGCGATATCCCCACTGTGCGCGACGCCTTGGCTGTGCCGGTTTCGGTGGCGATGCTCAAGGGCCGCGCGAATTATCTGTGTCACTACTACTTGCAGCGCACGGCGGATAACGGCCGCTTGCCGTCGCGCCAGGAAACCGCTCATCTGCAGGAAATTATCCGTTTTGCGAAGATCACGCGCACCGGTGACAAGGCCGAGTTGGCGAGCGTGCCGGAAACGGCGGCGGTCTGGCCGATGGTGACCTCGACGCGCGAGAACTGTCTGGGCCAGGAATGTGCGCATTACAAAGACTGTTTCGTGATGCAGGCGCGTAAGGAAGCGCAGCAGGCGGACATCGTGGTGGTCAATCACCATCTGTTTTTCGCTGACATCATGCTGCGCGATACCGGAATGGCCGAATTGCTGCCTACCGCCAACACCGTTATCTTCGATGAAGCCCATCAGTTACCCGAAACAGCCACGCTGTTTTTCGGCGAAACGTTATCCACGGCGCAGTTTCTCGAACTCGCCCGCGATTGCGTCGCGGAGGGCCTGAGTCATGCACGTGACGCGGCCGACTGGGCCAAACTGAGCGGTGCGCTTGAGCGTGCGGCGCGTGATGTGCGCCTCGCGTTTCGTGAGGATTCGGTTCGGCTTTCGCTGGCGCAACTGCCGGGTGACCATGCGCTTTTCCCTGCGCTAGCGGCGCTGGAGCGCGAGCTTGATACGCTGGCGGCCATGCTGGGCAGCCAGGCCGAGCGGGCTGAATCCCTTGGCGCCTGTCTGCGGCGCGCGCGCGAGCTGCAAGCTGTGCTGGTGGGCTGGACGGTGCCCGTCTCCGCTATCGGGCGTAGTGCCGCGGCAGAGGAAGCCTCTGACAGCACAGATGCCACTGAAAAAGTGCGCTGGATTGAAGTGTTTTCGCAAACGGTGCAACTGCACGAAACTCCGCTGTCAGTGGCGCCGATCTTTGCGAAGCAGCGCGCGGGTGTGCCAAGGGCGTGGATCTTCACGTCGGCGACCTTATCGGTGCGAGGTGACTTTACGCACTATGCGGCGCAAATGGGTTTGAATGTGCGGCGCTCCATGACGCTGCCAAGCCCGTTTGATTACGCGTCTCAAGGTTTGCTGTACGTGCCGCGTAACTTGCCACAACCCTCATCACCCTTGTTCACCGACGCCGTGTTCGATGCGGCGCTCCCGGCCATCGAGGCCTCCGGCGGGGGGGTGTTCATGTTATGTACGACGCTGCGGGCGGTTGACCGGATTGCAGCGAAACTACGTGACACGATCGAGGCGCGTGGCTGGGGCTATCCGTTGCTGGTGCAAGGCGATGCTAGCCGGACTGAACTACTCGAGCGTTTTCGCGCGTATGGCAATGCCATTCTGGTTGGCAGCCAGAGCTTCTGGGAAGGGGTTGATGTGCGCGGGGATGCCTTGTCGCTGGTGGTCATCGACAAGCTGCCGTTTGCGCCGCCTGATGACCCGGTGTTATCGGCGCGGCTGGATGCCTTAACCAAAAAAGGGTTAAGTCCGTTTGCCGTGCATCAGTTGCCACAAGCGGTGATTACACTCAAGCAAGGCGCTGGGCGCCTGATTCGTGCCGAGACGGACCGGGGCGTGCTGATGATTTGCGATACCCGTCTGGTCGACAAACCCTATGGCCGCCGGATCTGGCAAAGCCTGCCGCCATTTCGGCGAACCCGCGAAATCGACACTGTCCAGGCATTTTTCGCCGAAGCTGAAGTGGTGACGCCACTTGCTTAAAAAAACTGGAAAGATGTCCGGCAAATAAAAAAGCCAAAACCGAAAAAACCAAAACCAGAAAGCAAAACGCCACGGGTTTAAAACCGTGGCGTTTTGCTTTTTCGCCTGAAAGGCCAATTGGCCTTTCGATACCGCTATCGCCCGAAGGCAATAGCAATAGCTCAAGCGAAAGCTTACTGGCTTGCGCCCGTAGCGGCAGCGGCAGCGTTCGATGCAGCAGCAGCAGCGTCCGAAGCAGCAGCAGTAGCCGAAGCGACAACATCGCTCGCAGCAGCAGCAGCGTTTGAAACAGCAGCGGATACATCTGAAGCAGCTGCAGCAGCTGCTGAAGCAGCCGTTGCTGCGGCATCGCTAGCAGCAACAGCTGCCTGATCGCTGCTCTTGTTGCATGCAGCCAGTGCGACGGCTGCCAACAGGGAAGCTACGAGGAGGGATTTCTTCATGATCACGTCCTTTTATGGTTAAAGGTAAGCAACAGCGCAAAATATTACCGGTAATGTGCTCCAACACCGACCTGGGCCGCTGGTGGAGATGCACTTCAGAGCGTGAATCTTTCCTACGGCTTGGGCGGGAATTATAGGCACTTTCGTTCTGACCGTCGATAAATCCGGGGTCAATACGTTGTCTTTCCCATACAAAATTTGACAGTACGGAAAGATACACGAACGAGACTAAGCGTGGGCGCCAATCTGGATCCAGCCCGCACAATACCACTCGTGCAGTAGTGCTGTCACCGACGAATCGCTTGAGAGTGTTAAAAAGCGTGCCGCTGTGAGATAGCGCTTGTCCGCTAGCTCGGGTAACCACTTCTTCAGGCCAGACACACGATTTTCTTCTCCATTGAGAAAATACGACCGGTTGTCGTAAAGCAAAAGGGTTTTTCGGTCGAGCCGGAGGCCGGAGATTAATGCGCGCCGAATAAAGCGCATTTCGTCGAGCGGCCGCTGCGGCGGCTCAAATACCACATGAGGTTTCGGTTCGCTGAAATGGGTACCCAGAAAAGACGCAACATGACGTGAGTTCCATGTTGCCTTGGCAAGAATAGCTTCAACCCGTTCAACCAGTGCATCCGGCAACTGGGCGGGATGCTGCACGGCAGTTTGCTGGGGGTCACGGTAACGTGCCGCCGATGAACGTGCCGAGAGTTCACCGCGTTCAGCCAGGTAGTAGAGAAACTGCGTGGTCAGCTCGTCCGCCGAAGGCGCGCGAAAGCCAATGGAACAGGTCATGCACTCGCCTTCGGCGACACCATCGTGAGCGATATGAGGCGGCAAATACAGCATGTCGCCGGGTTCGAGCAGCCATTCCTCATCGGGCTCGAAATGCTGCAGTACTTTTAGCGGCAGATCGGCTCGCAGCGACAAATCGCGTTGCGCGCCAATACGCCAGCGGCGCTTGCCGTGCACTTGCAGCAAAAACACATCATACGAGTCGAAATGCGCTCCTACGCCACCGCCATCGGTTGCGTAAGACATCATCAGATCATCGAGCCGCACATCGGGCACAAAGCGAAACCGCTCAAGCAGGGCGCGGGCACAGTCGTTGTGCAGGTCGACCCCCTGGACGAGCAGGGTCCATGCGCGCTGCCGCACAGACGGGAGGTCCCCCGCGGCAAACGGACCCTGTTGCATCTGCCATTTGTGGCGAAAGTGCGTGACAAGCCGGGCTTCGGCGTCCTCGCCAGCCATCTCGAACAGCGCATCGCGGGACACGGGAGGTGTCACGCCGGGAATCGCCTGGCGCACGAGCAAGGGCTTTTTTTGCCAGTACTGGCGCATGAACTGGGCCGGTGTCAGATTGCCGAGAAGGGCCGTCGGGATATCGGGAGCAGGAGGCTGAGGCGGCACTGAAATTTGGCTTAAGCCAGGGCCGGTTGTATGCGCTTGGGGCCGCTTGGGCATCGTATAATTGAACTCTGTATTCTGGAGAATCGAATGAAAATAGCAAAGAACACCGTCAAAATAGCAAAGAACACAGTCGTGTCAGTCGCTTATAAGCTTTCGGATGCGCAGGGCAATCTGATTGAGGAAAGCGACGAGCCGATGGTTTATCTGCACGGCGGCTATGATGGCACGTTCCCCAAGATCGAGGAAGAACTCGACGGCCGTGAGTCGGGCTTCGAAACCCAGATTCAGCTCGAACCGCAAGATGCTTTTGGCGAATATGATCCAGAGCTCGTCAAGATCGAGCCGCGTAGCCGCTTCCCCGAGCCGCTCGAAGTGGGCATGCAGTTTGAAGGCACGCCAGAAGAAGGCGACGAAGACCTGGATTCCCTCATCTACACGGTGACAGAAGTCACAGAAGACAAAGTCGTGCTGGATGGCAATCATCCGCTGGCGGGCATGGCCTTGCGGTTTTCGCTGGTTGTTCAGGAAGTGCGGCTTGCCACGCAAGATGAAATCGAGCAGGAACATCCCCACGGCGTCGATGGCATCGAAATTCCCGGTGAAGACGACGAGACGGATGGCGTCAATGGCGCACCGGGCAAATCAGGTCCTACCTTGCATTAATCCTTCTGCAATTCTGCAATCGCGTTCTGCGATTGTTCTGTATTCAGCAATTGTTTTGCTCAAGCCACGCGGTTGTCCGGGTCAGGGCAGGTTTGTTTCCTGCTCTTGCCAGTCGTGTTCGTTATGTTCCTGGTGTCTGTTGTGCCACGTGGGGCCCGGCTCCTGGACGGGCTCCGACTCCGGTTCCGGCAGAATCGGTGGCATGTCGGGCCGTGGCGCTGACGGCGCTGGATGCGGCACGGGCACCGGCGGCCTCGCGTTTTCATGACGCTCATCCGCTGTTGCGGGTGGCGCTTGTACGGGCAGCAGTGGCATGTGTTTCGGCACAGTGTGCATGCTGACTTTAAATGGCGGATGACGTGCCATGTCAGCATCAATCTGAAGCCACTGGTTGAGCCGGTCTTCTGGCGCGAAGGTGATCCGCGTCAGGTTCGGCACGATGAGGCCCTTGTCATTGTGTAGCGGCCGATTAATCGAAAACCCTCCGCGCATGGGGCTCACATCAGGGTGAATCAGCACAACCGGGCCACGGAACGTTTGCGCCAGCTTGAGCAGATTCCGTTTGAATTCCAGATAGCCATCCCGTCGTGGATACGCTGTAAAACGTAGCCACCTGAAATGCTCAGGCCGCTCATAGCGTTCGAAGTTAGGGTTGCCCTGAATCAGCACGACGATGGCGCTGGCTGCCCGCCGCTTTGCATATTCGGCGGCGTGCGCGAGCCAGAAGCCGTTAGCGATGGTTCTGTCCTCGAATTCGCCATTGCGTCCACCCGCGTTGAGGTAATGATTATTTGCGCCGGACACATTCAAACTAATAAATACCGTATTGCCAACCAGCCAGCGCACATTTTCACGGTAGGGCCGAAAACGGGAGATTTCACTTTCGCGTCTTAACGGAAGCGGGTTTTGGCCCATCGAGCTCGCGCTGGCAAAAAGCGTCTGCCGCAGTAAATCCAGACGCTCGACCGGATCGAAGCCGCCTGCACCCGCCTTGCCGCAGTCAATCCAGTCATGCGGGCCCGGCACAAAAATCAAGGCGGGCCGGGCGGCTTCGAGGATCGCCTGGCGACGTTCGTAAAGCGTGTCCTGACACGCTTCCCGGGCACTTTTCAGGTTGCCGTCATACACGATGAATGACACGGCTGGATCGTGGCCAATGGCACTGAGCATGCGTTGCGTCGGGGCTTCGTCGGCCGGGCTTTGCAACGTGTCGGCGATGACCGCGAAGGTATAGCGTGCGTCAGGCGCCGGTTGTGAGGGATGCACCTGGCGTGCCAGGGTGGGCGGCACGGCAGCCCAATACAGGGCCGCCGCCATGAGCAACAGGCCAGGCCGAGGCTGTCGCGGCAGCCACGATAGCCATTGAGGCCGCAAGCTAGTGGCCCACATCCGCGGCATGGGCCTGTTCGTGCAATTCATAGAGCAGGTCAAGCGCATCTTTGGCGCGCAGCTCATTGGGATCGAGGGTGCGCAGCCGTTCGACGAGCGCCTGGGCTGCCAGGGAGGCGGATTCTAGAGGAGGGGGGGGATGGCCGGAGGGCGTATCGTCCATATTGTCTGAATCGTCCGTAGCCACTGCCGGCGCCAGGGCAAAGAGATCGAGTTGCGGGGTTGGCCGCATCGCGGATTGCTGTTCCAGATGCGCCAGATGCTTTCGTGCCGCGCGGATCACGGCGGCGGGCACGCCGGCCAGTTGCGCGACCTGCAAGCCATAGCTCTGGTTTGCCGGGCCTTCGCTGACCGCGTGCAAGAACACAATGCCATGATCATGTTCGACGGCCGAAAGATGCACGTTCGCGGCCTGAGGAAACTCGGCAGGCAGTTGGGTCAGTTCGAAATAATGGGTGGCGAAGAGCGAATGGCAGCCGTTCTGGTTCAGCAGGTGGCGCGCGATCGCCCATGCGAGGGCGAGGCCATCGAAAGTTGAGGTGCCACGGCCAATTTCGTCCATTAACACCAGGCTTTGCGGCGTTGCCTCGTTGAGGATCGCGGCGGCTTCCGTCATTTCCACCATGAAGGTCGAGCGGCCGCCGGCCAGATCATCCGCGGCGCCAATGCGGGTGAAGATCCGGTCAATCGGGCCGAATGCCGCCCGCCTGGCAGGCACGTAACTGCCGACATAAGCCAGTAAGGCGATCAGCGCGGTTTGCCGCATGAACGTGGATTTGCCCCCCATGTTGGGGCCGGTCACCAGCAACAGTTTGCGTTCGGCGTTGAGCGTGCAATCGTTGGCGATGAACTGCTCGACCTGGGCTTCGACGACCGGATGCCGCCCCTGTTCGATCTCAATACCCGCGTTAGCGGCAAAGACCGGCGCGATCCAGTCCAGCGCGCGGGCGCGCTCGGCAAAGCTGGCCAGCAAATCGAGTTCGGCGAGCGCCGCCGCGACGCGCTGGCAATCGGCAATAAACGGCAGGAGCGCTTGCAGTAGCGCGTCATAGAGCGCGCGTTCGCGGGCCAGGGCCCGTTCCTGGGCGGAGAGCGCTTTGTCTTCGAAGGTCTTGAGTTCGGGGGTGATATAGCGTTCGGCGTTTTTTAAGGTCTGACGTCGCCGGTAGTGCTCGGGCACCTTGTCGGTCTGGCCGCGCGTGACTTCAATATAAAAGCCATGCACCTTGTTGTATTCGACGCGCAAATTGCTGATACCGGTCCGCTCGCGCTCGCGGGTTTCGAGATCAAGCAGAAACTGCCCGCAGTTGTCCGACATGTCGCGCAGTTCATCCAGTTCGGCATCGTAGCCGCGTGCAATCACGCCGCCATCGCGCACCATGGCGGCGGGTTCGGCGGCGACGGCGCGAGCCAGCAGTTCGGCGCACGGGACTGGGGGCGCTAAGGCCGCATCGATGCGGATGAGCGCCGCCGCATCGGCCACTAACGCTTGAAGCTGGGTGCGCAATGCGGGCAATGCTGTAAAGGTGTCGCGCAGGCTCGATAAATCGCGGGGCCGCGCCGACAGCAAGGCGAGGCGGCCAGTGATGCGTTCGATATCGGCGATCTGGCGCAAGGCGCTGCGCAAGCCGTCGAGGCCCGCACCGGTAGGCCCATTGAGTAGCGCACCGAGCGCCTGCTGGCGGGCTTGGGCGATGCGGGCATCGCGCGGCGGATGATGCAGCCAGTGACGCAGCAGACGGCTGCCCATCGTGGTGCAACAGGTGTCGAGCAGCGAGCAGAGCGTCGGCGCTTCGGTGCCACGCAGTGTTTCGGTGAGTTCGAGATTGCGCCGGGTAGCGGGATCGAGGCCGATGTATTCGGATTCGTTTTCGACTTTCAGGCTGAGCACATGGCGTAACTGCTGGCCTTGCGTGGCGGCCGCGTATAACAGCAGCGCCCCGGCGGCGCCGTAGGCGCTGGAGAGCGTGTGCGCGCCGAAGCCTTCGAGGCTCGCCACGCCTAGCTGGTCGCGCAGGCGCTGGGCGCCGGTGGCGGGATCGAAATGCCAGACCGGGACCCGCGTCAATGCGCCAAACCCGCTGGGTGGCGACCAGCTAGCGGCTTCAGCGGAGGTATCCGCGACCAGGATTTCCGCGGGCCGGATGCGCTCGAACACCGCGCTGACCTGGTCGGCGGCGACTTCCGCGAGGCGCAACGCGCCGCTAGCCAGATTGAGCCAGGCGAGGCCGATATGAGTGACGACTCCGCGCCGGTTATGTCCCGCGCACACCGCGAGCAGATACACGTCGCGTTTGTCGGATAGCAGTGCGGCATCCGTCAGCGTACCGGGTGTGACGACGCGCATGACCTTGCGCTCGACCGGGCCTTTTGACGTGGCCGGGTCGCCAATTTGCTCGCAGATAGCGACGGATTCGCCGAGCTTGACCAACTTGGCGAGATATTGTTCGACGGCGTGATGGGGAACCCCGGCCATCTTGATCGGGTTGCCACCCGAGGCGCCACGCTGGGTCAGCGTGAGGTCGAGCAGGCGGGCGGCTTTTTCGGCGTCGTCAAAAAACAGCTCATAAAAATCGCCCATACGGTAAAACACCAGCGTGCCGGGGTGCTCCGCCTTGATGCGCAGGTACTGCTGCATCATCGGCGTGTGATGGCTCATGATGTTTGACGCGTTGGGTTGTGCGTGCGTTTCTTCCATTTATCCTTGATCCAGAAAAGCGCGGGGTTTGGGGCGGTTTTTTGTTTGAGCCTGCTACGCAGGGTAGCGCCATTGTCGCTGGGAAAACGCTGGGTGAGCTGCGCAAAAAAGAACGCTAGCCGAACGGCAAGAGCCAGTTGGACTAGCCGGGAGCGCGCGCCAGGGAAGCCCATGCCGGAAACGGCGTTATGGTACCGCAGGCGTTGGGCGATCCCGTGCGAAACCTTTGCCGTGGTGATCTGGAAGGGCGCGCTGGGCGCGTAGGGCCGCTGGGTGTAGGGATCGTTCCAGCGGTTGAGGCTCCGGCTATCAGTTTCCTGTCTGGGAGGACGTTAAAGTCACTGGGGAGATGACCGGTTTGCGAATCGAGCCATAGCGTGTTGCGGAAAATACTTGCCGGCAAGGTTTAAGTCGTCTGCCAGGAATAAAACGTGGCGGCTGAAATATCAGACACCACGCCTTAGTTAATTAAACGTTATTGTCTTTTTTAATATTGATGCTAATGTCCGTTGAATTGTAATTTTGGATCTGGTCATTGTCTTTGATTAACGCTTGATTTTCTGCATCGGGGAGGCGGCAAGCACGAATGATACCGTGCATGCCAGCTATAGTTAGTATGGTGCCAGAAACAAATAGCCCCGCCATGCCTGCAAGAATTGGCTTCTCATTTTCAGTGAGAAAATTTCCGTGAAAAGCAGTGCTTGAACTATCGGGCCCGATCGCTTGTTTCATGTCGTCAACGATAAGCATTGCGGGTATGCCGTCAAGAAAACTTATTGCAATCAGTGCGGCGCCCACTGTCATTGAATAGCCGGCGGCCCTGGGTGACAAGGGGAAAGTTGAACTAATTTTTTTATTTAAACCGGAAAAAAATCCCTGTTTTATGCTGTTGTCTTGATCGTTATCAGAATGGTTGATGGAATTATTTGAAGGATTATTTGATTTATTTTGAATTGGCGTGGAATGTATCATCGAATGGCTCTCATAATAATTAATAATATTGGTCTGCCGCATGTGTTGTGGCATTCATCCATGACCCAACACCGGGCTTGTCGTTAATGCAGGGTGGGACAGTGTTGCGATGCCATAACGATTACGGGTCGTCGTGATTCATAAGGTTCCTCTCGGTGATTAATTGAATTTATTTATCGGACATGCCTTGCATGTGTTATCCCCATCAGGCAGGTCATTGGCGACCCGCCTTATTGAGACATCACTCGCTCAGCTCTCGTCTAGGTAACGCACTCCAACGGAAAGTTCCACGCTTTGCTGGCATGGCCCTTGCCAGAACCCGCCAGCGCTGGAATCGCCCCGCTCAAATCAGCCGGGAGCCTTGACCACAAAGGCTCCTGGCTGAATGGTTTACCCCTGTTCTACCTCTGTTGTGAGCGTGTCTATCGCCGTATCCCAAAAATAATTGCCTAAAACCGGAACGGATTCTGACGCAATGTTACTGAAAGAATATTCAGGCGGCATAGCGTCCGCCTGATACAGCAACCGTTGCTATTCAGACTGCTCAACGGCCTTTGAGTGAATAACAACATGCGTGGGCATGGACATGCCGGTCGAGGATCGAATCATCGTGACCACGGATGCGTTCGTGGTTTGTCAGCATCAATCGGTGGGTGACGCTGCGAGAGCGTGTTCGCGTTTGCCGCGTTTGCCGCATCTGCCGCATCTATTGCGTCTATCGCATCTGTTACCGCCGCGTTTTCCGGCTTCATCCGGCAGGGCCGCGGAGTATCCGCAGCCGCGCCCACACCCGCCATGCCGCGCTCAGACGCGATCTCTGCGCGAAAGTCTTCGCGCATTTCACTCAACACACAACGTATCCGCTGACGGACAGGCTCCGCTTCGCGCCATGACGGCCATTCGTGTCTGCAAACCGAAGCCGTCGATACATCGAACTGAACAAAATTGACGGGCGGGGAACAATGAGCAAGGTCTATCGGGTGGTGTGGAGTGGCGTGCACAACGCGTTTGTGGTGGCTTCCGAGTTGGTGAAAGGACGTGGCCGGGGGCATTCCGAACAACGTGCGCAAAGGCGGGAACGGGGCGCCGCGTCTGGCGTTCGCGGTGCCCAGCCTGGCGCGGGCGGGACCGGCCGCCTTGATGGGCTCGCGCGCGCAAGCTTGTTACGGTCACTCGGTTGGGTGTTTTTCACCGTGGTTTTTTACGCGAGCGGCAGCCCTGTGGCCTGGGCGGCGTGCGTAACGGCCGGTGCAAGTGTGACATGCTCGGGTTCGACGAACGTTTTTAGCAGCGGCACAAACGGCTTGATCGTGTCTGTTCTCCCTTCCGCCACCGTGGGCATCAGTGCGGGATTAGGCGGGACGCCGATGAGCCTGACGGGAGCCAATATCCAGTTTTCCAACCAGGGAACAGTCAGCGCGGCTCTGAGTGGCTCCGCAACGTCTCCCACGACTGCCGTCGTGCTGGGAACGACGTCGCTGCTTGGTCTGAATGTCGTGAGCAATCTGGCGGGCGCTACGATCTCGGGGAGTAACAGCACCACGTATAACCCGACAACCGGCTCGCTATCTTCGTTAGGAGGTCTGGCGCTGGATCTCCGCAATAGCGCAAACGGCACGACCACGATTAGCAATGCGGGCACCCTGAATCTCGTGGCGTTAACCGGTGCGCCGGGAAAGCTGGCTTCGGAGGCGCCGGTCGTTGCCGTCCAGGGCGGCGGCAAGGTCATCATGACCAATGAGGCAACTGGCGTGATCACCGGCCGCGTGGCGTTCGATAAATCGAGCGCAGGCAACACGTTTTTCAATGCCGGGACGATCAACGGCAGCGTCTCCCTGGGAGCGGGCGGTGCCAATACCTTTACTGCGATAACGGGCTCGGTCATTAGTGCGGGGGGCAGCACAGCCAGCGTGCCGCTCACCGGGCTAGCGAGCAATCCTGCCCTTACCTTTGCCGCACCAGGCGTGGTTGATGGCGGTGCCGGAGGCAATAACACGCTGGAGCTGAGCAATAACGGCGACGCGGCGGGCTCATTGTCTGGCTCCGGGAATGTCTCGACCAATACCTACCGGAATTTTTCCCATTTGACGCTCACCAGCGGCACCTGGACGCTCAGTGGTGCGACCGCTTTCATGGATACGGCACTCAACAATGGCGCGCTGGTGATCGCGGGCGGGGCCGGTGCGCTACCCGGTACGATTACCGCGAATGGCGGGGAGCTTCAATCGGGAGAGCCAGGTGGTGTGGACGTGAGCGGCAACGTCATTTTGGGTGCCGGTGGCCTGACCGTGCGGGGAAACTTCCCCTTGACGCTTTCCGGCGTGGTTTCCGGTTCGGGCAGGCTGATGAATGGCGCAGGACAACTGATATTGACGAACAGCAACACCTATTCGGGTACCACTTCCCTGTATAGCGCGATGCTTCGAGTCGGGAGTGATACCGCGCTGGGTACAAGCACGGTCGAGGTGCAGGGCAATTCGAGACTGAGTTCCACGCAAGGCGTGACATTGAACAATCCGATCACCTTGTGGAATGCACCAGACACTCTGGAGGTGTTGGCGAACGATCTCGCTCCGCTCACGCTGAATGGCACCATTACCGGAAATGGGAGGCTGGCCAAAAGTGGCAGCGGCACGCTCACGCTGAATCAGACCAATCTCTATCGCGGCACGACTGAGCTTAAGAACGGTACGTTGCTGCTAGGTAGATCGGGGACGATGGGCTTCGGCGAGCTCATCGTGAGCGGCCCTTCATCGCTTGGCGCTAGGGATGGCTTACCACTGGAACTGAATACCCCGATCTACCTGCAGAACACGCTGACCGCGCTGTCGAGCAGTCCGTTGACGTTGAGCGGCTACATTTCAGGCACGGGGGGGCTGATCAAAAGTGGCAGCGACACGCTCACGCTGAATGGCGCCAATAGTTTTTTTGGCGCAGTGTCTATCGGGTCAGGGAAGCTGGTTGTGGGGAGCGATACCGCACTAGGGATCGGCAACCTGCAAGTGTCGGGCAACGCCATGCTGGATAACAACCGCAACGTGAGCTTGTCCAACCGGATCGTCCTGAATGGCAGCCTCGAGCTCCCGGGTGTCAATGATCTGAGATTGAATGGCCCGATTGTGGCGGGAGGCAGTAGCCACCTGTCAAAAACAGGTAGCGGCACACTCACGCTGAATGGCGACAACAATTATTCTTCCGGCACGTCCTGGAGTAACGGCAAGATCGTGGTGGGATCGTCCACGGCATTCGGCGCCGGCGCAGTCCAGATGTTCGGCACCACGCTCACGCTGGATAGCAGCACGGCCGTGTCGCTCGGCAATCACTTTGTTATGAATCCGGGGGCCTCGCTCAATCTGGGTGGCTCAAACGCTCTGGGCTTGAGCGGCGTGATTAGCGGCGATGGCGGCCTGACCAAAAACGGCGCGTCGAGCGTGACGCTGTCGGGGACCAATATCTACACGGGCTACACCACCATCAACGCGGGCACGCTGGCGCTGAGCAGCAGCGGGTCGCTGGCGAACAGCAGACAGGTGAATCTTGCGGGTGAAACGGCGGTTTTCAGTATCGCCGACAGCCTCATCGGCCAGACCGTGCAGGCGCTAAATGGCGTCAGCGGCAGCCAGGTCTTGCTGGGCAGCCGTGTCTTGACGCTCGATGGTTCCACGATTAACACTTTTTCGGGCGTGGTGAGCGGTGAGGGGGGCAGCCTCATCAAGCAAGGCAGCGGCATACAGAACCTGAATGGCGCGAACACCTATACCGGCGGCACCACCATCAACGAGGGCACGCTGGCGCTGGGCAGCCAAGGCTCGCTGGCGGCGACAGGCTTGGTGAATACCGCTGCTTCGGGGACGGTTTTCAATCTTGCCTCGGCCGGTAACCAGACCATCGGCGGGTTGTTGGGGGTGGCGGGCAGCAGCGTTATTCTGGGGGGCAACACGCTGACGTTGGGGGATGGTTTAGACCGGACCTTCGCGGGTGAGATGAGCGGCACGGGAGGCATCGTCAAACAGGGGGGCGGCACGCAGACGCTGAATGGCGCGAATACCTATACCGGTACCACCACCATCAACGGCGGCACGCTAGCGTTAGGCGCGACGGGCAGTCTCGCCGGGAACAATACGGTGGTCCTCAGCGGGCCGAATGCGACCTTCAGCATTGCTTCCGTCGCTGCAAGTGGCGGCAGCCGGACGATTGGCGGGCTCGATGGCGTGGGAGGCGCTTGGGTAGAGCTGGGCGGCAACACGCTGACGCTGGGCGACACTACGGCCGGTGGCAGCACGCACGATTTTGGCGGCACGATCAACGGCACGGGGGGCATCGTCAAGCAAGGCACAGGCACGCAAACGCTGAGCGGCGCCAACACCTACACCGGTGAAACCACGATCAACGCGGGCACGTTGTCACTTAAGGATGACGGTCGCCTGGCGATGGGCGCGGTGGTGAACGTGGCAGGCAACGGCGCGACCTTCGATATTTCCGCCAGCAGCGGCAAACAGATCGTGAGCGTGCTGAAGGGCGGCGCAGGTAGCGCGGTCACGCTCGGCGACAACACGTTGCAGTTGGGCGATGCGACCCAGCAGGATTTTGCCGGCACGATCAGCGGCAGCGGCGGCATCGACAAGTCGGGGGCAGGCCAGCAAAGGCTGACCGGCGTCAATACTTATACCGGCGACACCACGATCTATAACGGCACGCTGACCTTAAGCGCCAGCGGCCGTCTCGCGCAAAACAGTACCGTGGTCCTGTCGGGGCCCAATGCGGTGTTCGACATCGGGGACAACGGCGCGGGCGCGAACCAGACCATCGGCGGCATGAGCGCCATGGCGGCGGGCAGCCGGGTGGTGCTGGGCGGCAACACGCTGACCTTTGGCGATGCCAATGATCACCCCCTTGGGAGTGTCATCAGCGGTACGGGGGGCATCGTCAAGCAAGGCGCGGGCAAGGACACCGTCTATGCAGCCAACACCTTTACCGGCGAAGTGCGAGTGAACGAGGGCACGCTCGCGCTGAACTGGACGGGCAGCCTGGCCTCCGCGAGCCGGGTCAACGTGGGTGCTGGGGCCACGTTCGATATTTCGGAGACGTATGGCGCTAACCTCACCGCGCTGGCCGGGGCGAGTGGCAGCACCGTTGCGCTCGGCGGGCAGACTCTGACCTTTGGCGATGCGAGTGCGCAAACCTTCAGCGGCGTTATCACGGGCAGCGGCGGCATCATCAAGCAGGGCTCGGGCACGCAAACGCTGGAGGGGGCCAATACCTATACGGGCGGCACCACGGTCAATGTCGGCACGCTGGCGCTGGGCGCAAACGGCAGTCTGGCCGCCACGGGTGGGCTGCGGCTCGCCAACGACCAGACCGTATTCGATATTTCGGCGGCCCACGCCAACCAGACGATCGGGGATCTGGTTACGGCGGTGGGCAGCACGGTTGTCCTGGGCGCCAATACGCTGACATTCGGCGCGGCGTCAGGCGGATATGTCGAGGGTGCGATAAGCGGTACCGGTGGCATCGTCAAGCAAGGGATAAGCCCGACTTACTTGTTCGGGGCGAATACCTATACCGGCGGCACCACGATCAACGAAGGCGAACTGAATGTGATGGGAAGCGGCTCGCTGGCAGCGGGGAGTGCGGTGAACCTGACGGGGGCAAATGCCGCGCTGGTTTTTAACTCAGGCGTGAATCCGGTTCTCGGGTCGCTGAACAGCAGCGTGGCCAGTAGCACGGTATCGCTAGGCTTGACGACACTGACGCTGGGCGACAACGATGACCATAGCTTCGCTGGCATGCTTTACGGCTCGGGCGGTCTGGTCAAAACGGGCAGCGGCACGCAAACGCTAGGCATCTCGACCAATTACAGCGGCAGCACCACGATCAATGACGGCACGCTGGCGGTGGGTTCGGGCGGCAGTTTTCAAGGCGAGGGGGAGGTGAACCTCACAGGCCAGAACGCGAAGTTTGATGTCACGAATGGCAGCACACTCCAGAACGTTGGCGCTTTAAACGGCGTAGCGGGCAGCCAGGTGGTGCTGGGCGCAAACAACCTGGTGCTGGGGCTGGGCAACGCGGGTGATGCGACGTTCGCTGGCGTGATCCGTGGCAGCGGCGGTCTTGTCAAACAAGGTGCGAATACGCAAACGCTGACGGGTGCCAATACCTACACCGGTACGACGGACATCAGCCAGGGCACGCTGGCGCTGGCTGCGGACGGCAGCCTGGATAGGACGGCGGTGCGTTTAGGTGACCTCGGGGGATTCGATATTTCCGCGAGCAATGGCGACCAGAGTATCGGCGGCTTAAGCAGCATTGGGGTGGGGGGCACGGTGGCGCTGGGCGAGCGCACGCTGACACTGAACCTGCTGGCCGACCAGGTTTTCAACGGCACGATTAGCGGCAACGGTGGCGTGATCAAGGAGGGGCGCTATAGCCAGACGTTCGACGGCTACAACACATACACCGGCGACACCTTGATCCGGCAGGGCTCGCTCGTACTAGGCCAGTTCGGACGTTTGTCGAGTAGCGGCAAGGTCTGGGTAGGCACGGGCGCGACACTGGATCTCTCGGCAGGCGGGTATCAGAGCGTCGGTGCGCTCACGGGCGAGACGGGCAGCACGGTGATACTCGGCGCCGATGCGCTGACGCTCGGCGATGACGACGACCATACCTATGACGGCAATATCGCGGGCGCGGGCAGTATCTACAAGATCGGCAGCGGCCGTGAAACGTTGACGGGCAACCATAGTTATACCGGCGGCACCACGATTAACGCGGGAACGCTGGCACTGAGCGGCGAGGGTTCGCTCACCGCGACCGGCATGGTGAATCTCGCAATGGCGGGTGCGGCGTTCGATATTGCTGACAGCCGTGGTGGCCAGACCATTGGCCAGTTGGAGGGGGTGGCGGACAGCCAGATCGTGCTGGGCGCTAACACGCTGAGTTTTGGCCGCGAATATGATGGTTTCTATTCTGGCGTGATCAGTGGCACAGGGAGCATCGTCAAGCAGGGCAGCGGCACGCAAACGCTGGACGGCGCTAACACCTATACCGGCAAAACCACCATCAATAACGGCACGCTGGCGCTGGGCATGACGGGTAGCCTCGCCGCGAACAACACGGTGGACGTCGCCGCGACGGGCGCGACCTTCAGCATCGCCTATAGCGGGGGCGGCCGGACCATCGGCGGGCTCGATGGGGTGGGCGGCGCGCAGGTGAAGCTGGGGGACAACACGCTGACGCTGGGCGACACCACGGCCGGTGGCAGCGCGCACGATTTTGGCGGCACGATCAGCGGCTCGGGGGGCATCGTCAAGCAAGGCGCAGGCACGCAAACGCTGAGCGGCGCCAACACCTACACCGGTGAAACCACGATCAATGAGGGCACGCTGTCACTCGCAGGCGGCGGCAGCCTGGGGAGTGGCGCGGTGGTGAACGTGGCGGGCAACGGCGCGACCTTCGATATTTCCGCCAGCAGCGGCAACCAGACCGTAGGCGTGCTGAAGGGCGGCGCGGGTAGCGCGGTCACGCTCGGCGGCAATACGCTGACGCTGGGCGATGCGAGCAACCAGAGCTTCGACGGCGCGATCAGCGGCACGGGCGGCATCACCAAACAAGGCGGCGGCACGCAGACGCTCAATGGCGCCAACACCTACACCGGCGATACCACCATCAACGAAGGCACGCTGACCCTGGGCGCGAACGGCAGCCTCTCGGGGCAAAGCACGGTGAACCTGGCCGGTGGCGGCGCGGTGTTCGACATCGACAATTACGGCGCGGGCGCGAACCAGACCATCGGCGGCTTGAGCGGCACGGCGGGCAGCCGGGTGGTGCTGGGCGGCAACACGCTGACCTTCGGTGACGGTTATGACCATAACTTCGCCGGTTCGATCGAAGGCACGGGCGGCATCATCAAGCAAGGTGCGGGCAAGGAAACGTTTACCGGCGTCAGCACGTTTACCGGCAACACGCTGATCAAGGACGGCACGCTAGTGGTCGGAGTCGGCGGACGTTTATCCGCGAACAGCACCGTGGTGGTGGGCTCGGGCGCGGTGCTCGATCTGGCGGCAGGCGGGCTGCAAACCATCGGCTCGCTGGTTGGCGAAGAGGGCAGCACGATTGCGCTGGGCGCTAACCAGCTGACGCTGGGCGGCACCGGCGATGAAACCTTCAATGGCGGCATGGCGGGGACGGGCAGCATCGTCAAGGAGGGGAACGACAAACAAATGCTGAATGGCACCAACACCTACACCGGCAGCACCACGATCAACGGCGGCACCCTGGCGCTGGGCGAGAACGGTAGCCTGACGGGCGGCGGCGCGGTGATCCTGGCGAATCAACAGACGATCTTCGATATTTCCGCCAGCAAGACGAACCAGAGCATTGGCGCCTTAAGCGGTGTGGCCGGCAGCAAGGTGGCGCTGGGCGCGAAAACGCTGAGTTTTGGCGATGCCACGGCCCAGCGTTTTGACGGCGTGATCGAGGGCAGTGGCGGCATCGTCAAACAGGGCGCGGGCACGGTGACGCTGAGCGATGCCAGCACCTATACCGGTGGCACCACCATCAAGGAAGGCACGCTCGCGCTCACGGGCAACGGCGCGCTGGCGCAAAACGGAGCGATGAACCTGGCAGGCGATGGCACGCGCTTCGATATGTCGGGCGGCGCGAACCAGACGCTGGGCTCGCTGGCCGGTTCGGCGACGAGCAAGGTGGCGCTCGGCTCGAACACGTTGACGCTCAGCGATGGCGGCAACCAGACCTTCGCTGGGGTGATCGGCGGCAGTGGCGCACTGGTCAAGGACGGCGGCGGCACGCAGACGCTGAGTGGCGCCAATACCTACAGCGGCGGCACGGTGATCAACAACGGCACGCTGGCCCTGGGCGCGGGCGGCAGCCTCGCCGCCACGGGAGCGGTGAATCTGGCTCAGGCCAATGCGAAGTTCGATCTCGCCGCGGCCAGTGGCCCGCAAACCATCGGCGCGCTCTCCGGTGTGGGGCACAGCACGATTGCCCTCGGCGGCAACACGCTGGCCTTTGGCGATGCGAGCGACCAGCACTTCGATGGCGTGATCAGCGGCAGCGGCGGCATCGTGAAGCAGGGCTCAGGCGTCCAGACCCTGAGTGGCGCGAACACCTATACCGGCGGCACCACGGTGCGCAACGGCACGCTGGCACTCGGCGCGGGCGCGAGTTTGGGCGGAGCGGGCGCGCTGAATCTCGAACAGACCGGCACGAAGGTCGACCTGTCGGGCAGCGGCCGCAGCCAGCGCATCGGGGGCTTGAGCGGCGCGGGCGGCAGCCTGCTGGAGCTCGGCGGCAGCACGCTGGCGCTGGGCGATAGCGCGAACACGGAATTCGCCGGGGCGATCAGTGGCAGCGGCGGCCTGGTCAAGGAGGGCAGCGGCACGCAGACCTTGAGCGGCGTGAATACCTACAGCGGTGGTACCACGGTCAACGCGGGCACGCTCGCGCTGAAAGGCGGCGGCCGCCTCGCGGCGGGCAGCGCGCTGAATCTGGCGGCAGCGGGCGCGGGCTTCGATCTCGCGGCGGGCGGCAGCAGTACGCTGGGTGCCCTGGCGGGTGCTCGAGGCAGCACGATCGCACTCGGCAACAACACGCTGACTTTCGGCGACAGCACGAACCAGACCTTTGGCGGCTCGATCAGCGGCAGCGGCGGGCTGGTCAAGCAAGGCAGCGGCACGCAAACGCTGGATGGCGCGAATACCTATTCGGGTGAAGCGACCATCAACGGTGGCACGCTGGCGCTGGGTGCGAACGGGCGGCTGGCGGCAGACAGCACGGTGAACCTGGCGCAAGCCGCTACCGTCTTCGATCTCTCGGGCAGCCAGAGCAGCCAGACACTCGCCCAGCTCAAGGGCGTGGCGGGGACCTCGGTGGCGCTGGGGGCCAATACGCTGACCTTCGGCGACAGCAGCGACCAGCAGTTCGGCGGCTCGATCAGCGGTAGCGGCGGTCTCGTGAAACAGGGCAGCGGCACGCAAACGCTCAAAGGCGCGAACACCTTCACCGGCGATTTGAGCGTCAGCGCGGGCGCGCTGGTGCTGGGCCAGGACGCGAGCCTCGCTTCTATCGGCGCGCTGAGCTTAGGTCAGGCGGCGACGCTGGATGTGGCCTCGGGCCGGATCGGCCGCGTACGTTCGCTGGCGGGGGCGGCGGGCAGCGCACTCGCGCTGGGCGCGAACGCGCTGAGTTTTGGCGACGCCAGCGACCAGCGTTTCGATGGCGCGATCAGCGGCAGCGCGGGCGTGACGAAGGAAGGCAGTGGCACGACCGTCTTCGGCGGGGTTAATTCGTATTCGGGCGCGACCACGGTGAATGCGGGCACGCTGGTGATCGACGGCACGGCGGCGCGTTCGGCCGTGACAGTCAACGATGGCGCCACGCTGGGTGGGGGCGGCACGGTGGGCGCGCTTACCGTGAAAACCGGTGGCACGGCGGCGCCAGGTGCGCCGGCTGCCACGCTCAAGGTAGCGGGCGACGTCAGCTTTGCGCCGGATTCGGTGTATCAGGTCGCGGCCAGCGCGCAGCAAGCGGGCAACCGGATCGACGCGACGGGCACGGCCAGCCTCGCGGGGGCACGGTGCACGTGCTGGCGGCGAGCGGCAACTACGGTTCGAACAGCAAGTACACGATTCTGAGCGCGGCGAGTGGCCTGAGCGGCACCTTTGCCAACGCCACGTCGAACCTCGCGTTTCTCGCCCCGAGCCTCGGTTATGACGCCAATAACGTGTACCTGACGCTGGCGCTAAACGGCACGATATTCCCGGATATC